>CAIPGC010000285.1 GCA_903864505.1 uncultured beta proteobacterium | reverse complement strand
TACATACCGCGTAGGCTGTGTATTCATGGATGTGGGGCCCATCTTCGCTGCGTCATATACCTTGCGAAGCAGTTCAGGCGGCACGGGCTTGCTGAGAAATCCGTTCGCTGTTCGGGCCTGGCTGAAGACGGTGTCGATGAAAGCTTGTGTGGATGTCATGATGAAGATAATAGTGTTGCGAGGGTCTATGAAATAGACAAATTCAGAATGTCCGCCAAGTACAAAATGTAGCACTGGCATGACTCCATCTGAGCACTGCGCTCGACAATCAACCCGATAATTGATGCCATGCAAAGCTCACATAAACGACGTTCAGGGTTGCACGTCACCAGGAGTGCTGCGACTGCAGGCGCTCTGATTGCTTATCTGACGGTCTGCGGTGGCGGCTGTGCAGCAACAAAAGCGTCCACTTACTTCGACAGTGAATCTGGCTCGCCATGGAAGGACCTTTGGTGCGACCCGCGATGATGCTTGGCACAAAGACGCTGGCTACTGCCAAGACATTGATTGACCGTGGCGTTGTGGCCGACCATACTCAGCCTACCGGCGATGGTTAGACGGCCACGTGCATCAACCCGGGCAGCATCATCTCGGTTGCACGCCGTAGCCGCGCCGTGGACAGACCTAGAAGCTTCATCAGAAACTTGTTGCCCAACGCCGGGTGCTGGGCCAGCAGGGCGTTCAGATTTTCGCTGGTCATAACAGCAAAGTCGCTCGGCTCAATCGCGACGCAACTGGCAAAACGCTTTTGCCCGTCAATCAGCGACATCTCGCCAATCATTTCACCGGGAGTGAGTTCCTGGACCATCTTCTCAACGCCCTTGTAGTTCTTCAGCACCATGGCCCGACCAGTCACAAGAATCGCCAGAAAGTTGCCCTCATCCCCTTCGCGCACCACAACCGCCTGCCTGGATACGCCATAGCATTCCAAGTACTCGGAGAATAGGGCAGTTTCTTCCTGCGTGAATCCTTCAAACATGGGTTGGGACTGCACTGCATCGGCAAACTCGTTGACGAATCCACTTGCCATGCCGAGCGGTTCTACGCTGGATTCGAGCTCTGCGAAATTGGATGACATCGGTAAGGTAGATTGAAGGTGGCGCATTCAAGAGCCGGTGTGCGCAGGTTTGCGTGCCAGAACTTTGCCACGGCTTAGGTAGTTCCACAATAGTCCGATCGGACTATTCACCTGGCCGTCAAAAGCGTCTGCCAATCAGCCCATCAGTTCGTCCAGCCGTTGAATGACCCACTGCGCTTCGGGTTCCGATACCACGGAACCGTCACCCAGCAACCCTTGATGAACCCGTTGCAGCACATCGTGCTGGGTGATGCCAAGTTTGAACATCATGTCGCACGCGGTTTCGGTCAGCAGGGTCGCCAGATCTTCACAAAACTCGTAGCGCTGTGCCACCACGGCGCGGGGTTCAGAGGGCTTTTGGCGGCCAGGCAAGACAAAGAGCGCCACAAACGACGGCGCAATGTCTATCTGGCTGTCGTCCGACACGGGTACTAGCCGGACAGGGCCACGAACACGTTTTGCACGTCGTCGTTCCCATCGACGGCCGCCAGAAAGGTTTCTACCTCTTCCAGTTGCTCAGCGCTGAGGCTGGCGGGGTTCACCGGATTCTTGGGCTTGTATCCAAGCTTGGCAGTCAACACGCTAAAGCCCTGGGCCGGCAACGCGCGGCTGACCAGATCGAGATCGGCGGGGTCGGTGTAGAACAGGGTGCTGCCCACCTCTTCACCCGGCTCAAGATCCTGCGCTCCTGCTTCGATGGCGGCAACTTCTGCATCGGCACCCGCGACCGCCGGTTCGGCCTCGATCATACCGACGTGGTCAAAGTCCCACGCCACTGAGCCCGACGTTCCCAACTGCCCCTTGCGAAACAGAACACGCATTTCGGGCGCAGTTCGGTTCACGTTGTCAGTCAGGCATTCGACCATGACCGCCACCAGGTGTGGCGCAAAACCCTCGTAGATCACGCGCTCGAAATTGACGGCATCGCCTGTCAGCCCCGCGCCTTTCTTGATGGCACGGTCCAAAGTGTCCTTTGGCATGGATACTTTGCGCGCCTGCTCCACCACCAGCCGTAGCCGTGCATTCGATGTTGGGTCTGCCCCACTGCGCGCCGCAATCATGATGTCTTTTGCCAACCGGCCAAACAGTTTTCCCTTGGCATTTGCCGCCAGCTCCTTGCCTTTTGCTTTCCACTGCGCGCCCATATTTGAAATTCCTTGTTCAGTAAAGCGCTCCACCGCGCTTTGTGCAATGGGGGATTATGGATGGGTTCCTGAGCAATTCGCCCTACCATCGGTCCACCGCGGGCGCGGGATTGCCCCCATGTTTCTGCAATTCGTCACACATCCCTATTGCCCGAAGCCGGGGCGCCCTAGACTTTGGTACATGCGGTTGAGAAAACCATCGAAAATTTTTCTTGCACAGGAGACACTTATGTCCATTGCCGATGATTTAAGCCAGCTCGAACAACTGCGCAACCGTGGCAGCCTGAGTGCCGACGAGTTCGAGCGTGCCAAGCAGAAATTGCTTGCCACGCCCGCTCCCGCCGCAACCACCTTCGAGACCATCAACGGCCTGCGTCGCTCCACTACCGACCGCTGGATTGGCGGAGTGTGCGCAGGACTGGCCACAGCCACGGGCGTGGGGGCATGGTTATGGCGAATGGCATTTGCCCTGTTGCTGATCGCAGGTGGATCGGGCTTGCTGGCCTACCTGGTGCTATGGTTCTTTGTACCGCCAGAACCCACCCCGCCGCCGCAACGGGCATTATGAGACTGCGGCGGCGAGCATGCGGTCCGCTCGGCGGAAGCTGGTATAAAAGGTCGTACATCGTTCTTCCCTTTTCCACCAGCGAGACCTTGCCATGACCCACAACATTCCCGCAACCCTGATTCCCGGCGACGGTATTGGCCCAGAAATCGTGGATGCCACGCTTGCGGCGCTGGATGCGCTGAATGCCCCCTTTGTGTGGGATCGCCAGACTGCGGGGTTAGAAGGGGTAAAGACCGGCGGCGACCCACTGCCCAAATCCACCCTGGACAGCATTCGCCGCACGCGACTGGCCCTCAAGGGTCCGCTGGAAACTCCGTCCGGGGGCGGCTACCGATCCTCCAACGTGCGCCTGCGCGAAGAGTTTCAACTCTACGCCAACCTGCGCCCGGCCCGCACCATCATCCCGGGTGGGCGTTTTGACAAAATCGACCTAATCGTGGTGCGCGAAAACCTCGAAGGACTGTACATCGGCCACGAGCATTACATTCCGATTAACGGAGACCCGCACGCCGTGGCCATGGCCACCGGCGTCAATACACGGCAGGGCGGAATGCGTCTGCTCGAATACGCCTTTGAGCACGCCGTAGCCAACGGGCGCAAAAAGGTCACCATTGTGCACAAGGCCAATATCATGAAGGCGCTGACCGGAATCTTCCTCGAAACCGGCCTGGACCTCTACGAGCGCAAGTACAAAGGCAAGTTCGTGATGGACACGGTCATCATTGATGCCTGTGCCATGAAACTGGTACTGAACCCATGGCAGTTCGACATGCTGGTTACGACCAACTTGTTTGGTGACATTCTGTCGGATCTGGTGGCCGGACTTGTAGGGGGCCTGGGCATGGCACCTGGCGCCAATATCGGTGCTGATGCGGCCATTTTCGAAGCGGTGCATGGATCGGCACCGGATATCGCGGGCAAGGGCATTGCCAACCCAATCGCCTTGTTGCTAGCGGCTGCAATGATGCTTGACCACGTCAAATTGCCCGAAATGGCGACCCGCCTGCGCAATGCCATAGACGCGGTGCTTAACCTGGACAATATTCGGACCGGCGACCTGGGCGGAACCGCCAACACCGGGACATTTACCAAGGCTTTGGTGCATCGAATAGTCAATTCCTGATGTGTAGGGTCAGGGTATTCACGAACCGGGGACTCCCTAGTTACTGACCTATATCAGTGTTTTTTCTGCGCTTTGTTGCGAATAATCGATCTCAACTCGATCTTCCAGAGGGAGCAACAGCAAAATATGTTCAGCCAACGCGTCAAGAGTGTCATGGAGCACAAAAAGTTGCTCACCGCGCCACCACAGACTACAGTGGGCGATGCGGCGCGCCTGATGGAGCAAAAACAGGTCGGAGCAGTGCTGGTGGTGGACGGCGAGCTGCTGGTCGGAATCTTCACCGAGCGCGATGCCGTGTTCAGGGTAATTGCGAACGGGCGCGATGTCAGCACCACCCTCCTGGGCGAAGTGATGACACCTACACCCCTGTCGGTTGATCCCGAAAAGACGTTTGGCCACGCACTAAAGCTGATGCACGAAAGGGGCTTCAGACACGTTCCGGTGGTGTCTGAGGGAAAGCCGGTTGGCATTGTCAGTGCGCGTAGCGCACTGGACCCGGATATGGAAGAGTTTGTTTCGGAAGAGCAGCGTCGACGCCATATCAAATAGCTGCTGCGGCCACGTTGTGCCCACTGCCATTACTATCGTGATAGGGAGGCCATGATGAGTCCTTCAAGCGAATCAAACACCGTCCTGCACAGCAGCAGCAGAGACCCACGCTTTGTCAGTCAGCTCACGCGCAGCACGTACGCGATAGTCCTGGCCGGTGGGCGCGGTAGCCGGTTGCACCAACTCACCGACTGGCGCTCGAAACCGGCCGTTCCGTTTGGCGGAAAATTCCGCATCATTGACTTCACACTGTCGAACTGTGTGAACTCGGGGGTGCGCCGCGTGGGGGTGGCCACACAGTACAAGGCGCAAAGCCTTATTCGCCACTTGCAGTTGGGCTGGAGCTTTCTGGATGGCCGACTGGGCGAGTTCATCGAGATCATGCCGGCGCAGCAGCAGGTGGATGAATCCCACTGGTACCGCGGTACCGCGGATGCCGTGTTTCAGAACCTGCGCGAAATTCGTCATGCCAACCCGGAGTATGTGCTGGTGCTTTCGGGTGACCACATCTACCGCATGGACTACGGTCGCATTCTGGCGGCCCACGCCGAGCGCAATGCCGACCTGACGGTAGCATGCATTGAGGTCCCGTTAGAAGAAGCCAAGGGCTTTGGCGTAATGGCAGTTGATGCCGAAAAGCGCATCGTAAATTTTGAAGAGAAGCCCAATGATCCGAAACACATCCCGGGCCGCCCGGGCATTGCACTGGCCAGTATGGGTATCTATGTGTTCAATGCACGTTTTCTGTTTGAACAGTTGCTGCGCGACGCTGACGATCCGAAATCAAGCCACGACTTCGGCAAGGACGTGATTCCGCACTGCGTAAAAAGATACCGATCCTTCGCGCAAAGCTTTGCCGACAGCCACGTCGGCGAGGCCGGCAAGCCCGCCTACTGGCGCGATGTAGGTACGCTGGATGCCTATTGGGAGGCCAATATGGACCTGGTGCAGGTTACCCCCCAACTCAACCTCTATGATGACAACTGGCCAATCTGGACCTGGCAACCACAGAGCCCCCCGGCAAAATTTGTGTTTGACGACGACGGCCGGCGAGGCACCGCGGTGGATTCGATGGTGGCTGGAGGCTGCATTGTCAGCGGCTCCGACATACGACGCAGCATGCTGTTCTCAGGCGTACGCATTCACAGCTACTCCACCGTCGAGGATTCGATCGTGCTGCCCAACGTGCAGATCGGACGCAACTGCATTCTCAAGAAATGCATCATCGACAAGAATTGCGTAATTGCCGAAGGCACCCAGGTTGGCATTGATCCGGTTGAAGATCGCAAGCGTTTTCGGGTAAGCCCGTCCGGCATTACCCTGATTTCACGGGCCATGATTGGCCAGGATGTCAATCCAATTCGGTAGGCCGTTGGCGGCGGTCGACCGGGCTTATTTTGCCGCAACCCCGGCATTCGGGAAAAACAGCTGCTCGCCATCGATCCTGTAGCTTGCAATCACGCCCTGGCCTGCGCTGGAGGTGACCCAGTCAACAAATTTCTGCCCTTCCATGGCCTTGGCATGGGCATGCTTGGCCGGGTTGACCAGCAGCACGCCGTACTGGTTAAAAAGCCGCTTGTCGCCTTCGACCAGTACCACGAGGTCAGCGCGATTCTTGAAACTCAGCCAAGTGCCCCGATCGGCCAGTACATAGGCAGCGGTGCTCGCCGCCATGTTCAGCGCCGGTCCCATGCCGCAACCACAGGATTTGTAGCCACGGCCCATGGCGTCCTCCAGTGCGGCCATTTTCCAAAAACGCAACTCTGCGGCATGGGTGCCGCTCTTGTCGCCTCGGGAGATGAACTCCGCGTTACCTGAAGCAATCTTCTTCAGCGCCTCGACAATGTCATTGCCTCGGGTTTTCAGAGCATCGGCCTTGGGGCCAATCAGCACAAAATCGTTGTACATGACATCCTGGCGTTTGACGGCAAACCCTTCTGCCACCACTTTTTCTTCGGCCGCTTTGTCGTGCACAAAGAGCACGTCTGCGTCGCCCCGGCGGCCCATGTCAATCGCCTGGCCAGTGCCCAGAGCGACCACTTTGACGTCGATACCGCTGGCTTTCTTGAATTCGGGCAGCAAGTGGGCAAACAGCCCCGACTGCTCAGTCGAGGTGGTGGAAGCCACTACGATGGACTGTGCCGAAGCATTCCAGGCCACCCCCAACAATGCTATTGAAACAATAGCTGCCCGCGCAGATTCAACGGGGGCTAAAAGCCAAAAATACTTAACGGATTTCATACAAGCTCTCCTTTAACAAACACGTGGGCTTCCGGATAGCGGCTGGCCAGCACGCTACCACCAAAGAAATCGGCCACCGGCAGATCCGCCAGCACTCGGCCCTGTTCCAAATAAACCACTCGGCTGGCCAGGCGCTTGACCTGGCCCAGATTATGGCTGGCAAAAATCAGCGTCGCCCCGCTGCGATGGTGGGCATAGTCATCCACCAGCGCTTCCACTTCACGCTTGGCATGGGGGTCCAGACTGGCGGTCGGTTCATCCAGCAACAAGACTTGCGGCGACAGCGCCCAGGCACGGGCCAGGGCCACGCGTTGCTGCTGCCCGCCAGAGAGCTTGCGGGCCGAGCGCAAGGCCTGATCCGCCAGGCCCACGCGATGCAACGCCTGCAGTGCCTTGGCCTGTGCTGTAGTCCACGGCGTGCCACGCAGCCACAGCCCTAGTGCCACATTGGTTTGCACCGAAAGTCGCAGCAAATGAGGTCGCTGGAACAGCATGGCCTGGCTTGCATCATTGCCACGGTGCACGCTGCCCGCAGTGGGTGCCAGTAAACCATGCAGCAAACGCAGCAGGGTGCTCTTGCCACTGCCGTTGGCACCTACCAGCGCAACACGTTCGCCGGCCTGCACCCTCAGATTCACGCTCTGCAACGCATGCACTGCCTTGGCGGATTGACCAAACTGTACCGAGGCAGAGACGGCCTCCACCGCCAGGGTCATGAACTCACCCCCATCAAGGCCAGCGGCGCGCCGCCACCCTCCTCGCGCTCACGCCAGCGCAGCAGCAGTCCGGCCAGCGCATTAAGCGCCAGCACCACCACCAGCAGCACCAAGCCCAGCCCCATCGCCAGCGGCAAGTCGCCTTTGCTGGTCTCCAGCGCAATAGCGGTGGTCATGACCCGGGTAAATCCATCGATGTTGCCACCCACCAGCATCACCGCGCCCACTTCAGAAATGGCCCGCCCAAAGGACGCAAGCACCACCGTCAGCAAGGCAAAGCGCTCGTCCCAGGCCAGCAACAGGCTGCGCAGCAACCCGCCCGCCCCAAGCGAAGCCAGTTGCTCGCCATGCATGCTTTCGGCGTCTTGTACCACCTGCCGGGTCAGCGCGGTGACCACTGGTAGCACCAGCAGAGATTGCGCCAGCACCATGGCCTTGAAGCTGAACAACCAGCCCAGAAAACCCAGCGGGCCCGAGCGCGACAGCAGCAGATACACCACCAGACCCACCACCACCGATGGCACTGCCAAAAAAGTATTGACCAGCGTAAGTACAGCGTCGCGCCCGACAAAGCGCGCCACACCCAACCACGCCCCAAGCGCCAGCCCCACTGCACAGGCGATGGCACAGGCGCAGGCACTCACCGCCAGAGAGCGTCCGACGATGGACAGGAGGGTGGCGTCCAGTGTGGTGACAAGATCAAGCGCCGTCTTGGCGCTCTCGGTGAAAGTGGTCATAACTTGGAGTATCGTAGCCAGCGAACCAATTACCAGCGATATGAAACACCGTGCATAGGCTCCAGTTCCACTACACACTCTCCCGCGACACCACGCCGGCACAGGTACGCAATCCGCTCATCGACTTGCTGCAAGCGGTCTCTGGCCAGGGCTCGATCTCGGCGGCTGCGCGGGCGCTCGGGCTCTCCTACCGCCATGTCTGGGGTGAACTCAAGCGCTGGGAAAACGAACTGGGCAACCAGTTGGTGGTCTGGGAGAAGGGGCAATCGGCCCGGTTGACCAAATTTGGCGCCAAGCTGCTATGGGCCGAGCGCCAGGCACAGGCGCGGTTGGCACCGCAGATTGAGGCCTTGCGCGCAGACCTGGAGCGCGCTTTTGCAGTGGCGTTTGATCCTCAGGCCCATGTGGTCACTTTGTACGCCAGCCACGACGATGCCCTGGCCGCTCTGCGGGCCCATGCATGCGAACCGCACCAGTTGCACTTGGACATCCGCTTTTGCGGCAGTGTAGATGCCATTCGCGGGCTCAACGAGGGGCGCTGCGTGATGGCAGGATTCCATACCTTGCAGCACCCGGCCCAGGGTTCTCTGGCCGAGCGCGTCTACAAACCCCTGTTGCAACCGGGCTTGCACAAGATCATCGGTTTTGCGGAACGCACCCAGGGCCTGATGGTGGCACGTGGAAACCCGCTGGGACTGCAGGCGCTGCACGATGTCGTAGAGCGACGTGCCCGTTTCGTCAATCGCGCACGGGGCACCGGCACCCGGGTGGTGCTGGATGAATTACTGGCTCAGAGCGGATTGTCAGCCGATGCCATCGTGGGGTTTGATGGCACCGAACCCTCCCACACCGCGGCAGCCCATGCAGTGGCCAGTGGCATGGCCGATGTCGGACTGGGCATTGAAGTCGCGGCGCGCACACAGGGGCTCGATTTCGTGCCATTGGTGCAGGAGAACTACCACTTGGTGTGCCGGAAATCGGCACTTGACGATCCGGCCATCGTCGCCTTGCGTGCCGTTTTGCAGAGTTCCGAATGGCAGGACCAGATGAGGAACATCGCGGGATACACGCCCTTTCACAGCGGCGAAATCCTGCCACTGCGTGCTGTATTGCCGTGGTGGAGCTTTGCGCGTCGCAAAGTACGACACGGCAACCCATCCGAGTGATTTCTTTTGCCCCTCGTGAACGGTATGATGCACGGCTCGCTAGCCGACCACTTTAACAACGATTTGAGGAGAACCATGAACACACTTTCCCGCACTTTGAAAGCCTTGACCTGCGCCATCGGTCTGGGATTTTGCCTGGCGGCGCTCGCCGCCGAAAAGGTCAATATCGGTGTCGTTACAGGCCCGACCTTTGTCCACACTGTCGCCGCAAACAAGTTCAAGGAAGAGCTCGACAAGGCCCTGCCAGGCAAGTACGACGTGATCGTGCACCACTCCGCTGCCCTGGGCAGCGAGACGCAGGTGCTGCAGCAGTTGCAACTGGGCACCGTGCAGATGAGCGTGTGCACCACCGGTCCGATTGAGTCCTTTGTGCCAGAAATCAAGGCGCTGGAAATGCCATTCCTGTTCAACTCCTACGAGGCTTCCGACAAGGTCCTCGACGGCTCCATTGGCCAGGACCTGCTCAAGCGCTTTGACAAGGCGGGTCTGGTCGGATTGCACTTTCTCGACAACGGCTTTCGCAACGTCACCAATTCCAAGCACGCCGTCAACAGCCCCGATGACCTCAAGGGAATGAAGATTCGCACCATGGAGTCGCCCACCCACCTGGCAATCTGGCGCGCCATTGGTGCCAACCCAACTCCCATGGCGTGGCCTATCACCACGCAGTTGCAGCAGGGGGTGCTCGATGGCCAGGAGAACCCGATCTCGGTCATCTCCGCCGGCAAGTTGAACGAAGCCGGTCAGAAGTACCTCTCCATCACTCGCCACGTGTACTCGGCCCTGGTGTTCGTGGGTAGCAAGCCGTTCATGGACAAGTTGCCCCCCGCCGACCGTAAGGCGTTCATGGATGCGTCCCAGGCAGCAGCGCTGGCCGGTCGGCGTTTTGTTCGTGACAACGAAGCCAGTCAGCTCGCCGCGCTGAAGACAGCGGGCATGCAAGTGATCGACAACCCGGACCTGGCCGCCTTCCGTGCCAAGACCGAACCGGTCTACGCTTCGCTCAGCGGCGATACCAAGAAGATCGTGGAAGACATCCGCAAGATCGTCAAGTAAAGCGCGAGAGCATGGGCCTGCATCGCCGATTGCTGTCGCTCAGCAACCTGGTCAATAGCGCGGTCGAGAAGTTACTGCTGGCAGCAGGTGTCTGCATATCGGTGGTGCTCTTCGTGCAGGTGCTGGCGCGCTACCTCGGGCACTCGCTGAGCTGGTCGGAAGAAGTGGGCCGCTATCTGCTGGTGGCGACCACCTTTCTGGGCGCCACCGTGGCTTACAAGCGGGCGCACTTCATTGGCCTGGCAGGCTTCGGTGCGCGCTTTGGCCTGCTGTTTGAGCGGGTTATTTTGCGCGGCCTGCAGATTCTGAATCTGGGTTGCTTTGGGTTGATCACTTGGTACGGCGTGAAATACACCGTGAATTCCTGGGAGCAGGCTTCTACCGCGGTCCAGATGCCGATGTCCATTCCGATTGCAGCCGTACCTCTGTCGGCCATGATCTTCCTGCTGCACATCCTGACCGACGTCACCAAAAGCAAGGATGACGCAGCATGATCATCGTCCTGCTGTTTGCGCTGATGTTTGTGCTGATGGCGCTGGGTTTACCGATTGCACTTTCCATTGGTTTGCCTGCCATCGGCCTGATCGTGACACCGGGCGTGTTCCCCGACACGGTGACGCTGGCCGCACTGGGGCAGACCGTGGTGCAGCAACTCTTCTCCGGTGTGGATTCGTTTGACCTGCTGGCGGTCCCGTTGTTCATGATTGCAGGCTCCATCATGGAAGTCGGGGGCATTTCGCGCCGATTGATTGACTTTTGCAACAGCCTGGTGGGTTGGGCTCCGGGGGGCCTTGCGGCCGCGGCCATCGTGGCGTCCATGATCATTGCCGGCATCTCCGGCTCGGCTGCGGCTGATACTGCAGCCATTGGCGCAGTGGTCATTCCGACCATGATCCGTCAGGGTTATCCGCCCGCTTTTGCGGCAGCGGTAGTGGCTGCAGGCGGGTCGATCGGCATCATTATTCCGCCGTCGATTCCGATGGTTATTTTCGGTTTCATGACCAACATTTCCACCTCGCAACTGTTTGCCGGTGGCATGCTGGTCGGCATCCTGATGGGACTTTCATTCCTCGTGATCGCGGTATTTGTATCCTGGCGCAATGGCTACGGCGAACGCCTGCCTTTTCAACTGAGCAAAGTCCTCTCCACCGGCAAGGACGCGATGTGGTCCATGGGTGCACCGGTGGTGGTTCTGGGCGGAATCTTGTCTGGCCTTGTCACCGTCACCGAGGCCGCAGCCCTGGCGGTTTTTTATGCGCTGCTGGTAGGCACCGTCATCAACCGGGAACTGCCATGGAAAGAGTTGCCAGCGCTGATCGTTCGCTCGCAAATCGCCGCCGGGGGCATTTTGTTCATCATCGCCATGGCCAAGATCTTTGGCTGGCTGCTTGCCATGCAACAGGGAGCACGTCTGCTGGATGTATTTGTCAATTCCCTGTCGCTGCCCCCGCTCGGACTGCTGCTGTTGGTCATGGGACTGCTACTGATTGTGGGCTGTGTGATGGAAACCACTGCTGCGTTGTTGCTGCTGGTACCCGTGCTGGCATTGCTGACGCCGCAGATGCAGATCGACCCGGTACAGTTTGGCGTGCTGGTGGTAGTCAACCTTGCTATTGGCATGCTGACACCACCGGTAGGAATCTGTCTTTTTGTTGCGTGCGGCATTGCCAACATATCGCTTGGGCAAATCTCACGCGCGGTCATGCCCCTGGTCGCGGTGGCACTGCTGGACCTGATGATCGCCGCACTCTGGCCGCCACTGACCATGTGGCTGCCGACGCTGTTCTATCGATAAGGTCTGCGCGGGTTATCCGCCGCCACGCTGCATGTACAGATCGAATCGCTTCATGAATGCGTAGCGCTGGACATCATCCAAACCGGCAAAACGAAAGCTCACCAGAAAACGCGGCATACGCACCACCCCGATAGCGAGTGGCTCGCCTACCCGCCATTTCAAGCCAAGTGCGCCGTCGCCAATGCGCACTCCTGCGGACTGCGTCTGAAGTTTCCAATGCAGATCACCAATGGCCTGCGGCAACAAACGCAGCCAGTCGGCCTCGGTGCAGGCCATCTCGCGCTCAAAGCGCTCGGGGTAGAACGACTGCATCAGCAACCCGCGTAGCGGCGCAGAACTGGATTGGGTGGGAACCCAGGTCGCAAGCCACCATGTCAGCCGCCAGCGATGGGTGGCCAGATGGCGAGCACATCACCCTCGACCAGCACTTCGTTGGCACGCTGCTCCGCAGCGATGTAACGACCGTTTACCAGCACCAGATGCACCAGAGCCGGCGGCAGATGGTAGGGTTCGATGATCTGCACGACGGTGGAGCCCAGCGCCACGTCGAGTTCAACGATATTGGTATACCGCGAAGTCTCAGGCAGGTATTCGGTGAGCGTGGCAAAGAGCTTGAGTGAAATTTTCATCTACGCCGTGCGTCCTGCGGGCCGGCCCACTGCCCTTGTGCCTGTGCGCTTGCGAGGTAGGCCTCCATCAGCTTGGTGGGATCCTTCTTCAGAGTCTCTTTCCATTCTCCGAGCTTGACCTGCCCTTCAACCAACCCGCGCATTGCGCCCACATGGTCGGTCCAGCCGACGCTGTTGCAGCCCACCAGCACATCGCCCTTGAATTGCAGGCTCAGGTGGCGACCGGCCTTGCTGTCGGTCCATTCCGCATGGTCACCGCCAGACGCACCTTGCCAATCGCCAAAGCTGGTCGAGATCAGCCCCAGCGTATCGAGCACGTTGATCTGGGTGACACCCTTGAGCTCAGTCGCTGGCTTGCCGCCTCGCGAAAAAGCGACCATGTTGGCCGCTGCGACCCGTGCCTGCTCAGCCGCGTTGGGCTGGATGGCACTCACGATCATCTTGCCACTGATCTTGTCCAGCGCCTCGGCGCAATCGCCAGCGGCGAAGACACCTGCTACATTGGTTTGCAGGTGCTCATTGGTCAACACCCCCAGCAGACAGTTAATGCCCGAGTCTTTCAGGTAACCAATGGCCGGGCGCACACCGGCCGCACTTATCACCAGATCG
>CAIPGC010000284.1 GCA_903864505.1 uncultured beta proteobacterium | reverse complement strand
TGTTATATTATGGCAAATATAATCGCTCGATTGGCGGTCTGACACTCACACAGTGGGCACGTTTGGACAATCCAAACAGGAGCACCCAGCGGCAAGGCCTGAACTCGAATGGTTGCATTGCTGGGTCTCAGAGCCAACCGATTCCATTTGGCATAGGGTGCCGGGAAATGGTGAATCAAGTTCCCTTGAGCGGTACGCCGCACACCGAAGTTAGTCGGAACTGGAGGTACGCATGGAGTGCACAGTTGCAGACTT
Organism: uncultured beta proteobacterium; assembly: GCA_903864505.1. Classification (GTDB taxonomy): domain Bacteria; phylum Pseudomonadota; class Gammaproteobacteria; order Burkholderiales; family Burkholderiaceae_C; genus Allorhodoferax. Next base: position 7,451 of record CAIPGC010000284.1, on the reverse strand, counting down.
TTGTATTCAAATAAGCAGCGAAACTGTCAAGGGCGACTTTGAGGCGATTATCCTGATCGCAGAAAATTACCAGTGGAAGTTTGTCAAATGCAATCCCGACAGCGGTTGGCCCAAGGGTTCGGCGCGTATGGGTCACTGGGAGGACACGGGCGCCCTGAAAAAATTCTATCAACAAGAAAGCCTGCCTGGGGAATGGCTGTTCGCGTTGGGTGGTGTCAATTTTCCCCCGCCTCTGTCGGATGGTGCATACAGTTTTACGTCGAATTTCGGCATTAACTATGGATCAGGTTCCTGGTCGCCCATCGTTTCTGGCCGGCTGATGATTGCGGCCGAGAAGGAACTGGAACAGATCAGGGAAGAGATGGCCAAGTGTGCCTTCGATTTCAAGATTTCGCTGGTGACAATGCTCGATCCCACCGGTATCGCTTCATTGCCCGCAGCAAGATATGCGTTGGGTGAGGGAGATTACGTCGGCTGCGTGACGTATCTGCTCGGTGCAGTACCACTGCTCGGCGAAGCGATCAAGATCCCAAAGGTCGGTTTTCGGTTGGAGCGGTTAGGAGCGATTCAACAACGACTTCAGAAACTCAAGCAACTTCTTGAACGCTCACTGAAGGCGACAGCGAACAGTGGTTTGACCAGAAAGGTCCTGAGCCGACGTAGCCCGTTACCTGCCCACTTAAAAAACGCCGCAACTTTTGAAAGTGAGTTCCTTTCTACCGAGAAAGTAATCAAATATGCAAGCAACGATGCGGAAGTAGCAAGTTTGGCGGGACGTGGCGGAATGGCAACCAAGGACGCCATGAACGCTCGAAACTTTTGCGCTGCCAAAGAGAAGTTTTTGATCACGCGTGTGACAGCCCCCCAAAGCCTCTCAAAGCAAGGTGACTGGCTGAACACTGGCAAAGAAAGTTGGATGAAGGACTTCCACACCGCTGGTGATAAATCCTCCTACCATGGCTACATCGTCGTCAAGAAGGAGCAATTGGGAACCAAATGCTACTTGGATCCAAAAACTGGAATCATGCATCCCAAATGGGCATCCTGACTACATTGTCTCAACGAAGAAGTGTCCCGTTACTGGCGACAGATTAATTACCAAGGACAATGCAGCGTTCTATTCAGACTATGACTTCATGGGGATTTATGAAAAGGATGGCATGCCCTTCAGAATGTTCGAGATGCTGACCGACAACCCCAGCTTGACGGCCATGATGAATCGGCTCTTTCCTGCCTTTGGCAATAAGATTCAGCACGGCATGCAGGACTTCTGGATGGTCTACGAAAGAATCTGCGGGAGGCTGGTTTCAAAAATGGGGCGGCAACCGGAGCTTGATGAATTCTTCCTCGTCTTTTCCCCAGACGGTAAGGCTCGGTTACTAAACTTGGTTGACCTTAAGTCTTTCTATTTGAAGCACCACATCCGCTGGCCATACCAATTTTGATAAATCGCCCCCGAACAACCGCTTGCCGAATCTGGCAGCGATCAAGGCGTGCGCCCACCCATTGACTTGGACAACTTCATACGAGCGGTTTCGCGCTCATATGCTTGCACAAATGCCCGTCCGAAGATACTCTGAAAATCGTCCTCTGCTTCCCGACGGATATCCGAATACCGGTCCAAATAGACATCCCACAGCTTTGCCTTACGGGCCCATGCAGAGAGGCTCTCCAAAAATGACCCTGCGGCAATTTGCTCACCAATAATGGCAGGGTCGAACTTGCCAAGCACCTCGGTGAGTGCTGCCCTTGTACCGGCAATCACGCCAATTTCATGCGCTCGCAGGTCATCAAATGCGTCCTTCATGGCCTCGTCAGGTGGCATGAAACCGGGCATCTTCCGTCCCAGTAACTGTTGCAATGCAACCTCCCCATTGGGCAAGAATTTGAGTGGATTGTTGGCTTGGGCTGAGATCATGGTGACATCGGCTTGCACCTCAAGTTTGGTCGCGGTCCGCGCTGCAAGCATGTCTACCGCACCCGAGGTAGCAGTACGCAGCAAACTACCTACCAAGGCCATGATTTCCGGAGTCAACCCTTGTGGCAATGCGTTGGGAGCTAGATTTGCGCCCTTGAGAAACGCCCGCGTCAATAGGTCCGCATCGGGGGGTGAGCCGGTCCCTGATGCCGACGACATGGATTCACCGAAGGCAGAATCCTGTTTGGGTAGCGGCGAGACAGCTTTCGGTGCGAATGCGCGGGGCGGTTGGTACGCTCCACCAATTTCAGCCAAATCATCACGCACGGGCCGAGCTATGTGGTCTGAAGGCTGTGCTGAACCGCCAAAGAGCAACAACGGATCAACATTGTCTTCCGATGGCAACAGCGATTGTGACCCAGTCTGCCACAATGAACCTGCAGGCGATTCAGAGGTGCTCCCGCTGAAATCGGATGCGCCGGTTGATGAAAACAATGAATCAATTGATAGACCACCACGGTTAACGACAGAAGTTTCCGGGGCAGTCGTGACACCCAATAGAGAAGCCAATGGGTCCGCACTGTTGCGTGAGACTCCAGAGGGCAACTCAAACGGATTGAATTCCTGCGGAATCTGCCCCAACGGTGCAGCGGCATTCTGTGGGCTTGCCCTGGCAAAATCACCACCGCCAGAAGCCAAACCAAAACCCAGCGCCGCGAGTGGATCCATGCTAATCGCCGACTGTGACCCATTCGGTTGCACCACACGCGCCGGCTCACTCTGCAAAAAACCAGCCAACGGATCATTCAGGCCAACCGCTTGAATTCCTGCCGCGTGCTGCGCGCCCGATCTCTGACCCATGAACTGCTCGACTGCTGGGGACGCAATGGCCGGACTGGAGCCAATTCCCGCCAATAGACTGGCAAATGGGTCACTGTCAACCGGCGGGTACCCCGTCTGTGCTCCAGCGGAGGACGGCAGAGCCGATATGCGCGGCTGATGCTCCGACTCAACCGTCACACCCTGACTGGACGGAAGCGGAATTTCCTGCGCAGTCACCTTGGGTGGATCGACAGCTTTATCTGGCAATGGCTCGCACACCCCTGGTACCCCGGAATCGTCGCTCCCCATGATGGAGCTTACGTTCAGGATATAGGGACCAATTTCCAGCGCGCAGCCAACGGTCAAGGGCAGGGACTGGCCAAATTCGAGCACCTTCTCACCAACGCTGATGGACAAGGACGTGCTCGAATTAGTGACGCTCGGTCCGTCCGCCGAAAAGGCCACGGTGGCCTGCGAGCGCGATACCCTTCGGTATTTGTCCGGCAACACTAGCGTATTTGTCTCGTCGCGACCAATGGTGCCGCCGGGACTGTCGAATCGACAACTGCGCGCCACTGGCAATGGCACTGCGTCCATCGAAACAACATCAATCGTCACATGAGGCATGACTCTCAATTCCCTATAAATGCGTGAGGTCTATCTGCATTTCGTAACTCTACCGAGAGTCCGCTAAAACTGAGGTCTCCAAACCACCGCACACGCGATCGACCAGAGTCATCTCGAATTTCTCCTTGAGACGCAGCGCCTGCTCAAGGGTCCGGCGGTGCGCGAACAAATCTCGCCAAAAGATACCAGCAATCCAATGGGATCGTCAAATTTTCGCTGCTTAGAAAGCCAAGCCGCGATCCGCATTCGTCTTTCATTGGGTTGTTCGCACCGCGCGATGACGGCAATTTCCCCCTCACCCGAGTATCGTGCATTCATTCGCCGCTGGGTAACATTCAGCGTCGCGTTGCACCTGGCCAATGAACATTGCAGGGAAATGCCGGGCTTATCGCTCGCTATTTTCCGAATCACCTGCATCGAGCTTGCACATACTTGGTCTATCCACCTGCGTCACACGGATGCACCATGCAAGTCAACCCACTCAATCACCTGCTTTTCCCAACCGACGGCTCCCAGACAGCCACCGGCAAGCATGCTGCGTCGCCGGCAACGCCTGCCAGCACGATGCGTCCATCCGCGCAAGAGATGTCCGAGGCGGTTGCTCCTGAAGACGCGCGCACCAGCAGTGTGGTGCTGAAGATTCATTCAGCTGCAATCCTGTCAACAAACTCTGCCGCTTTCAACAACCCGGTCTATGCCAACCCGCAGGGCAAGGCCGCAACGCCAGACAGGCAGGCCGATTTTGTGTCGTTCGCCGTCTCGGCCATGCGCGACTTTGCAGACGAATCTGAGCGCGCAAAGAAGGCTGCCGGAACTGCCCCCACCGCAACCCCCAACGGCAAATTTCAGGGCTTGCATCAGCTCGCCGCCCGGTTCCACCTCTTCACCTAGCCGCACGCCGGTCAATTAACCCGCGCTCCATCGGTAAACCACTTGCCGATCAGGGCACGCTCGGCCTCCGTAATGTGGGTCGCATTGTTCATGGGCATGACCTTGGTCACCACCGCCTGCTGGTATAGATTGCGCGCGTTGAGTTGGACGCCTTCGGGAGAATCGAGCCGCACGTTCTTCATCTGCACCAGCGGGCCATGGCACATATAGCAGCGTTGCTCCAGCACCGCCTGCAAGGTCTTGTAGCCTATCGCATCGCTAATCCCCGTGGAATCAGCGCCGACAGCTACTGAATTTATAGCGACTGCCGCTTTAACGGTGACTGGCCGCAACCAGACCAGCACAGCTAGGATCGCTGCGACCCCGACCATTGCATAGAGCCAGGGATGTCCATTGCGCCCGAGCTTGAAACCATGGCGCAGGACAAAGAACTGGCGAATCGCCGCGCCGGCAAACATCATCAGAATCAGCACCAGCCAGTTCTGTGGATGGTGATACGTGAAGCTGTAATGGTTGCTCAGCATGGCAAAAAGCACCGGCAGCGTAAAGTAGGTGTTGTGCACGCTGCGCTGCTTGCCGCGCTTGCCATAGATCGGATCGACCGGCTTGCCTGCCTTGAGGTCGGCCACCACGGTACGCTGGCCAGGAATGATCCAGAAGAACACATTGGCACTCATGGAAGTGGCCATCATGGCCCCAACCAGCAGGAACGCGGCCTGCCCAGCAAACCAGTGGCATGCCGCCCACGACGCGAGGCAAACCAGGATGGCTACCAGCGCGCCGACCAATGCATCACCGCTTTTCTTCTGCCCCAGCGTGCGGCAGATGCCATCGTAAGCCAGCCAGAACATCACCAGGAAGCTCAGTGCCACTACCACGGCCACCCCAGGCGACCAGTCCATCAGTGACTTGTCAACCAGATAGGTCCCGGCGTTCCACAGGTAGGACACGGTAAACAGTGCAAACCCGGTCAGCCAGGTGGTGTAACTTTCCCAGAAGAACCAGTGCAAATGCTCGGGCAGCTTGGGCGGGGAGACCAGAAACTTCACCGGGTGGTAGAAGCCCCCACCATGCACCGCCCAAAGTTCACCGCTGACGCCCTGCTTCTTCAGGTCCTCGTCGACCGGAGGCGTGAGGCTGCTGTCAAGAAAAACAAAATAGAAGGAGGAACCAATCCAGGCAATGGCCGTGATGACATGGGTCCATCGCAGCAGCAGGTTGGCCCAGTCGAGCAGGTAGCTTTCCATGCGAGAAGTTCTCCTTGCGGTAGGTGTAAGGTTCAGTGTAAGGGGAGCAGCAATAATTGTGCTGCCACGGCCACGGCGATCACTTCGGGGCGCTTGTCTGCAATGCCGGTAATGCCAATGGGACAGGTGATGTGCGCCAGCTCTCCGTCGCCGAATCCGCGGGCGCTCAGGCGCGTGCGAAAGGAAGCCCACTTGCTCTTGCTCCCTATCAGCCCGATGTAGGGCAGATCGCCACGTACACGCTGACGCTGCAGGCATGTGGCTACCACTTCCAGGTCTTCAGCGTGACTAAAGCTCATGACCAGCACGCGCGAACCAGAGGGAATATCTGCCACCGCAGCCTGCACCGGGTCTGAATACTCACAACGCACATTGGCGGGAAGGTCTGTGGCAAACACACCGCCGCGGCTATCGATCCAGGTCACCGCCATCGGGAGTTGACCCATGACCTGCACCAAGGCGTGCCCCACGTGGCCGCCACCAAACAGCGCCACGGGCGTTTGCACAGGCTGCAGCCGAACCCTGAGCGTAGCAATGTCGGTCCGTGTGACCGGTTCAAACCGTAGTTGCACTTCACCGCCGCAGCACTGTCCCAGAGTTGGGCCGAGTGGATAACGCACCAGTTCCTCGCCGCGATCGCCCTGCAGCAGCAAGTCGCGTGCATGTGACAGTGCCTGCCACTCCAGATGTCCGCCGCCCACCGTGCCCACCAGCTCGTGGGGGAAAACCGCCATCCAGGCACCGGGCTCGCGGGGAGCCGAACCGCGTGTGGCATGCACAGTAACCAAGATGGCCGCCTGCGCCTGAAGCTGTTCAAATAATTGAGAGCACAAACCCACTATTGATCCCTATCAACACTACCTGCTTTATGCCGTTGGCCTGCGCCAACCTCAGGCACAGTATGCTTGCGCTTTTTGCTAGGGAGCCTCCGCATGAGATTCAAACCCCGCCGCCATCAGCTTCCCGCTCTGGGACTGTGGGTGAGTATTGCTGCCCTGCTTGCAAGCTGCGCAGCACCACCGCCCCCACCGCCACCGCCCCCTCCGCCCCCCCCACCGATCGCGCCGCCGCCGCCGCCCCCGGTTGTCGTTCCCGAGGAACTGCCAGGACAGGTATCGGAGGCACGCACGCCGCGCGACTACCGCCGCGATGCAGCAACTCACCTGTATTCGCAAAACCGGGAGCGCGTGTTCCGCGGCAAGATGCCGCCTCTACTGTATGCCATCGCGGTGGTCGATGTGGAGATCGATGGTCGCGGACTGGTATCCAACGTCCACTGGACGCGCAAGCCCAGCCATGCGCCCGAGGTAGCAGCAGAAATTGAGCGAACTCTGCGCAATGCGGCGCCCTACCCTGCGCCCGTAAAAATGGGGCGCGTTACCTATACCGACACCTGGCTATGGCACAAGAGTGGCCGGTTCCAGCTCGACACCCTCACTGAGGGCCAGCACTGATTTTTGAAAGGAAGTGTCATGAGAAAGAAAGTTGTATCCGCCCAGGAGGCGATTGCCATCCTGCGCGATGGCGATACCCTGTGCTGCGCCGGTTTTGGCTCCAACGGAGTCCCGGTGGAGCTGATTCTGGCCCTGGAGAAGCGCTTTCTCGAAACCGGCACGCCGCGCAATCTGACCCTGCTGTTTGGCGGCGGCCCCGGTGATGGCGGAACCGGTGGAGCCAACCACCTTGCACACGAAGGCATGCTCAAACGCGTCATTGGCGGGCACTACGGACTGGTACCGCAGATTGGCAAACTGGCGCTCGAAAGCAAAGTAGAGGCCTACAACCTGCCGTTAGGGGTAATCTCACACCTGTTCCGCGACATTGCCTGCGGACTGCCCGGCACCGCATCCAAGGTGGGGCTGGGCACCTTCGTCGATCCGCGGCTGGAAGGCGGCAAGATCGGCAGCAAAACGACCGAGGATCTTGTCAGCGTAATTTCCCTGGGT
>CAIPGC010000283.1 GCA_903864505.1 uncultured beta proteobacterium | reverse complement strand
TGTTCGTTTTTTGGGGCGCCGCGTGTATTGGGGCGCGACCGTCGTCCTAGCCACAGCCCTGTGTGCTGGACTGAGCCTGCGCCGAGGCAAGCAGCTCAGCGAGCAATTTGACGTTCCGGTTTTGACGCTACTGCGTTGGCGTCAATGGTGGCTAAACGACTTCGCTGCGAGCCCACTGTGGCTGGCCTTGCGTGGACTGTTTCTACCACCGGTTGTCGCCAGTGACTTGCCGGGCGAATTGCTGCGCCGCGCGCTACCCGCCGATGAGTGCGCCAGGGTGGCGGCAGTGTTGCGATGGATTGCACCGCTGAGCACGCTCACTGAGGGTCGTTAAGAGCCGCACAACGACGCGCAGAAGTTGATTTCCTGCTGAGAGTGAATCGCCAATAGGCTCTGGGTTATCGAGGAATTTGTCCCGTAGCCCAGAAAGAGATTGACCCATGGCATGCCAAGACGACTCAAGCATCCGAGACCGATGGGCACGCCTGCGCCTGCTGATCATCGGCCAGTTATTGGCAGCCCCGCCACCCCGCGGCGAGCTCAACAAGCGCTTGGTAGAACTGAGCCAGCAGGTCTGGCGCCACCCGATCAGTGGAGTCGACGTGCGCTTTGGCGTGTCCACACTGGAGCGCTGGTTGGCCCTGGCGCGCAGCACACCCAACCCCAGCGCGATGCTCGCCACGGTGGCGCGTGCCGACGCCGGCAGCATGCGCGCTATTGACGAGACGCTGGGAGATGCGATTCGGGCCCAGTACTGTGCCCATCCCAAATGGACGGTTCAGCTGCACTACGACAATCTGGTGGCCGCGCACAGTGCGCAGGCCTCGCTTGCCCCGCTGCCCTCCTATGCAAGCGTTTTGCGCTACCTTCGTGCCCAAGGGCTGTGGCGCGAACGCGAGTCGCGATGTGGACCCAAACGCGCCGCCGTGCCCGATGGCACACGCGAGGTGCGCAGCTTTGAGGCTACTCACGTGGGCTCGCTATTCCATCTTGACGGCCACCAGGGCTCGTTAAAGGTGCTCAACCGCCAGGGTGAATGGATAACGCCCATCGGCCTTTGCGTCATCGATGACCACTCGCGCCTGATCTGTCATCTGCAGTGGTACGCCCATGAGAACACCCAGTGTTTAGTGCACGTCGTCTCGCAGGCCTTGCAGCGGCGCCAGTTGCCTCGTGCCATCTACAGCGACAACGGCTCGGCCATGATCTCGGGCGAATTCACCGCCGGACTGGAACGTCTGGGAATTCTTGCGCTGACCACGCGTCCGCGCAGCGCCTGGATGAACGGCAAGCAGGAGACCTTGTGGGGGCGCATTGAACGCCGCCTCATGGCCATGCTCGACGCCGTGCCTAATCTGACGCTGGCCCAGCTCAACGAGGCCTCCTTTGTCTGGGTTGAACAGGAGTATCAGGTCAGCGTGCATCGCGAGCTCGGTGGGGCCACTCCCCTGGAACGCTTCACCAAGGCTGCCAGCGTGCTGCGTGCTTGCCCGGACTCCGAAACACTGCGCACCAACTTCCGCATCGAGGTGCGGCGTAAGCAGCGCACCAGTGACGCCACGGCTTCGCTAGACGGAGTGCGCTTCCAGATTCCGCAGGCCTTCGCCCACCTGCGTGAGCTTCACCTGCGCTACGCACGCTGGGACCGCTCCCAGGCCGACATCGTGGACTCCCGCATTGGCACCATCCTGGCCACCATCTATCCGCTGGACAAGGCACGCAATGCCCGTGGACAGCGCCGCCTGATCGGCCCCAAGGCCCCGTCATCGCGAGCCCTGTCATTGAGCACCTCTGCGCCGCCTGTGCCAACGGGTGATGGGCAGGCCCCACTGATGCGCCAGTTGCTTGCACAGTTCGCCGCCACCGGACTGCCCCCTGCCTATCTCGAACTTGAGGAGATACCCACCACAACCCCGTCCCGCCCACCACAACCACAGGCCAACCCATGAACCACACCCTGCTCAGCCCGTTTGGCCTGAAGTGGAATCCCTTTGGCAGCGAGCTCCCCACCGAAGCCTTGTACCTGTCGCCCAAAATCAACGACTTCTTCTGGCGCGTGGAGAACGTACATGTGCCCGAGGGCGGCTTCGTGCTTATCCACGGCGATCCGGGCACCGGCAAGAGTGTCGTGCTACGGGCCTTGGCCGAGCGCCTTGAACGCAATAGCGAACTTACCGTGGGCGTGCTGAACCATCCCCAGAGCAATCTGGGCGACTTCTACCGCGAATTGGCCGAAGTATTCGCCGTACCCCTGGTTTCGAGCAACCGCTGGGGGGGCTTCAAGGTATTGCGCGAGCGCTGGCTCAGCCATTTGCAATCCACCCGGGTGCGCTGCTGCCTGCTCATCGATGAGGCCCAGGAGATGAGCCCCAAGACGCTGCTGGAACTGCGACTGCTGGCATCCGCGCGATTTGATTCGCAGCCGCTGCTGGCAGTGGTGCTGGTGGGCAACACGCGCCTGACCGAGTCGCTTGCCACCGAAGAACTCCTGCCCCTGGGCACGCGCATTAGGGCGCGCCTTTGCCAGGACTACGCCTCGCGCGAGGAGCTCGCTGCCTGCCTGGATCACCTGCTCAACAGCGCCGGGGGTGACGCCCTTATGAGTAGCGCGCTCAAACGCACCTTGTGCGAGCGCGCCGGGGGCAACTATCGCGTCATGACCAACATGGCAGCCCAGCTCCTGTCGCTGGCCGTGCAGCGGCAAATCACCACGCTCGATGAGAAGCTGTACTTGGAGGCGTTCGCCGCGCCCGGACCCACCTCCCAAGCCGCTCGGCGCAATGCACGAAATCCACATTGAAAGCACACCCATATCATGACCAAAAAGAAGATAACACCCACTGCACGTCGGCGCCCCCGGGCATCCGTCATGCTGGAGATTGAACTGCCTGAACTCTCCGACGAGGCTGCATCGGCCATGGCCGATGTGCTCGTGCAGCTGTATCACCGTTTCGAGGCGACCTACTACGCACAGATCCTGAGCCACCATGCCGAGCGGGCCCTAAACATTGACCTCGCCTGTGCGGGCTGCAGCAAAGCAGACCCCGACAATGAACTGTTCTGAGCCACAAGCCGCGCGCAACCAGCGCGTGGGCACTGGCGCATTCAGGCGTGTGTTTGCGCTGCATTGTTGGTACAGTACATCATGCAAAAGACCGGTCGAAACGAGCCCTGCCCATGTGCCAGCGGCAAGAAATACAAGCACTGCTGCATGGCCCAGGACCAGGCCGCACAACACCTTACCTTGGGGGCCCAAAACGCCAAGATTGAGGCACAGAACGCCCAACACAGTGCCAACATGCAAGCGTTCAAGGAATCGTTTTACGAATCAGACCAACTGGACCAGGCTTCCAATGCAGTCATCCCTCTCATCCGCGCCGGGCGCCTCGATGAGGCAGAGGCCGCCGCCCGCGAACTCCTGGTTCGCTACCCCGAGGTCCATGATGGTCATGACCGCCTGGGCATGGTCTACGAGGCTCGCGGTCAAAACCGCGAGGCTGCCCAGTGCTACCGCCAAGTCGTCGAATTCATGCGCGCCGCACCCGAGCACTACGCCCCGGAGATGATGATCGTCTTCACCGAACTTATAGACCGTCTGGACCCACCGCCCACGACCGCCTGACAACTGACACTGCACCCTCTGACTGAGTCCCAGCACAAATCCGCCGGCACCAATACCCGAATGAGCACGCTCTGCGTATTGGCTTTGGATATCTGACTTCATCGTATTAATGCCAAACAGCTGCTTGGCAAGCATCAGGCCGTAGGCGTCAATCGGCGGGCACGCAGTCTGATCTGCCGCATAAGTCCCAAGCCCTCACATAGCGTGCAAATCAAGCCATCAAACATATTGCTCGCGCTCACCCTGCACCAGCGCCTGATGGGCCACGTTCCTGGCCAGCATGGATTTGCCCACCCCATTGGGGCCTCTGAGCACCA
>CAIPGC010000282.1 GCA_903864505.1 uncultured beta proteobacterium | reverse complement strand
TGGCGACGGCACCAGCCCGCACACCATGGAATTTGCCCGCAAGAAAGCCTATACCGCGCGCACCCGTAACCAGACTTCGCTAGAGTTCAAGGCGGCGACGGACACCCCTGCAAGTGCGTATCTGCTCCAGATCCCGGACGTGGTGGCGGTGGGGGGCGGCGTTCCGATTAAGGCTGGGGGAGTCACCATCGGTGCCGTTGGTGTTTCGGGCGCACCCGGTGGTGACAAAGACGAAGTCTGCGCGTTCGCCGGCATTGCCAAAGTCGCAGACCAACTGAAATAGCTCGAATCCAACTCCCGCGAGTGCAGGCGGGATGAGACTGCCCCACCTGCGGCTTCTGACTGAGTCGAACTGAGCAACCGGTAAGCAGCCTGTCGTGAACGACTCGTCCCGCTGCGGAACCGTATTACGTGTTGCCCCATTCCCGACTTTCAACTTTGACGGTCAGATTCCGAGAAAAGTGGCTGACTCCAGAAGACACTAAGCCGTCAGCCAGATTTCCAGACACCAGTCGTTCAGTTCAGCATAAGCCTTTCATTGCAGACCAGCATGACGGGAGATGTGGCAGGCGAGGGTTAGACGCCGAATGCTAGGCCGCATCTTTGGCCCTGGCTGCCCATTCACTTTTCTTGCCTCGGATACCCACGGGCAATGCCAGCCCCACTCTTTGGCATGACATCGTGCCACCGGAATCAATGTTCGCCAGCATCAGTGCCGCAGCATCGGCATACGGCACGATCATCTCCGGCACCCGATAGGCGAAAAAAGGGAGCACAAGGGGGCCAGGCAGCAATCGAACGATTGAGGGGATATGCACCGGCAGCCTGCCCATCGATAGGCGCAATCTGTCGATACCCAGTGGTGCCCCTTCGACCATGGGTCCCGGGCACAACACTCGCCAGTCCAATTGGGTCGAATGAATTCGCTCGAAGTTAACGCGATGTGGCCAATACGTCGAGTTGATCTTTGGCAGGTCCACGCCCCTGCGGCCCATTTCATCAATATCCAACAGACCTGCCCCCGCCATGAACCAACACACGGGTCTCTTGCCCGCTTGAATGGATTCAAGACTCGCAACGAGTCGATCAACGAGACTGACAAAGGTCTCCCCTTCGGTGACCAATCCAGCGGTATTGATCAAAACATCGTGGTCGCATAGTGCTGCGCTGAGTTCACTGACAGTAGCTGTCGCTAGGTCGAGCTTAATAATGGCAACTCTGTCGCGAAGTTCTGCAGGGATTTTGGATGGCGTGCGTACAAGTGCCGAGACTTCGTGCCCGGCTTCTACAGCCTGACGGATCACATGCTTGCCAAGGGAGCCTGTGGCACCCAACACGACGATTCTTGACATGGTATTCGTACTCCGAGTGTGTAACTAAAACGTACCGCAGTGCGAGTGATGCGACCTAATGAGGGCCGAGTCGTCGAGGACTATAGCCCATTGGACAAAGCGCCTGGCAGATCAATTTGAAATCGAGCGAACGGCAACCGTGGTGAAGCAATTTCAGCGAGTTGTACCGAGCAAGGACGGGAAATAGCAATTCTTGCTAGTTTTCAAACTGCTGCAGCAGGTACAGTCGTTGGTAGACACCTTGAGGAATCGCCATCAAAGCGTCATGACTGCCCTGCTCATGAATGCGCCCATGATTCAGCACCACGATGGAGTCGGCGCAGCGGATGGTCGAAAGACGGTGGGCAACGGCAATCACAGTCACCTTGCCGTGCAGTTCAGACAAAGCCAGTTGCACGATTTGTTCCGTCTCGGAGTCGATGTGTGCAGTGGCCTCGTCCAGAAACAAGATACGCGGTTTGCCGGCCAACGCCCGGGCGATGGCAACGAGCTGCTTTTGACCTACCGACAGGCGCGCGCCGCCCTCACCGAGCAAGGTGTCGTATCCCTGCTCGAGTTGCACGATGAAGTCGTGGCAATGCGCAGCCCGCGCTGCCGTTTGCAGTTCGTCCTCGGTCATGCTGCGCCCCATGGCAATGTTCTCGCGCACGCTGGTTGCCAGCAAGAACGGGTCTTGCGGCACCAGGCCCACATCTGCACGAAAATGCGCGTCGCTGAAATGGGCCAGTGGCACGTCATCCACCGTGATGGCGCCCGACTGCACTTGATAGAAGCGCAGCAACAGGCTGAGCAAAGTGGATTTGCCACTTCCGGTGTGCCCCACTAGAGCGTAAAACCCGCCGGCCGGAATCGCCAGACTCAGGTCATGCAGAACCACTGTTTCGGGGTTGTAACCAAACCGGATCCGCTCGATGCGCACCGCACCCTGGGAAATTCGCTCGGGACCAGCCACC
>CAIPGC010000281.1 GCA_903864505.1 uncultured beta proteobacterium | reverse complement strand
TTGCTCCCGCATTGAGCGCCAGGTAGCGGACATGCTTCTGATCATTGGCTGTGATCATCAATATCGGCAGACTTTCCTTTCCCGGTGTTTGGCGAAGCAACTCAATGAACTTGATGCCATCGAGGTCAGGCATCATGTAGTCAACAATGGCCAGGTCAAAGTCGTTGTGCTGTGCCCAAGCCAATCCATCGCGAGCATCCAAGAAGGTTCTGGTCTGACAGCCTTCCATCTTCTTCACTAACGCCGCGAACAGAGTCAGATTGATTGGCGTGTCGTCAACAATAAGTATCTGGTGCGTCATGACAGGTCAATCCTTCACTTCGTATTCAACCGTGTTCCCCGGCAGAGTCTTCTCCTAGCAGACTATGTTGCGCGATTTCCGAATTTTTCGAATCACCGAGCAGAAGTGGGTTTTGCCTTGTGTTCGACCGCTGAGAGGGGCGTGACTTTGTGCCTAATTCAACTATTTCACCCACAAAGTCAATGCATTCATGAAAAGCCGAAGTCTTGCGGAGCGCGTGTCCGGCGGCCTTCTGGGCGCACGCCCATTCGGGCTCGCTTCCGAGCACCCTTCCCGACCGGTCTACAGGCTCATCGGGCTTCTCGTTCTCCTGTGGATCGTTGCTGCCTGGTTTGTGTCGTCCTATTACAGCGCCAACGTGGCAGACTTGGCCTATCGAGAGGGGCTGGTTCAGGCGCGCAAGCAAATCGATGGTATTACCGGGGAAATAGAAAATTCCCTGAAGATTCTGCGCAGTATTCCGCGTGTGCTCGCCAGTGAGCAGGTGGTGCGAAAGGAGTTGGGTCTGTTTGGTCCGGCAGCCGCCCCTTCTGCCTTGCCTTATGAAGAGCGCAAGCGCCTCTGGACCAGCGGCATCGAGCAGTCGGGTTTTCGAAATTTCCTCGCCAGCGCTGCCACCGGACTCAATGCCGATGTCATCTGGCTCCTGAATGCGGCGGGCGACTGTATCGCTTCAAGCAACGCCGACAAACCCGCCAGTTTTGTCGGTACCAATTTTCTGGAGCGTGAGTATTTTCAGCAAGCACGCAAAGGCCAGGCTGGCCAGCAATATGCTGTTGGCAAGGTCAGCAAGATTCCTGGTTTGTACTATTCGTATCCAGTTCTGGATGACAAACAAATATTCATTGGTACTGTCGTGGCCAAGCGCGACATCACGGATTTTCAGCGCTGGACCTGGCCTAACAACGCATTCATAGCCGACTCCAACGGCGTTGTGGTGCTGGCCGAGAACAAGGGCCTGGAATACCAGACCATGCCTGGCGCCACGGTTGGCACATTGTCTGCACAGTCGATGCAGGCGCTGTACCAGAGGACCAGCTTCAAAGCTGTGGATGTGCGGGTGATTGACAGCGAGCGCTATCCCGGGCTCATCGGTCTGGCAGGGGCGTCCATGCCGCTGATCCTGGTCTCCAAGGTTGTCGCCGATGGCAACAGCACGGTTCACTTGCCCTGGCCAATACCCGAGCTGACGCGCCTGCGCAGCGAGCAATGGCGAAACTTCCTGTTAGCGGCAATTGCCGGCATGATGCTGATCATCGCTTTGGGCACGGTCATACTCTTTGTCGGCGCCAACCGGCAAGCGCGGTTCTCCGCAGAGAGTGCCAGTCGGGCAAAGTCACAGTTCCTGGCCAATATGTCGCATGAGATCAGGACGCCCATGAATGGCGTCATTGGCATGGCACAACTGCTGCTGGAGACCGAACTCGACGATGAGCAGACAGGGTTTGCCAAAAATGTCGTTATTGCAGGTGAATCCCTTCTGGCCATCATCAACGACATTCTGGATCTTTCCAAGATTGAGGCTGGTCACATTGAATTCGAAAGCCACGCCTTTTCAGTGCTGGCCCTGACCAACACCGTTACCAACCTGCTCAGACAAAGAGTGCGAGAAAAGGGCATCGGCTTTGAGGTCGAGCTTGCGCCCGGGGCCAGCGGCACCTTTGTTGGCGATAGCCAGCGCATACGGCAAGTGCTGCTCAACCTGGCCGGCAACGCGGTCAAGTTCACGCAGCACGGTGAGGTTCGAATCAGGGTGGAGCGCCGGCCTACGGGCTTGTTGTTCGAAATTATCGATTCGGGAATCGGCATCGCACCTGAGGCACGGCATCGCCTGTTTTCCAACTTCAGTCAGGCCGACGCTTCCATATCCCGCAAGTTCGGGGGGACCGGGCTAGGCTTGTCAATCAGCAAGCAATTGGTCGAGCGAATGGGTGGCCGCATCGGCGTTGACGACACTTGCGCGAGAGGCAGCCGATTCTGGTTTGAGCTGCCGCTTGCAGCAAGCACCGAGGCGCCGATGGAGCCCACCATCGAGAACATGGGAGCGGAACAGAGTTCGCAATTCACGCCACTTTCGATGCAGCTGCCGCCTCAGTCAAGTCCTTCGAGTACCTCAGTTGAAGATGAAGGCACTCGCATCTTGCTGGCAGAAGACAACAAGATCAACCAGAAGCTGGCCTTGACAATTCTTGGCAAACTTGGCTATTCGGTCGATCTTGCAGAAAACGGCATGGAGGCAGTGAGCGCGGCGAGTCGGGCCAGCTACTGTCTGATCCTGATGGACATGCAGATGCCTGAAATGGATGGCATTGAGGCGACCCGCCGGATTCGTGAATCGGGCGGACCCAATGCCAACAGTCCGATTATCGCCCTCACAGCCAACGCAATGAAATCGGACAAAGAAGCATGCCGCGCGGCAGGCATGAATGATTTCCTGTCAAAGCCCTTCAGTCGAGACGCCTTGGTGGCCTGCATCCTGCCCTGGCTGAAGTTGAAGCCGATGGCATCAAACCGGGTTCTTTGAACAGATCACCAACGAGCTTTCCCATGTCTAAACTCAACCTTTCACGTCGCGGTCTCCTGACGCTTGGCCTTGCGTATTGGGGTGCAGCGCAGCCACAAACAGCGGCGGCCTTCCGCTTGGGTGTGGCGCCCCACACCAGTGCCCGCTTGATATTGGAGATGTACCAACCCCTGCGACTACAGTTGCAGGAAGCGCTCGCCATGCCCGTTGAAGTCGTGACCGCACCCGATTTCACTGAGTTTGCCCGGCGCATGATCAATCAGGA
>CAIPGC010000280.1 GCA_903864505.1 uncultured beta proteobacterium | reverse complement strand
TGGCGCATGCGCCGCACTTCGATAACGGTGGACGATGTTGCCCCAAAGCCGCCCGCCCCAGCTGACAGTCCAGCACAAACAGCGCCGGCCTGAGCAGCGCGCAATTTGACCAGCCACCGCGTCAGACTGCGGGTTCGAGCAGGCCTGGGCAAATCGACCATTCCGGGCCATCCGCCAAATGCTATCATATTGATAGCATCAAACCGTTTACAGCTGCGCGTTTCAAGCGCTTTAGCGGGGTCATTGCAGGTGCTTCGTGCGCCGATAGGCTTGGTTTGTCTGGCTGGGGTTTGAGGGGGGCGACATTGCAGATGCCTGCTTTTGCAAAACAGACAAGTTCTCGTTGAGGTGAGGTTGGCCCACTCTGGCCTTGCCCTGAGCAAGGTTCCAGGCCGAATTCACCTGGGGCATGTGCAGCAGCAGGCTGAGGCACCGCTGACGAAGTATTTGCCGCTCCGGTTTTGCTACTGAATTGGTAGCGGCTTGCGGTTGTTTGGCGGCCTTCATGGCCGTCACTGGACTTGCGCGGTTTGCCACCAGAACGGGAAGAGTTCAGGGAATCTTGGCCGCCTCAGCCTCCATCTGTGTCACCAGCGCCGCCATCTGATCGACCAGCGCCTGCACCGTCTCTCGTTTGGAGAGATCGACACCGGCCTTTTGCAACTGCTTCATCGGATGGTCATTGCCGCCACTCTTTAGTAGTGTCAGGTAGCGTTCAGTGGCCGCTGCGCGGGCGGAGCTCTCCCCTGATGTCATGTCACTAAACAGTTTGGCCGACGAAGCAAAGCAGGTGGCGTACTGGTAAACGTAGTACGGCGAATTGAAGAAATGCGGAATACGCGACCAGGTGTATTTGTACAGGTCATCAATCGTGACCGCGTCGCCGTAATAGTCATTCAGCAGTTTGCGGTAGATGCTACCCAGAACCTCCGAAGTTACCCCCTGGCCTTGCTCAACCAGCCGGTGGGCCTGCAACTCAAAGTCGGCAAACAGAACCTGTGTGTAGAAGGTGCCCACCAGTGAATCAACCGCGTGCTGCAGCAGCAGGAAACGCTCCTTGGGGTCGCTGGTGGATGCCAGTAACTGGTTCAGCAAAAAGCGCTCGTTGGTGGTGGAAGCAACCTCGGCAACAAAGATGGTGTAGCCCGCCGTCACAAACGGCTGGTTTTCGTGTGACAGCAGGGTGTGCATGGCGTGACCGCCTTCGTGCGCCAATGTAAACATCGCGTCTTGCGTGTCGTTGTGGTTGAGCAGCATGTAGGGTCCGACGCCGTAGATGCCGCTGACATAGGCGCCGCTGCGCTTGCCCTCGTTTTCATAGACATCAATCTGATTGCCCGACAGGAACTTCTGGTATTTGGCAACGTAGTCGGCGCCAAGGGGTGCTACCGATGTGAGCACCTGCTGTCTCGCGTCAGCATAGGGGTAGAGCTTGTCGGACTTGAAGATCGGAATGAAGTTGTCGTACAGGTGATAACTTTCCAGACCCATCAGTTTCTTGCGCAATTTCATGTAGCGCTGCAGCGGTGCCGTGCCATTGCGCACGGTATCGACCAGGGTTGTCACCACCGACGCGGGGATGGCATTGTGATCGAGCGCGGCATCAAGTGTGTTGGGAAAGCTGCGCGCCTGCGCTTTGAACCAGCCGCGTTGCAAAACGCCGTTGTAGATCGCCGCGTACGTGTTGGTAGTGGCAGCATAGGTCTTGAGATAGGCCTCGAATGCCTTGGCACGGTCGGCCTGCAGGTGGTTGGTTTCCAGCACCGATTGGTATGCACCCGGCGTCAACTTGATCTCTTTGCCGTCTGACAGGGTCACCAGCGGGAACTTGATATCGGAGGTGGACAGCTCCTGAAACGCGGCCCCTGGTGACGCACTCAATTGCGCGGCATAGGACAACAGTTTCTCGCCCTTTTCGTCGAGCACGTGTTTCTGCTGGCGGTAGTTGTCGATGATGGAGAACCGATACGCTTGCAATGCGGGCGTAGTGGCAATCCAGCGCTCCATTCTGGCCGGTGGAACCGTCAGCAATTCAGGTATGAACCATGATGTGGCAGTGCCCAGTCTGGCAAACAGCGCTCTGACGCGCTGGAATTTTCCGGAGATTTCCTGGTTGCGCGTATCCACATCGCGCTGCAGCGCGGTGTAGCCATAGACTTTGTATTGCAATTTGCCTACGTCATCAAAAGCCCGGTAGGCTTTCAAGACCGCAGCCGGTCCGTTCTTGAGAGTGCCCTTGAGTTGGGCAAATGCAGTGATCCGTGCGTCGATGTCCTTCATCCCGGCTTCCCAGGCGTCCCAGTTGGAATAGATGGGCGTGAAGTCCCAGCGATATTCCGGAGCAATCTCGGCACGGATCTGGGTCGCGGGCTTGGCGCTGCTTGCGGCAAACGTGTTTGGCGCCAGGGCGCAGGCAATAGCCGCAACGACGATGCCGCTCAGAAATTGGATTTGCATGAAGAAGAGCCTCGTGAAAAACGTTTGGTGAAACGGCCAGAGTATTGCATCTTGAATGTCGTCCGCAAGTTGCTACGCATGCGCGCCGATTTAAGCATCGACTGCCGCACCCGGTATCACCCGGCGGTGTTCAGTGGTCTGCCGCAGCCATCGATTCCGCACGAATTTCCTCGGTCAGCCGAGCCTTTAGTTCCATGAACTCAGGCGAAGTCTTGATCGTGTAGTGCCGAGGGTGCGGGAAGTCCACGGCCAATTCCGTCTTTATGCGGCCGGGGCGAGCACTAAATACGGCGACCCGATTGGCCATGAAGATGGCCTCGTCAATGTCGTGGGTTACAAAAAGCACCGTTTTTTGCGCCGATTCCCAAATGCCAAGTAGCAACTCCTGCATCAGCACGCGTGTTTGATTGTCGAGCGCGCCAAAGGGCTCGTCGAGCAGCAAAATCTTGGGGTCGTTGGCCAGCGCACGTGCAATTGCAGTACGTTGCTGCATTCCCCCGGACAGCTGCTTTGGGAAGTGGTTCTCGAATCCACGCAGTCCTACTTTAGCGATGAAGAAATTGCAGCGCTCTTGTTGCTCGGGCTTGGGCATGCCACGTTCGCGCAACCCGAAACGAATATTCTGTTCTACCGTAAGCCAGGGAAATAGCGTATAGCTTTGAAACACCATACCGCGGTCGGCTCCGGGCCCTTCTACCGGCTGGCCGTCAAGCAGCACGCGACCGGTAGTCGGATAGTCCAACCCGGCAACAATTCGCAGCAGTGTGGACTTACCACACCCGGAAGGCCCGAGGATGGTGACGAAATCGTTCTCGTGCACATCAAAATCAATCGGCAGCAAGGCTTGAGTCTGCTGGCCACGGGCTCCATGGAAGATTCGCGATACGTTCTGTATGGCCAGTTGGCTCATAGCGCACTCCAGACAAAGAGGCGACGGTTGAGGGCCTTGAAAGCAAAATCCGAAACCAGTCCGATCAGGCCGATGATGATGATTCCAAAGATGATTTGTCCCGTATTGAGCAAAGCCTGGCTGTCGGTAATCATGTGACCGATGCCAGAAGATGAGCCGATCAACTCGGCAACGATGACATAGGTCCAGGCCCATCCAAGTACCAGGCGCAGGGTTTCTGCAATTCCGGGAGCGGCGCCCGGAATGAGTACCCGTTTCACAATGCCGCTGCTATCTGCGCCCAGTGTGTAAGCAGCCTCGACAAGGTCGCGGCGTGCGCTACCTACCGTCACCGCAACCATCAGTGTTATCTGAAACACGGAGCCAATGAAAATCACCAACAGCTTTTGCAACTC
>CAIPGC010000279.1 GCA_903864505.1 uncultured beta proteobacterium | reverse complement strand
GGTGGTTTGCGCGCCATTACCGGGCTCATCTCCAAGAGTTCGCCCAACGCCGCAAGAATCCAGACCGCCACGGCCACCATCGGCATCCGCGGCACCGACTTTGATGCGCGCCTGTGCGGCCCGGAGTGCAAGGCCGAGTCTGCCAAGGTCACCGAGAAGCCCAAACTCAACGCCGTGCTGGCCAGCGCCAAACTGGTCGATTCGCGTGGAGAAGTTTCGGCCCGGGACGCCAGCGGGGCAGTGCGCCGTGTGGTAGACGGCGGCAGCATCTATGCCGGTGAAACGGTGGTGACTGGGCCCACCGCCAAGGGCGTGCTGGCGTTTCGCGATGACAGCCGGCTTACTCTTGGCAGCAACACCCAGTTTCGGGTCGACTCCTTTGTGTTTGACGACAAAAACCCCACAGAAGGCCGATTTCTGGTGTCACTGCTACGCGGTTCCCTGCGGGCACTGACCGGACTGATAGGCAAAGCCAACCACCGCAACGTCGGCTTCTCCACCGCCACGGCCACCATCGGTATTCGCGGCACCGGACTGGATCTGGACTGTAGTGCCGCAGACGCATGCAGCTTCTTTACCTGGCTGGGCACGATTGAGGTCACGCCCAATGGCACCACTGCCTTGCAAACGCTGCAAGCTGGTGAAGGCCTGTTTGTGAGCCGCGACGGCATTCGCCCCCTGACGGCCTCCACACTGGAAGAACTGGCCCGGCCGGACCGCGTTCCTGTGGACCTGAACCAGCTCTTCTCCAGTGGAAACGTTTCGGCTGAGGACGAAGGCCTGTTTGTCTACGTGCGTGATGGGCACATTGAGATCGTGACAGCCACTCAGACGCTTCAGTTGGGACGCGGCGAGACTGGATTCGCTGGTGCGGATGGCCGCATCGGCAGACCCACCAGCATGCCGCTGTTCCTGCAGTATGACAACGTGCCCATGCCCAACTCCTCCAACCCCATGCTTATCAACTTGCTCAGCGAGTTGGGCATTGGGTCGAACATTTGCCGGTAGCGAGGACGACCACCATGACAAGTCTTAATCGCTTCACATCCGCCTTAAGCCTGCGCGCGCGCGCTGCAACCGGCGCCGCGCTTTGCGCGCTCTACTGGTGCGTGGTGCCCGTCATGGCACAGCAGACCATGCCACAGGCCACAGGTGCGACGACCCGGTTTGCCATCGTCGGTTTTGAACTCACGGGCGACATCCCCCTAAGCTCGGAGGAAACGACCCGCGCCCTGGCCCCCTTTATTGGAACGCAGGGCACGCTCGAAACCCTGCAAAAGGCCACAGCGGCGCTGGAGGAAACGCTCAAGGACAAGGGCTTTGCCTTGCACCGGGTTTCCCTGCCGCCCCAGGAAATTGGCAAGAAGATCACGCTCGATGTGGTCAAGTTTGTCATCGGCAAGGTCACAGTCGAAGGCAACGACGCATACAGCGAAGCCAACATCCGCGCCAGCTTGCCCGAACTGCGCGAAGGGCAGGCACCCAACTTCAAGGCGATGGCCGTGCAAACTGCCATTGCCAACGAGAATGCGGGCAAACAGGTGCAGGTGTCGTTGAAAGAATCCAGCGAGCCCGACAAGATTGATGTGCGGGTATTGGTGAAAGAAACCAAGCCCTGGAGTCTTTCCAGCAGTCTGTCCAATACGGGTTCAAACGCAACTGGCAACGATCGCCTGTCGTTGGTGGCAGCGCACTCCAACCTGTTTGGACTGGACCACCAATTGTCGGCAGCCTACACCACGTCCCTGGAGCGCAGCAACGATGTCAAGCAGTTGGGTCTGAACTACCGCGTTCCCCTGTACCGCCAGGGCGGCGTAATCGGCTTGAGCTACACCAACTCCGATGTGGTGGGCAACTTCGGTACGTTTACCAGTTCGGGTGCGGGTCAGACCTTTGGGCTCAGTTACAACCACTATCTGCCACCCGATGGAGGACGCAGGACCTACTGGTCAGTCAACCTCGATGAGAAGCTGTTCAATGCCAGCAAGGTCGATGGAAATGCGGTGCAAGGCGCACTTGATCGTGGCAGCCGACCCATAACGCTGGGCTATACCGCACGCGTGGAGGCTGACTCCTCGGCGCTCAACTACAACGCGGAGATCTCGGTAAACCTGCCCGGCAGTGCGGGCAACAATGCCGAGGCCTACGTCACCGATGACGCACGCATACGCAGCGTCAACTGGTCGGCGCTGCGCTTGGGAGCGAGCTACCTGGCGTCCTTTGGGACGGGATGGCTGTGGAATGTGCGTGGGCAGCTCCAGTACACCGGGGACCCGTTGATTGCGGGTGAACAGTTCGGCCTGGGTGGATCAACTTCGGTGCGAGGTACGGGAGAGCGTGTGATTTCCGGGGACAGCGGCCTGGCTGCTACGCTGGAGCTCTCCACGCCCGAGTTGGTTCCGGGTCTGAGGGTACATGGCTTCGTGGATGCGGGCTGGCTTAGCAGCAATAACACGGAGCTCACCTCCAGCGGCAAGCTCGCCAGCGACCAACTAGCGAGTGCCGGTCTGGGTTTGCGCTACAACCGCGGCTCCCTTGGTTTGAGCGCCGAATGGGGTCGAGTGGTGACCGGCGGAGTTCAACCGGCCAACGGAAATTCCTCTATCCCCAAGTCGGGTGACGAGAAACTGCACGTTAATCTCACGGCTAGGTTCTAATACGGTCTCGTTCCCGTTTCAAGGTTAGGCAAGTCAACATGGCAGGATTAACAGCAGGTGCTCCGGCACCTGAGGGCATTACAGTGCATGCGCAGTCGCGGGCACTGGAGATTTCGTTTTCGGACGGCGCGAAGTTCCGTATTCCGTTTGAGTTGCTGCGGGTGTTTTCGCCGTCGGCTGAAGTGCAGGGCCATGGCCCGGGGCAAGAGACGCTGCAGACCGGCAAACGTGACGTGGCGCTTGAGGCGCTGGAGCCGGTGGGCAACTATGCCGTGCAACCCCGTTTTTCGGACGGACATGACACCGGCATCTACTCGTGGGACTACCTCTACTTTTTGGGTAGCCAGCAGGAGCAGTTGTGGCAGGATTACGCGGATAGACTCAAGGCCGCGGGTCTTGACCGCGATGCGCCGATGCCGCCCAAAGGCGCAGCAGGTTGTGCCAGTCACTAACTAAAGTCGCTATATTTTTCGTAGCTGCTTGCGCACTATTCACGGGGGCTGGCGGCCAATTACTTATATTTTCTATGACAACGACACATTTTGGTTTTCAATCGATTGACGAGTCGGAAAAGGCAAAGCATGTACGCGGAGTGTTTGATTCGGTGGCGCCCAAGTACGACCTGATGAACGACCTCATGTCGATGGGTCTGCACCGTGCCTGGAAGGCCTACACCGTGCTGGTGGCCAACTTGCACGAGGGTGACAGAGCACTGGACATTGCCGGTGGTACCGGAGACCTGGCACTGGCGTTTGCGAAGAAGGTGGGCAAGTCCGGGCAGGTGGTGCATACCGACATCAACGAAGCCATGCTGCGTACCGGGCGCAACCGTCTGATTGACGCCGGCGTGGTGTTGCCAACCCTGGTGTGTGACGCAGAAAAATTGCCTTTCCCGAATAACCACTTTAACGTGGTCAGCGTTGCGTTTGGACTGCGCAACATGACCCACAAAGAAATTGCGCTGGCCGAGATGAACCGGGTTCTCAAGCCCGGCGGCAAATTGCTCGTGCTGGAGTTCTCCAAGGTGGCTCCGCCGCTGGAGAAGCTGTACGACTGGTATTCCTTCAAAGTGTTGCCGCGCCTGGGCAAACTGGTGGCTGGGGACGATGCGAGCTATCGTTATCTGGCAGAGTCGATTCGTATGCATCCCAGCCAGCAAGAACTCAAAACCATGATGCAGCAAGTAGGATTCGGCCACGTGGACTACCACAACCTCAGTGGTGGCGTGGTGGCCTTGCATGTGGGAATCAAATGTTGACACTTGTTTAAACAGGTTTCGGTCCCACATGGGGGCTATGGCATTTTGGGAGACTGTATGAAATTGTGGGTCATGATTCTGGCAACTGTGCTGGCGCTAACGGGCTTGAATGCCGAGGCCGCCAGGCGCCTTGGTGGCGGGCAGTCGATGGGCAAGCAGTCGAGCAACGTTACAAAGCGCGAGGCGCCGTCCGCAGCCCCTGGGGCACCGGCGCAAGGTGCGACCAATGCTGCACCGAAGCCAGCGCCTGCCGCACCACCTCCTGCCGCACCGAAGCGGCCCTGGGGTGCCATGCTGGGAGGATTGGCCGCTGGCTTGGGCCTGGCCTGGCTGGCGCATTCGCTTGGTATGGGAGAGGGGTTTGGCCAAATCTTGATGTTTGCACTGCTCGCCTTTGGTGTGGTCATGGTCATGGGTGCCATCATGCGTAGTCGACGTTCTGCTTCGCCACAGCCTAGTCCTTTTGCTTTTCAGGGTGCCAACCCGGTTTCGGTCACAGCAAACAGAGCGTACCGCCCTGAGAATGTGGGTAACGATGCGTCGGCCCGACCCTGGGAGCGCAGCGCCATCATGCCCTTGGACGCGGGCGCGTCAGGCTCCATGATTGGTTCGGCGTTGGCCGGGTCACAGACCTGGGGTGTTCCTGCCGGTTTTGACACTGAAGGCTTTCTCAACGCAGCCAAGACGAATTTTGTGGCCCTGCAGGGCGCCTGGGATCGTTCCGACATTGCAACATTACGTGCCATGATGACCGATGCAATGCTGCAGGAAATTCAGTCCCAGCTGGCCGATCGTGCACGCCAGACCGGCGGGAGCATCACCACGACTGAAGTAGTGATGGTGGAAGCGCACCTGCTTGGTATTGAAGAATCGGCCGACGAATACATGGCCAGCGTCGAGTTTTCGGGGATGATTCGTGAAGAGCCTTCTGCTGGACCAAACCCCTTCCGTGAAGTCTGGAACATGACCAAGCCCAGGAGTGGTACCACCGGATGGTTGGTGGCGGGTGTGCAAGCCCTGCAATAGGGAATAATCGGGGGCTATGGCAACACAGTCTCCTTTTTCTTTGCTGGAGGGCTTCCTCCAGAACGTCAACCTCCCCATCACACCACCCACGTGGGCGGTGCAAGAGATGCACCGGCGTACCGTGCTGCTGCTCAACCATGTGCTGATGCAAGAACCGCAGGCCATGGAGCGACTGGCACGGCAGAAAGCCAGAGTGATTCTGGCCCAGTGGCGTGCATTCACATTTAAAGTTGTCATTACGCCGGCAGGTTTACTCGACCTTGCGGACGCTGGAGCGATGCCTGACCTGACCCTGGAGGTTACCGAAGAGTCACCCCTGGCCATTGCGCAGACGCTGATGCAGGGCGGCAAACCGGCTGTCCAAATTGCGGGTGACGTACAACTGGCAGCGGAGGTTAACTGGCTGGCCGACCATTTGCGCTGGGACATTGAAGAAGATTTGGCAAGCGTGATGGGTGACGCACTCGCGCATGGTCTGGTTCAGGCGACCCAAACAATGATTGCCGCGCTTCGCAAG
Organism: uncultured beta proteobacterium; assembly: GCA_903864505.1. Lineage (GTDB taxonomy): Bacteria > Pseudomonadota > Gammaproteobacteria > Burkholderiales > Burkholderiaceae_C > Allorhodoferax. The sequence goes on along the minus strand of CAIPGC010000279.1, from coordinate 6,324 downwards.
TTTGTTGGTAGTCGCACTACAGATGGTGCCAGCGGACCTGCCGCATGACGCGTCTTTACCGGGGGTTTTTCATTGCCTGGGTGGTCTTTCGTTACGGGCTGGATGCGCTCGCGCTCGAAAGTTTCAACCGGCCGGGCCTACTGCGTCTGGCGCGCGTGCTGTCATTTGGGCGCAACCTCGATGCACCACGTGGCCGGCGCTTGCGGGAGGCACTGGAGCGTTTGGGACCGATATTTGTAAAATTTGGCCAGGTGCTGTCTACCCGCAGAGACCTGTTGCCGATAGACATTGCCGATGAACTTGCGCGCTTGCAGGATCGAGTTCCTCCCTTTGCATCCGAGGTGGCCGTCGACACCATTGAGCGCGCTTTGCGCCGTCCGCTGGCGGAAATCTTTGTTTCGTTCGAGCAAGAACCGGTGGCCAGCGCGTCGATTGCCCAAGTGCACTTTGCAGTGCTGCGTGACCGTAGCGGCCACGACCGAGAAGTCGCAGTCAAGGTGCTGCGACCGGGGATGGTGAATGCCATCGAGAAAGACCTGAGTCTCCTGCGCATGATGGCTGGCTGGGTAGACGGATTGTCGACGGAAGGCAAGCGCCTCAAGCCGCGGGAGGTGGTGGCCGAATTTGACAAATACCTCCACGACGAGCTTGATCTGGTGCGCGAGGCGGCCAGCGGGGCCCAGTTGCGCCGCAACATGGAGGGACTCAACCTGGTGCTGGTGCCCGAGATGCTTTGGGACTACTGCACCACCGACGTGCTGGTGATGGAGCGCATGCATGGGGTGCCCATCAGCCAGGTCGACCGGCTCAAAGCAGCCGGGGTAGACATTCCGAAGCTGGCCCGCGATGGTGTCACCATTTTCTTTACCCAGGTGTTTCGCGATGGGTTTTTCCACGCCGATATGCATCCCGGCAACGTGCAGGTAAGCATTGCACCCGAGACCTTTGGGCGCTACATAGCGCTGGACTTTGGCATTGTCGGAACCCTGTCAGGTTCAGACAAAGAGTACCTTGCGCAAAACTTTGCCGCTTTCTTCCGTCGCGACTACAAGCGCGTGGCAGAACTCCACATTGAGTCAGGCTGGGTGCCGACGACCACCCGTGTGGATGAACTGGAAGCGGCAATTCGAACCGTGTGCGAGCCCTATTTCGATCGTCCTTTGAAGGAGATTTCACTGGGTCTGCTGCTGATGCGCCTATTTCAGACGTCCAGGCGCTTTCAGGTTGAGATTCAGCCGCAACTTGTATTGCTTCAGAAAACGCTTCTAAATATTGAGGGTCTGGGGCGGCAACTAGATCCCGATCTGGACCTGTGGTCAACCGCCAAGCCGTTTCTGGAGCAGTGGATGCTGGGGCAGGTTGGGCCACAAAAGTTGATGGAACAATTCAAGGACCATGCCCCGCATTATGCGAAGCTGATACCCGAGTTGCCGATGTTGCTTCACAACTTTCTGAAGCAAGGAATCAGCGATTCTGGAACAGAACTGCGGGAATTGCTTGGAGAACAAAGACGAACCAACCAATTGCTGCAGAACTTGGTGTATGCGGTGATTGGCTTTGCTCTGGGCATGGTGGCCATGCAGATTGTGGTGCGTGTGCGGATTTTTTAGGCCGTGGCCCTATAATTGAAGGCTTTGCAACTCGAAGCCAGAGCCCCTACGCCATGCCAATATACGCCTACAAATGCGAGTCCTGCGGGTTTGCCAAGGACGTGTTGCAGAAGATGTCGGACGCTCCCTTGGAAGTCTGTCCCACCTGCGCCCGATCTTCTTTCAAGAAACAGCTGACCGCCGCCGGTTTCCAACTCAAGGGTTCGGGATGGTATGCCACCGACTTCAAAGGCGGTCCGACTCCGACTTCGGCCGACGGCGCCGACGGGGGAAAGGGGACCACCGAGGAAGCGGCGCCGGTGGCTGCACCTGCTGCGTCCCCCGAACCGGCAGCAGCACAAGTGAGCGCACCAGCGTCGGTCTCAGCGACCCCGGGTGTTTGAGCGTTGGAATCCCGCTGCTATGCCGTTTAAGAAATACCTCCTGACCGGCCTGATGGTGTGGTTGCCTTTGGCCATCACACTGTGGGTCCTGCTTTGGCTGGTGGGCTTGCTCGATGGTGTTTTTGGTAGTTTTTTAGGAGGACTGGCTGCGGTCACGCCCGCGAGTCTGGCTCCCCTGATTGAACGTTTGCGCAGCATCCACGGCCTGGGAGTGTTGTTGGTGGTTTCCTTCGTATTGGTGACCGGCGCCTTGGTCTCCAACGTGGCGGGGCGGTGGTGGATCAAGCAGTGGGATCGTTTGTTTACCAACACTCCCATTGTCAAATCGATCTATGTAAGTGTCAAAAAAGTGTCGGACACGCTGTTTTCCAGCAATGGCAATGCTTTTCGTACCGCCTTGCTGGTGCAATACCCGCGCGCTGGCAGCTGGACAATTGCCTTTCAGACGGGTGTGCCCGGTGGTGAGGTGCAGTCGCATTTGGGTCCTGATTTTGTCAGCGTGTACGTTCCAACGACCCCAAACCCAACCAGCGGATTCTTCCTTATGTTGCCGCGTTCTGACGTGATTGAACTCACGATGAGCGTCGATGAAGCGCTAACCTACGTCATCTCGATGGGGTCGGTGCCTCCCAAATAACTCTCTCTGTTTAACCCGCTGTATCTACATGAACGGCGTATCGAAAGCAAGCTATGGCCATGCGTTCTCACTATTGCGGTCTGGTGACTGAAGCCCTGTTGGGGCAAACCGTTTCATTGTGCGGATGGGTCAACCGCCGCCGCGACCACGGTGGCGTGATTTTCATCGACTTGCGCGACCGAGAAGGGTTTGTGCAAGTCGTCTGTGATCCTGACCGTGCTGAGATGTTTGGCATTGCGGAAGGTGTGCGCAATGAGTATTGCGTTCAAGCCAAAGGTCTGGTGCGTGCCCGACCGGATGGCACAGTCAACGACAGCCTCAAGAGCGGCAAGATTGAGGTGTTGTGCCACGAGCTTATCGTGCTCAATCCGTCGGTGACTCCTCCGTTCCAACTTGACGACGACAACCTGTCGGAAACCACCCGGCTGACGCACCGCGTGCTGGACCTGCGCCGACCCTACATGCAGAACAATTTGATGCTGCGCTACCGGGTATCCATGGAGGTCCGCAAGTTTCTGGATGCCAACGGCTTTGTCGACGTGGAAACGCCCATGCTGACCAAGTCCACTCCCGAGGGCGCGCGCGACTATCTGGTGCCCAGCCGTGTGCACGATGGGCATTTCTTTGCTTTGCCGCAGTCTCCTCAGTTGTTCAAACAGTTGCTGATGGTGGCCGGTTTTGATCGCTATTACCAGATCACCAAGTGCTTCCGTGACGAAGACCTGCGCGCCGACCGGCAACCCGAATTTACCCAGATCGATATCGAAACCTCCTTCCTGAGCGAAGAAGAAATCCGAGAAATCTTCCAGGGCATGATCAAGACTGTTTTTCTGAAAACCATCAACGTGGATCTCGGAGAGTTCCCCGTAATGACCTACCAGGATGCGATGTACCGCTATGGCTCCGACAAGCCGGATCTGCGGGTGAAGTTGGAGTTCACGGAAGTGACCGACGTGATGGCCGGTGTGGATTTCAAGGTCTTCTCGGCGGCGGCGACGATGAAAAATGGCCGTGTGGTGGCGTTGCGCGTACCCGGTGGGGCACGCGAAAGTGGGGGCATGCCCCGCAGTGAAATTGATGCCTACACCGAATTCGTCAAGATCTATGGTGCCAAAGGGCTCGCCTACATCAAGGTAAACGAAATCACGAAGGGGCGTGAAGGACTGCAAAGTCCTATCGTCAAGAATATTCATGACAAGGCACTCCACGAGGTTCTCTCTCGCACAGGTGCGCAGGATGGCGATCTGATTTTCTTTGGCGCAGACAAGGCCAAGATCGTCAACGATGCCATGGGCGCATTGCGCATCAAGATTGGCCACAGCGAGTTTGGCAAGAAGAATGGTCTGTTTGAGAAAAGCTGGCGTCCGATGTGGGTGGTGGACTTTCCGATGTTTGAGTACGACGAAGAAGCGCAGCGTTACACTGCCACGCACCACCCGTTTACTGCGCCCAAGGATGGCCATGAAGACTGGATGGTGACGGCTCCCGAAAAATGCATATCCAAGGGCTACGACATGGTGTTGAACGGTTGGGAAATGGGGGGTGGTTCGGTGCGAATTCACCGAGCAGACGTGCAGCAGAAAGTGTTCGACGCGCTGAAGATCTCCCCCGAGGAGGCCCAGGTCAAGTTTGGATTCCTGCTCGATGCCCTGCAATACGGTGCCCCACCCCACGGCGGATTGGCGTTCGGCCTTGACCGCATCGTGACCCTCATGACCGGTGCCGAATCCATTCGTGACGTGATTGCTTTCCCCAAGACCCAGCGTGCCCAATGTCTGCTGACCCAAGCCCCCAGTTTGGTCGATGAAAAGCAATTGCGCGAGTTACACATCCGGTTGCGTAACACTGAACTGGTCAAGTCAGCCTGATCGTTCGCGCTGGTGCACAATGAAAGGGAGCTTGAGAGCGCCCTTTTTCAATGAGCAAGCCTTACAAGATTCCTGAGTCCGTGCTGGTGGTGATTTACACACCGCAGTGGGACGTATTGCTGATTCGCCGTGTTGATTCCATGGAAGGTGCATCGGACTACTGGCAATCGGTAACCGGTAGCAAAGACTTCCTCGAAGAGTCATGGGAGGATACCGCCGTGCGGGAGGTGCGGGAAGAAACCGGCATCGATTGCAGGCCCGGATCCGTCGGCAAAGCGCAACTGCAGGACTGGCATCTTGAGAACATCTATGGCATTTATCCCCAGTGGTTGCACCGCTACGCCCCCGGGGTGACGCACAACCGGGAACATCTGTTCGGCCTGCTGGTTCCGAGCGCGTGCCCTGTACAACTCAATCCGAGAGAGCATACGCACTACCAATGGCTGCCGCAACATTTGGCGGCGTCTCAGTGCTTCTCTCCCTCCAATGCTGAAGCCATACTGCTATTGAACCGATTTGCCGGTCCGTCCGGTGCGACGACAAGGGGGCCGGTATGACCGTGCTGCGGGTGGCGACCTACAACATCCACAAGGGTGTGCAAGGTGTAGGTCCACGGCGTCGGCTCGAAATTCACAATCTGGGACATGCAGTCGAGCAGTTCGATGCCGATATTGTTTGCCTTCAGGAGGTGCGCAAAATGCACCGGCGTGAAGCGGCGTTCTTCTCCCACTGGCCGACCATGCCCCAGGCCGAATTTCTGGCTCCCGAAGGTTACGAGCCGGTGTACCGTACCAATGCAACGACCCGGCATGGTGAACACGGAAATGCCCTCCTGAGTCGCTGGCCCGTGGTGGCACAGCAGCATGAAGACATGTCGGACCACCGGTTTGAACAGCGTGGATTGCTGCATGTCGAACTGCGAATCCGCAGGCACCCGGTGCATGTGCTGGTGGTGCACTTGGGACTAATACGTGCCAGTCGAACGCGGCAGTTGGCGCAGCTGATGCGTTTTGTCGAACGCGAAATCCCTGTGGAGGCACCGCTGGTGGTCGCAGGGGATTTCAATGATTCGGAGGATTTTGTGCGACGCTCCCTGTCCGCAGGGGGGCTGCGTTGCCTAGCCAGCACACGGGTCGCCACGTTTCCCTCGCGGTTACCGCTGGTGCAGTTGGACCATGTATTCGTCCGCGGGATGGTCCCATTGAGCCTGCACGCGCCGCAGGGCGGCATATGGGGTCGAATGTCTGACCACCTTCCCCTGATCGCTGAATTTGAAATGCCTCAGGAGCCCCATTGACCGCGTCGCCGCTTCGTCCCGGACACCACGTGCGCCTGTTGCAATGTGGCAAAGCATTCTTTCCGGCCGTGATAAATGCGATTGATGCCAGTACGCGAGAAGTCCGACTGGAGACCTATATTTTTCACTTTGACGCGTCCGGCCAGCGTGTCGCCGATGCACTGATTCGCGCAGCACAGCGGGGTGTGCGGGTTTGCCTGGTCATGGATGGTGTCGGATCACCCGAGGTGCCGCTCCAGTGGCAACAGCGCTTTGCAGAGTCCGGCGTGCAGTGGCACCGGTTTTCTCCATTGGGTCATCTGGGGTTGCTAATGCCTGTGCGCTGGCGCCGTTTGCACCGCAAACTGTGTGTTGTGGATGCCAGTGTAGCTGTGTGCGGCGGCATCAATATCATGGATGACCTGCTGGATCCGGTGTATGGAGTTCTGGAAACACCCCGGTTTGATTTCTCGGTGGAAGTCACCGGGCCACTGGTGGCGGATGTGCTCGCTAGCATGGTGCAGTTTTGGCGTCGGTTGCTACTGACGCG
>CAIPGC010000278.1 GCA_903864505.1 uncultured beta proteobacterium | reverse complement strand
CCTGCTGTTCCGGCCGCAAGGCCTGTTCGGCGAGAAGATCATTGACCGAGTTTGAGAGAAAAGTATGTTCTACAGAGAAAACGGCCAGTTCAAGACCACCTATCGCGCTGACCAGCAGATATTCCCGATTGCTCAGGATCGCTGGGCAGTACTGCTGTTGATCGCGGCAGCCTACATTCTGGTGCCTATGCTGACCAGCGGCTATATGTACCGTGCCATCTTCATACCCTTCCTGATCATGGCGTTGGCCGCGCTGGGTGTGAACATCCTGGTCGGCTATTGCGGTCAGATTTCGCTGGGTTCCGGCGCTTTCATGGCGGTAGGTGCCTACGCCGCTTTCAATTTCTTTGTGCGCATACCCAACATGCCGCTGGTCCCGGCGCTGATTCTGGGGGGGTTGTGTTCCAGTGCTTTCGGCATCCTTTTCGGTTTGCCCAGTCTGCGCGTCAAGGGTCTGTACTTGGCGGTGGCGACGCTCGCTGCACAGTTCTTTAGCGACTGGATGTTCCTGCGCATTAAATGGTTTACCAACGAGTCCACCTCGGGCTCGGTCTCGGTCACGGGTTTGCAGGTATTCGGGCTGCCCATCGATTCTCCGCTCTCCAAGTACCTGTTCTGTCTGTCGATTCTGGTGGTGCTGGCGCTGCTGTCCAAAAACTTGGTTCGCTCGGCCATCGGCCGCGAGTGGATGGCGATCCGCGACATGGACGTGGCTGCGGCGGTGATCGGTATTCGCCCGATGTACGCCAAGCTCAGCGCTTTTGCCGTGAGTTCTTTCATCATCGGTGTGGCCGGTGCGCTGTGGGGCTTCATCTACCTGGGTGCCTGGGAGCCGGCCGCGTTCTCCGTCGACCTCTCGTTCAAACTGCTGTTCATGGTCATCATCGGCGGCATGGGCTCCATCATGGGGAGTTTTTTCGGCGCTGCCTTCATCGTCATTCTGCCGATTGCCCTGAACCAGTTCCTTCCCTTGATCGGGTCACTGGTCGGCATTCAAGTTTCAACTGCGGTGACCTCGCATGCCGAATTGATCATCTTTGGTGCCCTGATCGTCTGGTTCCTGATTGTGGAACCGCATGGCCTAGCCAAGTTGTGGTCGATCGGCAAACAGAAGCTGCGCCTGTGGCCATTCCCGCATTGAACCCGTTTTTTTTGTCAGTTGTTCTTTCGTTCGTTAACCCAAGCACCCCCGGTGCTATCCACTCAGGAGACAAGCATGAAAATTAGAAATCTTGCAGCGGCAACTTTGATTGCGGCCGTTGGATCGACGGCATTCGCCCAGGTCAAGGAGCAGTTCTTTCCGCTACTGTCCTACCGCACCGGTGCCTACGCCCCCAATGGCATTCCCTGGGCTGACGGAAAACAGGACTATCTCAAGATGGTCAACGCACGAGATGGCGGCATCAACGGCGTCAAGATCACGTTCGAGGAATGTGAAACTGCCTATGCAACCGACCGCGGCGTGGAATGCTACGAGCGCCTGAAGAGTCGACCTGGCGTCACAATGATTGACCCGCAAAGTACCGGCATCACCTTCGCCCTGACCGAGAAGGCACCAGGCGACAAGATGCCCCTGCTGACCGTGGGTTACGGCCTGTCCGTGGCGCAGGACGGCATGGCCTTCAAGTGGAACTTTCCCCTGCTGGGCAGCTACTGGACCGGCTCCGACATCCTGATCCAGCACATCGGCAAGAGCCTCGGTGGCGTGGACAAACTCAAGGGCAAGAAGATCACGCTGGTCTACCACGACAGTCCGTTTGGCAAAGAACCGATCCCGCTGCTGCAGGAGCGCTCCAAGATGCACGGGTTCGAGTTGCAGTTGCTGCCCGTGACCGCTCCTGGCGTCGAGCAAAAGGCGACCTGGCTGCAGGTGCGGCAATCCAAACCTGACTACGTGCTGCTGTGGGGCTGGGGCGTGATGAATTCGACCGCGCTGAAAGAAGCGCAGGCCACTGGTTATCCGCGCGACAAGATGTACGGCGTGTGGTGGGCTGGCGCTGAGCCCGACGTCAAGGACGTTGGCGTGGGTGCCAAGGGATACCACGCGCTGGCGATGCACAGCTCGGGTCAGCAACCCAAGGTGATGCAGGACATCCTGAAACATGTACACGCCAAGGGCCAGGGCTCGGGACCGAAGGACGACGTCGGCGCAGTGCTTTACACGCGTGGTGTTGTCATCTCGATGCTGTCGGTGGAGGCCGTGCGCCGTGCCCAGGAGCGTTTTGGCAAGGGCAAGGTCATGACCACCGAGCAAATTCGTTGGGGCCTGGAGAATCTTGCGCTCGACCAGAAGAAACTTGACGCGCTGGGCTTCAACGGCGTGATTCGCCCGGTCAGTTCATCGTGCCAGGATCACATGGGTTCAACCTGGGCCCGCATCCAGGACTGGGATGGCGCCAAGTGGGCACCGTCCTCGGACTGGTATGAGGCTGATGAACAGATTCTCAAGCCCATGATCAAGGCGGGTGGAGAAAAGTACCTGACAGACAAGAAAATGACACGCCGCGACGCGTCTGACTGCCAGTCCTGATCAATTTGTCACCCCTGGCCTGGCCCGGGGTGACAGTCCAACCCGAAGCACTGCCTGCAGTGCTTCCGATTGGTAAAGGTAAAAACGCTATGGACCCTACAAACATCGTTCTCAACGTCAACGGCATCGAAGTCATCTACAACCACGTCATTCTGGTGCTCAAGGGGGTCTCACTCACGGTGCCCGAAGGCAAGATCGTGGCCATTCTGGGCGGTAACGGTGCCGGAAAGACCACCACCCTGCGCGCGATCTCCAATCTGCTCCAGGGCGAGCGCGGAGCAGTTACCAAAGGTTCGATCGAACTGCGCGGCGAGCGCATCGAAAACCTGACACCGGCCGATCTGGTACAGCGCGGCGTGGTGCAGGTCATGGAAGGGCGACACTGTTTTGCGCATCTGACCATCGAAGAGAATCTTCTGACGGGCGGCTACACCCGCAAAAACAAGGGTGAAATTGCGGCCAACCTCGACAAGGTCTACGCCTACTTTCCGCGGCTCAAGACACGCCGCACCAGTCAGGCGGCTTATACCTCGGGCGGCGAACAGCAGATGTGCGCGATTGGCCGCGCGCTCATGGCCAATCCCAGCATGGTGCTGCTCGATGAGCCCTCCATGGGCCTGGCACCGCAAATCGTGGAAGAAGTATTCGAGATCGTAAAAGACCTCAACATCAAGGAAAAAGTCACCTTCCTGCTGGCCGAACAGAACACCAACATGGCGCTGAAGTATTCCGACTATGGCTACATCATGGAGTCCGGTCGGGTGGTGATGGACGGCGCTGCCGACTACCTGCGTACCAATGAGGATGTGAAAGAGTTTTACCTTGGCATGGGCGGCGGTGAGCGCAAGAGCTTCAAGGATGTCAAGAGCTACAAGCGCCGCAAGCGCTGGCTGGCCTGACCATCAGTTTATTGTATTTTGTGGCTGCAGCCCCCGTATAACCTGCGCAAGCAGCTATCAGTTATATAGCAATTATTTCCGCCTTTGGAGACACGTATGGCTTCTGTGTACGACGCGCTTGAGACCCGATTGCCTGCCGAGCGTGAAGCCTCGCTGATGGCCGCACTTCCTGCGCAGGTGGCGCATGCCCAGACGGCATCTGTTGCGTTCGCGGAGCTACTGGCCGGCGTCAATGCATCCGACGTCGTTGACCGTGCGGCCCTTGCCCGTCTGCCCGTCATCCGCAAACACGAGTTGCAGGAGCGCCAGCAAGCCTCGCGCCAGTTGGCAGTGGCGGCAAACGTATTTGGCGGCTTCAGTGCGGTGACATTCGGTGCGGCCATGCCCCGGGTCTTTGCCAGCCCGGGACCGATCTATGAACCTGAAGGCACCGCACGCGACTACTGGCGTATGGCACGTGCCATTTACGCGGCAGGTTTTCGCCCGGGCGAACTGATTCACAACAGCTTCAGCTACCACTTTGTTCCGGCGGGCTCCATGATGGAAACCGGCGCGCATGCGCTGGGTTGCAGCGTATTCCCTGGTGGAACCGGGCAGACCGAACAGCAGGTGCATGCCATGCGTGACCTACAGCCCGCGGGGTACATCGGCACCCCCAGTTTTCTCAAGATCATTGTCGAAAAGGCTGTCGAAATGGGGCTTGCGCTGCCCAGCGTCAAAAAGGCCATGTTTGGCGGCGAGGCCTATCCGCCCTCCTTGCGTGATTGGTTTTTGGAACGCGGCATCGCCGGGTACCAGTGCTACGCTACGGCCGATCTGGGGTTGATTGCCTACGAGACCACCGCCCGAGAAGGCCTGGTGCTTGATGAGAACGTGATTGTGGAAATTGTTCGCCCCGGCACCGGTGACCCCGTGGCCGTAGGCGAAGTGGGTGAGTTGGTGGTCACTGCGCTGAATCCAAACTATCCCTTGATTCGATTTGGCACGGGCGACTTGTCGGCTGTAATGCCGGGCCCGTGCCCGACCGGGCGCACCAACACCCGTATCAAGGGCTGGATGGGTCGTGCCGACCAAACCACCAAAATTCGTGGCATGTTTGTGCACCCCAAACAGGTGGACGACATTATCAAACGCTTCTCCGAAGTGGCACGTGCCCGCCTGGTGGTGAGCGGTGAAATGGCCAACGATGTCATGACCTTGCAGGTCGAAACCCCAGCCGCGTCTGATGCCCTGGCGACACGCATTGGTGAAGCCATTCGCGATGTCACCAAGTTGCGTGGCCAGGTGGTCATGGTTTCCCCCGGCAGTCTGCCCAATGACGGTAAAGTGATTGAAGATGCCCGCAGCTACAAGTAGGTAGTTTCCGCAATGGCGCATGCCTTCAATGGGGCTAGACTGGCTTGACTGTTGGAGCCATAGATGAAAAAAATAATCGTTTTTGCGACCTTGGGTTGTGCTTCTTTATGGGTGCATGCGCAGGCCTACCCGAACAAACCCGTCACCATTGTTGTACCGTTTGCAGCTGGAGGTCCGACAGACCGCTCTGCACGGGACCTGGCTGAAGCCTTGCGAAAACCGCTCGGCGGGGTGGTCAGCATCCTGGTGGACAACGCAGCTGGAGCGGGAGGTTCGGTTGGTGCCTCCAAGGTGGCGAAGGCCGCACCGGACGGGTACACCCTGCTCATGCACCACATCAGCATGGCCACCATGCCATCGCTGTTTCGCGTCCTTCCGTTTAAAGTCGAATCTGACTTTGAGTACCTGGGCATGGTCAGCGATGTGCCCATGACGCTTATAGGACGCCCCACCTTGCCGGCCAAAAACTTCAAGGAACTGCAGACATGGATTGGGCAGAACCACGGCAAAATCAACCTGGGCAACGCCGGTGTGGGTTCGGCATCGCACCTGTGCGGACTGCTTTTTCAGAACGCCGTGCAGGTGGATATGACCACCGTGCCTTACCGGGGCACGGCACCGGCCATGACGGACCTGATTGGTGGGCAAATTGACCTGATGTGTGACCAGACAACCAACACCTCCTCGCAAATCGAGGCAAAAAAGGTTGTTGGTTACGCCGTGACCACCGCCAAGCCCCTGACCACGGCTGCGCTACGTGATTTGCCGACGCTGCAGGCGGCAGGACTGAAAGGTTTTGAGGTCAGCGTCTGGCAGGGTCTTTATGCTCCTAAAGGAACCCCTCCCGAGATCTTGACCAAATTGAACACAGCGTTGCGTGCCGCCCTCAAGGATCCGGAATTCATCAAAAAGCAGGAAGGTCTGGGCGCGGTGGTGTACACCGACAACCGTCTGGATCCGGTCGAGCACAAGAAGTTTGTGATTGCGGAGATTGCCAAGTGGAGCCCCATCATCAAGGCCGCCGGCGTGTATGCCGACTAAAGTGCCCCTCGCTTAACATTCACACGCCCCAGACCAGTTCCTTCTCTTCCTTGTAGCAGCGCTTGAGCATGTCGATAAACGGTGTGCCGCGCTGGCGCAGCGAGATACCCTCGGGCGGTGCTGGCGTTTCATCTCGATCCAGGGACTCTTGGGTGCGCTGCTTGTAGAGTGCCTCCTCTCGGGAAATCGCAGCCTCAATAGCCGCAATGGCCGCAGGCATGTCGGCGGGCAGGACAATACCCCTGGCCAGGGAGTCCGTATCATCCTTGCCTATGATTCTGAGGATCTGGCGCCCATTGGGCTCGAGCATGATGAGGTCGCCGGTGGCTTTGGACTTGAATTTATACAGCATGGTTCTGGAGGGCAGAAGTGACTAATTTACACATTCGACGCGACCACACCCTGGGGTTGAAAGCCGCACGAAAGATCGCGTTTGCCTGGGCCGAGCAGGTTGAGCAGGAGTTTGGCATGGAATGCACTTACGAAGAAGGCGTCGAGGCAGACATCGTGCTGTTCGTGCGCTCCGGTGTCACCGGGTCCTTGCGGGTTTTTCCTGACTATTTTCAACTCGATGCAAAACTGGGCTTCCTGCTCGGCGCTTTCAAAGGCCGTATCGAGGCCGAGATCGTGAAAAATCTCGACACGCTACTCGCGCCTAAGGCCACCGCCAAGAAAGCAGCCAAGAAGAAGTAGCGTTTCCTCTACGCTCTGTTTTTGATAGCTGCTTGCGCTGTATCAACACGCGCTAAAGGTCGATTCAGCTTAAGGATTCGATCAGCGCAACGTACTGCTTCATAGCATCATCGGTTTTGGTTCCCTTGCAGCCATTCCATGCATCCCACTTGGCGCGCCCGACCATGTCCAGCATGCCGGGCTTCTTTTCCGTGTTGTCGCCGGACGTAGCCTGCTTGTACAAGGCATAAATTTTCAGCAGCGTTGCGTTGTCAGGGCGCTCGGTCAGGCTTTTGGAATTGGCGACTGCCGCTTCGAATTTGGTTTTCAGATTGGCCATGGTTTGTCTCCGGTGGATGGGTGTCCTCTATCTTACGGTGCGTTTTGCCTGCAGAATAGAGCGCCCCTGCATGTTTGTACCCCGGAGTGTTCATGGTCACGAAAGTTATTGCCAAAAAAGCCGCCAAAAGGACCAAAACCGTAAAGCAAAATGTGACCGATGCCGTGGTGGGTGCTCTGGGTCTGCAGGGCGAGCGCATGACCAAGGTCGACACCGCATGGCTGCGCATGGACTCCGACTCCAACCTGATGATGATCGTGGGGGTCTGGGTGATAGAACCCGGCGTTGCCGTGGAGGCACTGCGCACACGCATTGAGGAACGGTTGCTCAAGTACCCCCGGTTTGTCCAACGAGCGGTCGAAGACGCCGCTGGCGCCACCTGGGTCCATGACGACGCGTTCGACATGTCCAACCACCTCGTCATTGAAAAGCTGCCCGAGCGTCCAACCGGACAGGAGCAGCACGCCTTGCAGGACCGCCTGGCGGAACTGACTATGCAGCCACTGGACCGCAACCGCCCCTTGTGGCAGTTTCATTTGGTGGAGAAATACAAGGGGGGATCGGCCCTGATGGTGCGCATCCACCATTGCATTGCCGACGGCATCGCCCTGATCTCGGTCACCCAGTCCCTGGTCGATGGTGGCGCACCTCCGCCGCAGCGACCGTTGCGCGAAGTCCACTACGGACTCGAGGCGGCCGAAGACTGGATTGCCGACTCACTCCTCAAGCCGTTGACCAATATGACCGTCAAAGCCCTCGGCGCAGCGGGCGAAGGAGCGGCGCGTTCCATGGGACTGATGATGGAGCCGCAAAAAGGGGTTCAAAAAGGGATGAATGGATCAGTCGATCTGGCAAAACTAGCCTACCACGCCCTCAGCGATCTGGCTGCGCTGGCGCTCATGCCCGACGATTCGCCTACCCGGCTCAAAGGTATTCCCGGTCAAACCAAGCGGGTGGCATGGTGCCAGCCCTTGCCGCTCGATGAAGTCAAGGCCGTTGGCAGGGCGCTGAACTGCTCCGTCAACGACGTATTGCTGAGCAGTGTCGCTGGAGCCATCGGCCAGTACCTGAAGGCGCAAGGCGAAACCGTTGCCGGCAAGGAAATCCGCGCCATGGTGCCGGTTAACCTGCGCGCTCTGGAAAAGGCCTACCAGTTGGGCAACCAGTTTGGGCTGGCGCCGCTGGTGCTGCCAATCGGGCTGGATAACCCGATTGAACGGGTCTACGAAGTACGTCGGCGCATGCAGGGTCTTAAAGGCAGCATGCAGCCACTGCTCGCCTTTGGGCTTCTGGCGGTGGCCGGGCTCATGGTCAAGCCGGTGCAAGATGCCCTGTTGGGACTCTTTTCCAAAAAGACCACGGCAGTCATGACCAATGTGCCGGGTCCGCGCGAAAAGCTCACGATTTGCGGTTCCCGCATTGAGGAGTCGCTGTTTTGGGTCCCCCAGAGCGGCACCGTTGGCTTGGGTGTGTCAATCCTCAGCTACGGCGGCGGCGTGCAGTTTGGGGTCGTCTCAGATGCCACGCTGTGCCCCAACCCGCAGGAAATCATCGACCAGTTCGAACCCGAGTTTGCAAAACTGGCTATGGTGACCCTGATGTTGCCCTGGGGCGAGTAGCGCACCTACCCAACAGCGGTCGGGTTCGATGAACAATCAGTCGGCCAATTCCGCTCTTGCCATCTCGACATCAAGCCGCTGCGGGGCGTCGAGTGCTTTGCCGGCCGCAGCCTCTTGGTACAGCCGCGTGGCGTCTTCCATGCGCCGGTCTCCTTCGAGCATGACCAATGCATTGGCAAACTCCATTTTGGCCAGTGCCGAATCAGGAGCAAGCGCAAGCGCCCGCTCAAACAGTTTCAGGCTGGTGTCCTTGCGGGCACCGTAAGTCATGTTCCCGATCAGGGCCCCCACCTTGTCAATCACCTCGGCGTGAAAGGTGCCCAGTGCAATGTGCGCATCGGCGTGCAGGGGTTGCAAACGGATGGTCGTTTCCAGTGTCAATTTCACCTTGCTTCCAATGCCTTGTGCCAGTGCCTTGGCCACGCTGATGCCCTGGCTGTAATGCCCCAGCGCATAGGCCTGCCAGTAAAAGGCATTCGCGTTGCTCGGGTCGGCACTCGCTTGGGCAGCGGCGCGCTGCGCCACCTGCATGAACAACTCCAGCCGGCTCTTCTCCTTGCGCTCGAGGTAATTGGCATAGATGCACGTGGCCTTGTTGACCACGGTGCTGCCCACATCACCAAGCTTCAACCCGGCTTCAACCGCTTTTTCAAATGCACCGCTGTGAAACAATGCCCACGCTGCAAGCACCTTTGCGTCCTTCGGCAACGGCTCCAGATCGCCACAGTGCAGACGCTTCCAGTTGCGCTTGAGCCGAGCCGCATCAAAGCGGTACTCGCTGGCATGATCAAAGGCGGTCCAACCGGCCATAACGTAGGTCTCCTGCGGGGTTCTGCGGCCACCTAAGGTGTTCCGTTGTAGCGCAGTTGTTGCTCTTCATGGTCAATGGGAGGGGGCAGCAGGCGCGCCATAGGCTCCGGCCAGGCTCAGTAAATGGGCACGCTGACCGGGCTCGAGGTACGGCATTAGCAGGTTGAGCACATGGTGTGCTCCACGCAATAGAGCCGCCTGGGCACTTGCCGGCTCCAGGGCGTTGCGCGGGTCGCGCACGTACTCGTAGCTCAGCCAATAGGTCAGCACCACTACCATACTGGTGGCGGTGGGCTCCACCTCACGCGCGTCCATGCGCACCGCACCCGTGCGTCCCATGCTGTCAAGCATCGCCTTGACCGCTCGCGCCTTGTTTTTCAAAACAAACTGGAAATGCGTTTCCAGCCGACGGTTCTTGCTCAGCAGGTCGTTCAAGTCGCGGTACAAAAACCGGTACTGCCAGATCAATTCAAACAGTGTGTGCATGAAGAACCAGGCATCCTCCACGTCCCGCACCCCATCGCTTGCGTTCAGCAACTCGTTGAGCGATTTCTCGTACCGGTCAAACAGTGAATTAATCAGCTCGTCCTTGGCAGGGTAGTGGTAGTACAGATTGCCTGGGCTGATCCCTAGCTCCGCAGAAATCAGCGTCGTTGACACATTGGGCTCGCCAAAGCGATTGAAAAGCTCCAGCGTAATTTCCAGAATGCGCTCAGCGGTACGGCGAGGTGCTTTCTTGGCCATGCTGGTTCTCAGTGTGCAGTGTGTGCCAGGCGGCGCTGAGATGTTGCCACCGTGTCGGCCAGATCGTCCATCACCTCTTGCAGCGTCGCGATGGCCCGCCCAACGCGGGTGGGGGCTTTGGCAGGGGCCGACAAATGCCGCTTGTGGTCATCCAGTGCGGCATGGTTCAGGCTAACGCCGTGGCGCGCCAACTTGGCGGACAGTCCCGTCTTGCGTGAACGCAGCAACTGCCGCGTCTGCTGGTAGGCGTGCTCAGCAAGGTGGCGTCGCTGAGCGTAGCTGAAGGTGTTGGCCAGAAACAGTTCAGGGTCGCGGTGGTCGGGCTCAATCAACACGATGTCCGTGTTGGGGTAAGCATGCCCGTAATGCTTCATGCCCAGTTCCATGCGCGAATGAATCATCGAACGAAACGTCTGGCTCAGCACTGCAGGCAAGCCACCATCCACAATGCGCGGTATCGTGCGCTTCTCGGACGGCAGGCCGCGTTGCATCACCTTCGATATTGCAGGCGCAGTTGCATCAAACGGCACCAGCGGGTTCAGGCAAATCAGCAAGTCCACCCCGTCGTCCTCAAGCGCCACCGAAGCGTGCAGGGTCTTCTTCAATGCACCATCCACAAAGCACTGGCCATCAATCTCCACCGGTGGAAACAGACCCGGGAGGGCAGCGCTGGCCTGCACCGCTTGCGAGATCGGCACGTGATCCCAGCCGGGGCGGCCAAAAGGAACCGGTTCTGCACTGTCCAGATTGGTCGCCACCAGGGTCAGCTTGGTTTTTAGCTTCCGGAAGTCGTTGGTCCGTCCTTCGCAGCTGAACAGGCGCGCCAGCTGCGTGTTGACTGAATCGTTCGAAAACACCCCCGTCGGCAATCCCGCACTCAAGCGTTCTAAAGCGCTCAGTATCGACTTGCGCCCTAATGTGAAATGCCACAGTGCAGACAGCAGCAACCGCGGCAGGATGAGCCCTCGGCGGGCAAACTCCGCGTAGGCCGGCTCCATCAACCACGAAGGGTCAAACGTTTCTGAAGGTTCGCTGTCGTTCTCTATGAACGACGCACACAGTTCTCGGGGTGTTATCCCGTTGGCAAGTGATGCCACAATAAATCCACCCGCCGACACACCCACGTAATGGTGCAGCTTGGTGAAGTCCAGCCCGTTGAGCGACTCCTCCAGCGCACACATCGCACCCACCTCATAAATCGCCCCCAACGGCCCGCCACCAGCCAGTGCCAGGGCGATTTTTGGAGTGCTTCTGGTTCTGGTGTTCATGGGCAAAGTGTAGAGTGCCAATGCGCCTGTAATTGCTGCAATGCAATACGCCGAACTTCAAACACCGCTGAGCACGGCATCCATTGCCGCGGCGATGTCGTGGGCACGGTCTTTGGCAGAAGAAACCTTAGATTTCAAAAAACGCTTCTCCAGCGGTGCT
>CAIPGC010000277.1 GCA_903864505.1 uncultured beta proteobacterium | reverse complement strand
CCTCGGTTCAATCAGCAATCTGCGCATTTCGTGCGCACCCAAAGCGCGACCATGAAACCATTGTCAGACACGCCATTTGATAAGTCACCTACCCATAGGGACTACCCGAGCTACCCATTCGGAGTATGGTTTTACCTGCCTATTTCCTGTTCAATCCAGTCAAGTTAACTGGTGAATCGTTGGTGCTTCATCAAAACAATGGGACAAATTTGTCATGAGCGACGCACTGGACTATCTACTTAAAGTGCGACCCGAGGCGCTGGGTCACTACTTTGCATTCTTGAAAGATGCTGGCAAGCATCTGGACCCGAAAACAAAGAACCTGATCTCCGTCATCACCAAAGTTCACTCTCAAACCGATCGCGGCCTGCGCCAATACCTGAGGCGTGCGCTGCGTGAAGGATGTACACCTGTCGAGGTGCTGGACGCTTTGCTGATGGCATTTCCGGCGCTGGGGTTGGCCAAAATTATCTGGGCAGTGGACGTCATTCTCGATATGAACCTTCCGGAGTTCCAGCCAGACACTCTGAGCAGTCCGGCCCAGTGGCATGACATCATGGCCAGCACCGATGTTAAAAGCGGCGAGGTCATGCGTACCGAATGCAATGGACTGGGTCTGTTTATCTACCGCGACAAAAAAACGTTTCAGGTGTATGACAGCCGCTGCCCCCACCGCAGCACCAACATCCCCGAATTGGCGCTCAAGGGTGACACCCTGACCTGCCCGAAACACCAATGGGAATTTGACGCGAAGAGCGGTGACTGCATCAAAAAGGGAAACAGTCCGCTCAAGCGCATTCAGTCCAAAGTTGTCAACGGGCGTCTGATGGCTTTTTGGTAGGCGCTGGCAGCCCTGTTGTTTTCACTCCGTCGCCGCCATCGGTGACCAAACTGCGCTTCCCTTTATTACAAACGATAGGAGACACCATGACCAGATCCGAACGCCGATTTCTTCTGACACCACTTTGCGCGCTGCTAGCAGCCGGTTCAGCCTATGCCACCAATGGCATGTTGATGGAGGGTTATGGCCCGATTTCATCCAGTATGGGTGGCGTCACTCAAGCCATTGACCATGGCAACGCTGCCATGTCACAAAACCCGGATACGCTGGGCATGATGGCCGACGGTACCGCGCGCTTGGATGTGGCTATTGGTATTCTTGGACCGGATGTTGCCAGCAGCTTTCCAGCAATGGGGGTCACAGCAAACTCAGGTGGCACGTCCTACCTGATGCCCGCAGTCGGCTACGTCAAACGCAGCGGTGCCTATACCTACGGAATCGGAATGTTTGCACAAGGCGGTATGGGTACGGAATACGATGCCACTACCTTTATGAGTGCTCCGGGAGGAGTGTCTTCCGGAATCCCCTCGCGTTCCGAACTTGGTGTCGGTAATGTAATTTTCCCGGTTGCATTTCAGGTTAGTCCGAATTTGACTATTGGTGCAACTTTGAAGTACATGTGGTCTTCACTGGATATGAAAATGACTGCAACCAGTGCGCAATTGGGTGGCATGATGCAGGCTTCCGGGGTGTCTCCTACCGGCGCATTCGCGAGTCCACAACTGCAAACCGTCATGGGTGCAGCGAAATGGGCGAATATCAGTTTTTCTGATGACAATGCGTTTACTGGAGCGGCTAAGTCGACTGGTTATGGTGCGTCGATTGGTGCCACTTATAGGGCCAACAATGATGTCATGTTTGGCGGATCCTATCTATTCAAGTCCGCGTTGGATGATATGAAGACCAGCCCTACGGCAGCCTCATTGTCACTGGACGGTGGCGGACCAGCCATGAATGGTCAGATCACCATATTTAACTTCCAGATGCCATCGGTTTTGGCATTGGGCGCAAGCTGGCAAGCGAGCCCCTCCCTTATGGTCGCGGCAGACGTTAAGTACATCGGCTGGTCAGACAGCATGAGGAGTTTCAAAATGCGCTTTGACAACGCATTTGGCTCCGCCAATTTCACAATGCAACAGGATTGGAAAGATCAAACGGTCTTGAATTTGGGGCTGGCATGGAAAGCTAATGAAGCGCTCACCGTTCGGGCTGGTTTGAACCTAGCGGACAACCCTATACCCGACACCTATGTGAACCCACTTTTCCCGGCGACTGTGAAAAATCACGTCATGTTCGGCGTTGGATACAAAGTGTCACCAGTTGGCGAGTTCAATATGTCTTTGACGAAGGCTCCCAAGGTTACTGTGACGACTCCTCAGGGGATCGATATTTCGCACGCTCAAACCAATATCCAATTGATGTACAGCCATAGCTTTTAGGTCACCAAGCGGTACCAGTCCCGTTCCCGCCGATTGGGACTTGCTACCATATCTTGATGCATCATCGCTCGACTAAATTTCGGCTTTACCATCTGCTTCCGTTCATGCAATGGAAGCACTTGGTGAATCGAGAATCAACCCGCGCCGACTTGATCGCCGGATTGACTGGAGCTTTGATTGTTCTGCCACAGGGTGTGGCGTTTGCCACGATCGCCGGGTTGCCGCCGGAATTCGGCTTGTACGCAGCGATGCTACCGGCCATCGTTGCTGCATTGTTCGGATCGAGCTGGCACTTGGTCTCCGGCCCCACCACCGCCATTTCGATCGCAGTCTTCGCTGCCATGAGTCCGTTGGCCGAGCCAGGTTCACCACAATTTATCAGCATGGTGCTCACTCTCACCTTTCTGACGGGCTTGTTCCAACTAATTCTGGGCTTGGCGCGCATGGGCGTAATGGTGAATTTCATCTCGCATACTGTGGTGATTGGGTTCACAACCGGTGCAGCATTGCTGATCGCTGCCAGTCAGGTGAAGAACTTCTTTGGCATTGAGATCGCACGTGGTGCGCCCTTTCATGTGGTCATCGAAGCATTATTTCAGCAGATTGGCAAACTCAACCCTTATGTCAGCGCGGTGGCCGTAGCCACGCTTGCGGTGGGCGTCGTGACCAAAAGGCTTGCACCCAAACTGCCGTACATGATTGTCGCCATGATCGTTGGCAGTGGTGTGGCCTATCTGATCAATAGCCAATTTGGCGGTGTCGCTGCCACCCATATAAAAACAGTGGGAGCGCTGTCGGCGCGTCTGCCGCCTTTGTCATTTCCGGATTTCTCCTACGCGACCCTGCACAAGGTGCTGTTTCCCGCCTTGGTGGTGACTATGTTGGCGCTGACCGAGGCGGTCTCCATATCGCGCGCCATTGCGGTTAAGTCCGAGCAGCGCATCGACAGCAATCAGGAGTTTATCGGTCAAGGCTTGTCCAATCTGATCGGAAGTTTTTTTTCATCCTACGCATCAAGCGGTTCCTTCAATCGCAGCGGAGTCAACTACGCTGCGGGGGCGCAGACGCCGCTGGCCACTGTGTTCGCTTCGGTCTTTTTGATTCTTGTCTTGTTGTTGGTAGCGCCGCTGGCATCGTATCTGCCAACGGCGGCGATGGCAGGCATCTTGTTTCTCGTGGCCTGGGGGTTGATCGATTTTCATCACATTGTTTCAATCAGCAAAATCAGTCGTGGCGAAACGGTCATCCTGTGGGCAACACTGCTCGGTACCCTGGTTGATCTGGAGAACGGCATCTTTTTCGGCGTCCTGCTTTCCCTCGCGCTCTACCTGTATCGCGTATCAAGGCCGGCCATCGTGCCATCGGTGCCCGCTAGTCAGGACGGTGCTTACCACTTTGTGGCGGCGGCTGGACGACCGGAATGCCCGCAGTTTCGCATCGTGCGCATCAACGGTTCAATCTTTTTTGGTGCGGTCGATTATGTGCGCAATGGACTGCTGCAGATTGACGAGAGCAACCCGCGCCAAAAGACGGTGATGATTCTGGCACGCGGCATTAATTTTGTGGACATGGCGGGCGCCGAAATGCTTGAGCAGGAGGCCAGACGACGACGGAAGCTGGGCGGTGGCCTGTATTTTTATCGTTGCAATGACGCCATTTACAAGTTTCTCCGTAAGGCCGACAAGCTTGACGACATCGGTGCCGGAGCATTTTTCCCGGCGATGTCGAACTGGATCAAGCCCGTCTATTCAACGCTCGACCCGGAGATCTGCCGCAGCTGCAAAGCCCGCATTTTTTCCGAGTGTCACGAGCAATTCCCGGACGGGCAAGCCCGATCGTCATGAGGAACAGAATTGCCCGCTTTTTCCCATTTGTTTCCTGGTGGCCCTTGCGTGGCGAGACCCTCAGAACTGATCTGATAGCTGGCATAACCGTCGCGTTGGTGCTCATTCCGCAATCTATGGCCTACGCCCAACTGGCAGGGATGCCGGCCTATTACGGCCTGTATGCTGCCTTCCTGCCGAGTATGATCGCGGCGCTGTGGGGATCGTCGGCACAACTGGCTACCGGACCGGTAGCGGTGGTCTCGTTGTTGACCGCATCAGCACTTGCACCTCTGGCCGCATCCGCCTCTGAACAGTTTATTGCGCTCGCAGTGCTGCTGGCGCTGATGGTCGGTTTGATTCAGTTGACACTGGGTGCGTTCAAGCTCGGTGTGGTGGTGAACTTTCTTTCGCATCCGGTGATTGTCGGGTTTACCAATGCAGCCGCCATCATAATTGGACTCTCCCAGATCAACAAGCTGTTCGGCATTTCGATCGGGCGCAGTGAATATTTTTTGAGCGATGTAGCGGGAATGCTCCAGCAGGTCAGCGCGTTGCACGTGCCGACGTTAATGATGGGTGTCGGCGCGTTTGTCATCATCATCGCCATGAAGCGCTTTACGCCGCGACTGCCCAATGTGCTGTTTGCGGTCGCGCTGACGACGCTGGCAAGTTGGGGCATTGGCTTCGAGCACAACAGTACGAGCCGGGTTGAGTACATCATGGACCGTGATGTTGGCATGCTGGCGCAGGAATTCATGCGGACTGAAACACATACTGTGGAACTGAAGGAGCACATTACCCAGCATGCCGCCGAACTCAAGCAATTGCAGCAACAAGGCACCAGCAGTCAGCATGTCGCGGCCGTACGTTACGAGATTGAGTTGCTGCAGTTGGAGTTGCGCAATGCCGATGCTGAAAATCGCAAGAACAGCCGCTCCTTGCGCAACTTCATTTTCCAGCGCGTCCCGGAGCAGGGTGAGGTCAGCCCGAGGCTCTATCTTGATGGTCAGGTGCCCGTTGGAGAGACATCAGACCGCTATCGCTGGCGCATAGGCAGTCTACGCAACGGTGAACTGAAGTTGCTGGGTGGTGGCGAAGTGGTGGGCAGCATTCCTTCCGGGTTGCCACCGCTTTCGTTACCGGGCTTCGGTTGGAGCGACATTGGAATGTTGCTTTCCAGTGCCTTGATCATTTCACTGGTCGGTTTCATGGAGGCCATCTCCATCGCCAAAGCGATGGCCGCCAAAACCAAGCAGCGCATTGATCCGAACCAGGAATTGCTAGGTCAGGGTCTGGCCAACGTGGTGGGCAGTCTGTGTCATTCCTTTCCAGTAAGTGGCTCGTTTTCTCGCTCTGCGGTCAATCTCAACGCCAACGCCAGGACCGGCCTGTCGTCCGTTTTCGCCAGTGCCATCGTGCTGCTGACTCTGCTATTTCTGACACCACTGCTGTACCACCTGCCGCAAGCGGTGCTGGCTGCGGTCATCATCATGGCGGTTAGCGGCTTGATCAATTTTGCTGCGCTCAAGCATGCCTGGCTGGTACATAAACACGACGGCATTGCGGCCGGGGTGACATTTGTGGCGACACTCGCCTTTGCGCCGCATCTGGACAATGGCATCCTGCTTGGTGCGGCTGTGGCGATCGTGCTGTTCCTGTACCGCACCATGAAGCCACGTGTGGCCCGTTTGGGGCGCCATACCGATGGCACGTTGCGCGACATCAAGGTTTACCCCGAGATGGCGACCAGCGAGCAGGTGATACCGCTGCGCTTCGATGGCCAACTGTATTTTGCGAACGTCGCCTATTTTGAAGATGCGTTGCTGGAAGCGGTGGCAAGCGAGCCACACGCCAAGTATGTGCTGATGGTTGGCAACGGCATCAACAGTCTTGATGCGTCGGGTGAAGGCATCATCAAGGCGCTGTACGAGAGGCTACGCGACAATGGTGTCACGCTGGTATTTTCCGGGCTCAAGAAGCAAGTGCTTGATGTGATGCATCGCACCGGACTGTTTGATGAAATTGGTCAGACGCGCATTTTTCCGAACGAGGATATGGCACTGACCGCAATTTGTCGGTGGCTTGGCGAAGCAGGCAAGGATGACCCTTTGAATCCGGCCAACAAGCCACCACCGTAGCCAGTTACCCCTCTGTGGCGACTACCGGGTCGAGGGAATCTTTGCTGGCGTCGGGATCCTCAAAGCCACCCGGGCTTGCTCCAAGCGCTGCTCGAGGTTCGTGCCGTAATAGTCCGGTGAACCAAAACCCGCCAGGCGCGGCGCGACCTCTGCCGCCTCCGGTCCGAAGAACAGGACGGTTGGCGCCAGCGTTACCTTCCATGCTTGCACCAGTTCGAAATGCGTGAGCACCACACCCCTGAAGTCCTGCAAAGTTGCGCTGCTCTGCATGTCCACCTGCACAATCGGCAAATCCTGCTCATCGCGCATCGGGCCCAGGTACTGTTCGCGTGCCACTTTGCAATATGGACACCCATCCAGACTGACCATCAGCACCAATGGATTACCGCCTTTGAGTGCCTGCGCCAATTCGATACGCAACGATTTTGCAATGGGCAGCGTCGCAGCTGCGGTTGCGCTCTGCGCGATGCCCAGCATCAGCGCAGTACCCAGCCAAGCGCGGCGACTTAGCACAGGCGCGACGTGAGAATTCGGAAACAGCGAAGTCATGGCGACTCACGCTCCATCAGTAAAAAGGTGTTGTAGGCGTTGATGCGGTTGACCAGTTGAAACATGGGCAGGTGCTCAAAGTGGCGCCAGTCAGCGCTCTGGTACGCCGCATCAAATGGTTCCATATCTCTCGCCGCCTGGCCCATGGTGCGACGAAGGTGGAGCAAGTAGTCGCGCGTGAGTTGCAGATCCGCACGCGCCTGCGTCGATGCCGGTCCGTGGCCAGGCACAATCACCGTCGCATCGAAGCTCAGCAAGGCATCGAGTGCCTTGGCCCATTGGCCACTGTCCGACTGCCCGACAAAAGGCACTCGGTTGCCAAACACCAAATCGCCGGCAAACAGCAATTTCTTCTCCGGCAGGTACACCACCAGATCCTCTGGCGTGTGGGCCGGCCCCATCGGTTTGATCTGAAACAGCACGCCACCCACGGAGAGCGTGCGCTCAGCATCGAGCCAATCGTCAGCGTCGATAAGGCGAGTCTGGTTGTCGACCCAAGGTGCCATGGTCTGACGCGATGCTGCTAGCCGCGCTTGTGCCTGCTCTGAATGAAGATAGTCGCGGGCCGCCCGATGCGCGATGATTCTCGCACCCATCGCCTTGAAGGTTTGCAAGCCATAAAAGTGGTCAGGATGGTAGTGCGTCACGATCACGTGCGAAACCGGCTGGGTCGTAATCCGCCGAATTTGGTCCAGCATACGCTGCGCCAAAGCTGGTGTGCCCAGTGCATCGATCACCACCACTCCTTGCGCGGTGACGACAAAGCCGGCGTTGGCAATAAAGTTTTGGTTGGCTGAGGATCCTGCCTCTGACAGACCCTGAACATACCAAGCCCCGGGCGCCGCCTGCTGGGGCTGCATCGGTGGGGGTTCGGCTGCCTGCACCGCAAAGCCTTGCGAAGCACCGATCGCGAACACACCGAGGCCGAACCATACAAGAAACCAGTCGTGCAAAAGATGTCTGCGCATACGCGTCTTTCCTGCCTCAGACCGTCGTGATGCCGGGGTTGGGCCGCACACCGGGTAGTTCCGGAGTATTCAGGGTGCGCGGTGAGACTCGGCCAGGCTGTGCCTTAAGCCAAGTTTCAACCACCTCCCAGACCTGCGGATTGCCCTGATTTCTGGCTTCTTCGGCTACCGGAGCCCAACCAGCTACCTTGTACTTCTTGTCCGCTTCCACGGGTTTGCCGTTCAATCGCATATTGTCGATGCGCTGGCCCATGGCAGCACCTGCGCGACAGCTATATTGCAGTCCACCCACGCGCACCATGTCGCCGCCTTGCTGATAATAGGGGTCGGGATTGAACAGATTGTCGGCCACATCTTCCAGCACGGTCTTGATGGTTGCGCCGTTCATCTCGGTCAGGGTGGCAAAAGAATAGGTGGTGGCGGTCATATCCATCAGCCACTCACGGGTAATGGCCTGGCCCGACAGCAGCGTCGTGCCCCAACGAAAACCTGGCGAAAACGCCAGATCAGCGCCTTGCACGTCGATCAGTGCGTCCAGCAGCAACTGATCGCCCGTACCGTTGAAGTTGCCGCGGCGGTACAGCATGCCATCTGTCACAGCCAGTTTCTCTGCCAGTTTGGCTTCATAAGGCGCGCGAACCCGGGTGACAAGTGCCTCCATCTCGCGGTCGGCTGGCAGCATGTTGCCAAACACTGGCAGCAACTTGTAGCGGAAGTCGATTACCCTTTTGTCCTTGACATCAAGGTCCAGCAGACCCAGAAATTTGCCGTTCGAGCCGGCATTGGTGACAATGGTTTTACCGCCCTTGTTGCTCACCGGCGTGGCCACCGGCATACCGTCATGCGTGTGACCTCCCAGGATGGCATCGATGCCACTGACGCGACTGGCCATCTTCAAGTCCACGTCCATGCCGTTGTGGCTGAGCAGCACTACCACCTGAGCGCCCTTGGCCCTGCACTCATTGACCATCAACTGCATGTTTTCGTCCTGGATGCCAAAGGTCCAGTCGGCCATCATGTAGCGCGGGTTGGCAATCGGAGTGTACGGAAAGGCCTGACCGATGATGGCACATGGCACGCCGTTGATTTCGCGCAGCACATAGGGCTTGAACACCGGGTCACCAAAGTCCGTGGTCTTGATGTTTTGCGCCACGAAATCGACCTTGCCGGCAAAGTCCTTCTCGATAATCTCCTTCACGCGCCGCATACCCAGGGTGAATTCCCAGTGACCGGTCATGACATCCACACCCAGCAGTTTGCAGGCATCGACCATGTCCTGGCCACGAGTCCACAATGCCGTGCCGGAGCCCTGCCACGTGTCGCCGCCGTCTAGCAGCAGTGCACCCGGGCGGCTGGCCTTCATGCGTTTGACCAGTGTGGCCAGATGGGCAAAACCGCCAACCTTGCCGTAACGCCGGGCGGCCTGTTGAAAATCCAGACAGGAGAGCGCGTGGGCCTGGGCGCTACCGGGGCGCACCTTGGCTACTTTGAGCAAGTGCTCGCCAACCAAGTGCGGCAGTTGCCCCTTCATGCTGCCCAGGCCGATATTCACATCGGGTTCGCGATAGTAGATCGGTTTGAGTTGTGCGTGACAGTCAGTCATGTGCAGGAACGACACGTTACCGAATCGCGGAATGTCGTACAGGCCATT
>CAIPGC010000276.1 GCA_903864505.1 uncultured beta proteobacterium | reverse complement strand
GATGACAACACGGTCTACTATTTTGCGGGGATTGACTCGGCGCGGTTCAAGCGCCCGGTGGAACCGGGCGATCAGTTGATCATGGACGTTGAATTGTTGCGATCGAAGTCAGGCATCTTCAAGTTCAAGGGTGTGGTGCGTGTGGACGGCAACATTGCGTGTGAAGCCGAATTGATGTGCACCATGCGCACCATTGCGTAAGGCTGGGAGGTCAATGCCGTGAGCAATATTCATCCTACCGCGGTGGTGGACCCGGCAGCAAAACTCGACAGCACCGTCACTGTCGGCCCGTATGCGGTGATAGGCCCGCACGTTCGCATCGGTGCAGGCACCACCGTGGGACCGCACTGTGTGATTGAAGGCCGCACCACGATTGGAAGCGATAACCGCATTTTTCAATTCAACTCGCTGGGGGCCATTCCACAGGACAAGAAGTACGCCGGGGAGCCCTGTGAATTGTCGATTGGCGATCGCAACACGATCCGAGAGTTTTGCACCTTCAACATTGGCTCGCCCGGCGATGCGGGTGTGACCCGCCTTGGCCATGACAACTGGATCATGGCATACGTGCATATAGCCCACGACTGCCAGGTGGGCGATAACACTATTTTCGCCAACGGAGCAACGCTGGGCGGCCACGTGCATGTGGGTGACTGGGTATTTTTGGGGGGTCTTTCGGGTGTGCACCAGTTTGTGCGCATCGGGGCGCATGCCATGACGGGTTTCCAGACACGGTTGGCACAGGACCTTCCGCCCTATGTGACGGTTGCAGGTAACCCGGCTGCTGCTGCAGGCATCAATCAGGAGGGTTTGCGACGTCGCGGTTTTACGCCCGAACGTATCGCTGTCATAAAGCAGTTGCATCGCGTGCTGTACCGTCAGGGTCTGACCCTAGCTGCGGCGCAAGCCGAGATGGCGCAACTGATCGAAAATGAGCCGGCTTTTGCGTCGGACGTGCAACTGATGTTGGACTTTCTGGCGCTGTCCGATCGTGGCATCGTCCGGTAGCGTTGGCTAGCCATGGCGTGTACCGCACCGCGCCTGGCTATGGTGGCGGGGGAAGCCTCGGGAGACCTTCTGGCTGGCCTGTTGTTGGGGGGGTTGCGCTCCCGCTGGAGTGACCTCAGCGCTGTCGGCATTGGCGGTCCCCAGATGGAGCAGCAGGGTTTGCAGGTGTGGTGGCCGAATCACAAGCTGTCAGTGCACGGATTTAGCTGGGAGTTGTTGCGCCGCTACCGGGAAATCTTGGGAATACGCAACCAGTTACGCAGGCGGCTGCTTGCCGATCGTCCCGACATCTTTATTGGCATTGATGCTCCCGACTTCAATCTAGGGCTGGAAGCTGCTCTGAAGTCCCAGGGCATCAAAACGGTCCATTTCGTGTCTCCCTCGGTTTGGGCCTGGCGTCCCGAGCGCATGGAGAAGATACGTCAAAGCGCTGACCATGTGCTGTGCATTTTTCCGTTTGAGCCCGAACTGTTGCGCAGCAATGGTATTGCCGCGACCTATGTCGGACACCCGCTTGCCAGCGTGATTCCGATGGTGCCGGAGCGCGCAGCGGCCCGACGGCAACTCGGCCTGGCCGACGCAGATTCGGTGGTTGCCATTCTTCCGGGGAGTCGCCTGGGTGAGATTCGTCATTTGGCTCTGAGGTTCTTTCAGGCTGCGGCGCTTATCCAGTCAGCGCAGCCTGCTACCAAATTTATAGTTCCTGCGGTGCCGCAACTGATGCAGCTGATTGCCGAAATAGCACGCGAGGGTGGCATGGCGGGGAGTTTGCAGATCCTCGCGGGCCAATCGCATGTGGCACTCGCCGCCTGTGATGTAACGATCATTGCCAGTGGAACCGCCACGCTCGAAGCGGCACTGTTCAAGCGCCCTATGGTGATTGCATACCACATGGGTTGGTTGTCCTGGCAACTGATGCGGCGCAAACGTCTGCAGCCCTGGGTGGGTTTGCCCAATATTCTGTGTCAGGAATTTGTGGTGCCGGAACTGCTGCAGGATGCAGCCACACCCCAGGCGCTTGCCCGGGAAGTGCTTGGCTGGTTGGATGCCCCGCGTAGCGCGCCTGAGAGAATAGCTGCACTGCAACAGAAATTTACCGCGCTGCACCACAGCCTGCAGCGCGATACCGCCACACTGGCCACCGATGCGATCTCCCAGATTCTTGCGCGCTGAACAAGCCGCCTTTACCTTTGATTTGCCCGTTCTGGTGGCTGGCGTTGACGAGGCCGGACGGGGCCCGCTGGCGGGCCCCGTAGTGGCCGCAGCGGTCATTCTGGACGACCTCAAACCCATCAAGGGGCTTAACGATTCCAAGAAGCTCACCGCATTGCGCCGAGAAAAGCTGTTTGACGAGATACGCGCCAGGGCGCTGTGCTGCTCCGTTGCCCAGGCCAGTGTGGAAGAAATTGACGCACTCAACATCTTGCAGGCCACGCTGCTGGCCATGCGCCGCGCCGTACAGGGTTTGCGCCTGAAGCCCGCCATGGTGCTGGTTGACGGCAACCGCCTGCCGGTGCTGGATGTGCGTGCCCAGGCCATCATCAGGGGCGACGCCACGGTGCCTGCCATATCGGCTGCATCCATCCTGGCCAAGGTCACGCGAGACCGCTGGTGTGCCGAACTCGACCAGCAGTTTCCACAGTACGGTTTCGCCGCTCACAAGGGCTATGGCACGGCCGAACACCTGGCTGCGTTGCGTCTGCATGGAGCGTGCCCGCAGCATCGCAAAACATTCCGGCCTGTGACCGAGGTGCTGGCATGACCGCGCCAACGTGGGTGACTTCCCGCGATAACCCGCTGCTCAAGGAGATGCGCAAAGTTGCCCAAGGCAATACCGAATATCGCAAGGCCGGGCGCTTCTGGGTGGAGGGCGACCATCTGTGCAGCGCTGCCCTGCGGCGTGGGGTGACGCCTGCTGTGGCGATATATTCAGAGTCGTTTTGGCATCTGGACCGCGCGCAATATGCGCAGTCCGCTATCAAAAGTGTAGTGATTCCAGACCTGCTGTTTGCTGAACTCAGTGCCCTGGAGTCGCCTGCCCGGGTTGGCTTTGTCGTCGATTTGCCCACTGACGTGGTGTTTCAGCCTTCGGCTGCCACCGTGGTCCTGGACCGGGTGCAGGATGCGGGTAACGTCGGCTCCATCCTACGCAGTGCCGGGGCATTTGGCTTTGGGCAAGTTCTTGCTCTCAAGGGTACAGCGGCGCTGTGGAGTCCCAAGGTCTTGCGTGCCGGCATGGGCGCACACTTTGGGTTGACGTTGATCGAAGGCATTGCACCCGCAGAACTCGATGCGCTCAAGGCTCCGTTGGTTGTCACCAGCTCACACCAAGGTGCGTTGATTCAGAACCTGCAGATCCCCTGGCCCTGTGCCTGGGCCTTTGGGCATGAAGGGCAGGGCGTGTGTGCCGAACTGATGGAGCGTGCCGGCCACTTTGCCCGCATCGGACAGCCTGGTGGCGAGGAATCGCTCAACGTAGCCGCAGCCGCTGCCATTTGCTTGCACGCCAGCAGCGTGAATCAATACCCGATCACCCCTCGCCCGCTATAATGAGAGGCTTTCTAGAAAACAGTCGTCCCAAGCGCATTTCAAGCAAATTCCCCTCTCTATAGCACCCGCCAAGAGCCATTCTTGAGCGCGTTTGGGCGTAGTCGTAACCCATTCGGAGAACCCTGTGCTTTTGTCTCTCAAGGGAACCTTCCCACCCGCCATTCTGGCGCTCGCAGACGGCACGGTCTATATTGGCAATTCCATCGGGGCCGTCGGCTCCACCGTCGGCGAAGTGGTGTTCAACACCTCCATGACCGGCTACCAGGAAATCCTGACCGACCCCAGCTACTGCCAGCAGATCGTCACGCTCACTTACCCCCACATCGGCAACTATGGGATAAGCCCGCAGGATGTGGAGTCTGGCAAAGTGCAGGTGGCGGGTCTGATCATCCGTGATCTGCCGATGCTGGCGTCCAACTTTCGCTCGGCTCAATCGCTGAACGACTATCTTGTGGCCGAGGGCACGGTCGCGATTGCGAACATCGACACGCGAGCGTTGACACGCCACTTGCGCACCAAAGGTGCACAAAATGGTTGCATCGCGTCACTTGCCATGGGAGCAGCGATAACGCCGGCTGCGATGGACGAAGCAGTAGCGGCAGCCCAATGCGCGCCCAGCATGTCGGGTCTCGACCTTGCCAAGGTGGTAAGTTGCCAGGAGAACTACGGGTGGACCGAGTCGGAGTGGACTCTGGAGGATGGCTACAGACAGCAGACCAAGCCGACTTTTCATGTGGTGGCCTACGACTTCGGAGTCAAGAAAAACATCTTGCGGATGTTGGCGCAGCGCGGTTGCAAGGTGACCGTGGTACCCGCCCAGACCAGTGCTGCTGAAGTGCTCAAACTACAGCCCAACGGTATCTTCTTGTCCAATGGACCCGGTGACCCGCAACCCTGTGATTACGCCATCGCGGCAGCCGCGCAGCTGATTGAGACCGGCATCCCCACCTTCGGCATTTGCCTGGGACACCAGATCATGGCGCTGGCCTCGGGAGCGAGCACGTTCAAGATGAAGTTCGGCCACCATGGGGCCAATCATCCGGTGAAAGATCTTGACACCGGCCGTGTCTCCATTACCAGTCAAAATCACGGTTTTGCGGTGGACGAGAAGTCCCTGCCTGCCAACCTGCGACCGACCCACATCAGCCTGTTTGACTACACATTGCAGGGCCTGGAGCGAACCGACAAGCCCGCGTTCTGCTTCCAGGGTCACCCGGAAGCATCGCCTGGCCCGCATGATATTGGCTACCTGTTTGACCGGTTCATTCGAGAGATGGCAACCCACGGGGACCAGCACGCATGAGTTTTTACGGTGTCACTGACCTGTGGACCTATGTGATTGGTGCCTTTGGCATCATTTTGCTGCCAGGTCCTAACTCCATGTTTGTGTTGTCGGTGGCCACTGCACGAGGCGTAAAGGCGGGTTACCAGGGTGCATTCGGCGTGTTTGTGGGCGATACCGTTTTGCTGGCATTTACGGCATTAGGCGCTGCGGGTTTGTTGCGCACATATCCTGCGCTGTTCATGGCGGTGAAGGTTGCCGGTGCTGCCTACCTGAGCTGGGTCGGGCTGAACCTGATCTGGAGTGCATGGATCAAATGGCGCAGCCGCGAAGGTGTCAGCGTGTCGGTGGAACCCGAGATGCCGGCCCATCTGGCGCATCCGTTCAAGCGGGCGTTAGTGATCAGCTTGTTGAACCCCAAGGCTATTTTGTTCCTGCTGTCGTTCTTTGTGCAGTTCATCGATGCCAGCTACGCCACACCCGCCATTCCCTTTCTGATTCTGAGCGTCATTCTGATGGTGTTCAGTGCACTGTATCTGTTCGCCCTGATTTTTGCCGGTGCCCGTTTGGCCGAGGTCTTTGGCCGCCGCAAGCGCCTGTCGGCCGGATTGACGAGCGCAGTGGGCGGATTGTTTATGTGGTTCGGGGCCAAGCTGGCCACCGCGAACCTGAATTAATGTAGAGCTGAGAAGAGAAGCATGCCAAAACGTACAGATATTCAAAGCATCCTGATCATCGGTGCTGGCCCCATCATCATCGGCCAGGCCTGCGAATTTGACTACTCGGGGGTGCAGGCCTGCAAGGCACTGCGCGAAGAGGGTTACAAGGTCATCCTGATCAACAGCAACCCGGCCACGATCATGACCGATCCGGCCACCGCCGATGTCACCTACATCGAACCTATCACCTGGCAAACGGTCGAGAAGATCATCATCAAGGAGCGACCCGATGCCATCCTGCCCACTATGGGCGGACAGACCGCGTTGAACTGTGCACTCGACTTGTGGCACCACGGTGTACTGGACAAATACAAGGTGGAGTTGATAGGTGCCACACCGGAAGCGATTGACAAGGCAGAAGACCGACTCAAGTTCAAGGACGCGATGACCAAAATCGGTCTCGGTTCAGCGCGCTCGGGCATTGCACACAGCATGGAGGAAGCATGGGGCGTGCAAAAGATGGTGAGCTTTCCTACGGTCATTCGTCCCAGCTTCACCCTTGGCGGCACCGGCGGCGGCATAGCGTACAACTCGGAAGAGTTCGAGACCATCTGCAAACGTGGACTGGAGGCATCGCCCACCAACGAACTGCTGATTGAAGAGTCCCTGTTGGGCTGGAAAGAGTACGAGATGGAGGTGGTGCGCGACAAGGCGGACAACTGCATCATCGTCTGCTCCATCGAAAACCTGGATCCGATGGGGGTGCACACCGGCGATTCCATCACCGTGGCACCGGCGCAGACCCTGACCGACAAGGAATACCAGATCCTGCGCAACGCATCGCTTGCGGTGCTGCGCGAGATTGGGGTCGATACGGGTGGCTCGAACGTTCAGTTCGCCATCAATCCCAAGGACGGTCGGATGATCGTCATTGAGATGAATCCCCGTGTCTCGCGTTCATCCGCACTGGCTTCCAAGGCCACCGGCTTTCCGATCGCCAAGGTGGCAGCCAAGCTGGCCGTGGGCTTTACGCTCGACGAGTTGCGCAACGACATTACCGGGGGTTCCACCCCGGCAAGTTTTGAACCAAGTATCGACTACGTGGTGACCAAGATTCCGCGTTTTGCGTTCGAGAAGTTCCCTGCAGCGGATAGTCGCCTGACAACGCAGATGAAGAGCGTGGGCGAAGTCATGGCCATGGGTCGCACCTTCCAGGAGTCGTTCCAGAAAGCCCTGCGCGGACTGGAAGTGGGCGTCGATGGCATGAACGAAAAGACCCAGGACCGCGAGGTGCTGGAGCGTGAATTGGGCGAACCGGGTCCCGAGCGCATCTGGTACGTAGGTGATGCCTTTGCCGCCGGCTGGAGCGTGGACGAGGTGTTTGAGCTGACCAAGCTCGACCGCTGGTTCCTGGTGCAGATCGAGCAGATTGTGAAGATCGAACTGGAGATTGAACGGCTGCCCCTTACACATGGCACATCGGCGCTGGAACAGATCGATGCAGCCACATTGCGCGCATTGAAGCAAAAAGGGTTCTCCGACCGTCGGCTGGCACGCCAGTTCAAGACCACCGATACGGCGGTACGCAACAAGCGCCGCGAACTGGGGGTGCGACCGGTGTACAAACGGGTTGACACCTGTGCGGCTGAGTTCGGCACCAACACGGCTTATATGTACTCCACCTATGAAGCCGAAGGATCCGAGTGCGAGGCAGATCCCACCACCAACAAGAAGATCATGGTGCTTGGTGGCGGACCGAACCGCATTGGCCAGGGCATCGAGTTTGACTACTGCTGCGTGCACGCGGCACTGGCCATGCGCGAAGACGGGTACGAGACCATCATGGTCAACTGCAACCCGGAAACCGTGTCCACCGACTACGACACCTCCGACCGGTTGTACTTCGAGCCGCTGACGCTGGAAGATGTGCTGGAAATCGTAGACAAGGAAAAGCCTCTGGGGGTTATCGTGCAGTACGGCGGCCAGACACCACTGAAACTGGCGCTCGACCTGGAAGCCAACGGCGTGCCCATCATTGGCACCAGCCCGGACATGATCGACGCAGCCGAAGATCGCGAGCGCTTTCAGAAGTTGTTGCATGCATTGCAACTGCGCCAGCCACCCAATGCCACCGCACGTACCGAATCTGAAGCACTGGAGAAAGCCTCGGCGCTGGGCTACCCGCTGGTGGTTCGCCCCAGCTATGTGCTCGGTGGTCGTGCCATGGAAATTGTGCATGAGCAGCGCGATCTGGAGCGCTATATGCGTGAGGCGGTCAAGGTCAGCCACGACTCGCCGGTGTTGTTGGACCGCTTCCTCAACGATGCGATTGAGTGCGATGTGGACTGCGTGCGTGACGACACCGGCGCGACCTACATCGGTGGTGTGATGGAGCACATCGAGCAAGCCGGTGTGCACAGTGGCGACTCGGCCTGCTCCATTCCGCCTTACAGTCTGGCGGCCGACACCGTCACCGAGATCAAGCGCCAGACTGCGGCTATGGCGAAAGCGCTGAATGTCGTTGGACTGATGAACGTGCAGTTTGCGATTCAGCACATTGACCGCAAGGATGTCATTTACGTGCTCGAAGTTAACCCGCGAGCCTCGCGCACCGTGCCTTTTGTCAGCAAGGCCACCGGGGTCCAGTTGGCCAAGGTGGCCGCGCGCTGCATGGTGGGCCAGTCGCTGGCATCCCAAGGCCTGCGGCACGAAGTGACCCCCCCCTATTTCAGTGTCAAGGAGGCTGTATTCCCCTTTGTAAAATTTCCCGGTGTCGACACCATTCTGGGGCCGGAAATGAAGTCTACCGGTGAAGTGATGGGTGTGGGCAAGACCTTTGGTGAGGCGTTTGTGAAATCGCAACTCGGGGCAGGAGCCAAGATTGCGCGCTCGGGCAAGGTGTTCATCTCGGTCAAGCAAAGCGACAAGCCGCGCGCGGTGGAAATAGCAGCCAAGCTGGCGGCAATGGGATTTACTCTGGTTGCGACCAAGGGCACTGCGGCGCTCATCAATGCGGCAGGAGTGCATTGCGATGTGGTCTACAAAGTAACCGAAGGGCGCCCGCACATTGTGGACATGATCAAGAACGAACCGCTGGCCATGGTCATCAACACAGTGGAAGAGCGTCGCAACGCGATTGCCGATTCGCGCCAGATTCGCACCTCGGCGCTGCTGGCGCGGGTCACGACCTACACCACCATCGCCGGCGCAGAAGCTGCAGTCGAGGGTATGAAGTACCTGGATCACTTGGGCGTCATCTCGGTG
>CAIPGC010000275.1 GCA_903864505.1 uncultured beta proteobacterium | reverse complement strand
GGGGCCTTTATTGTTGTCATGTTGCAACAAATAGGTGCGCATTTACGCTTATTGACGAGGGTTTCTACTTAAACCTCATAAAATCAACCTCGGTATTAACCCTTAACCGAAAGAATTGTCATGAAAAAAGTTATTGCTATTGCAGCCCTGTTGGGCTTGGCGGGCGCTGCACAAGCCCAAGTTACCGTTTATGGTTTGATTGACGTGAGCTACGGCACCAACAAGGCTGTGGCCGACGGCGGCAGCAATGCATACGACGCCATCCATTTTGGTAACGGCGTGCAGGGCAACTCTACCACCAAGATCGGCTTCAAGGGCTCGACCGACGTGGGCGGTGGCATGAAGGCCAACTTCCAGTTGGAAGGCGCCATGGCACGTCCTACGATCGGATTTAACCGTCAGTTGTGGGCTGGTTTGTCCGGTGGCTTCGGTGAAGTGCGTGCCGGAGCGCAAGACTCCGTGCTGTTCCAGTCGCTGGCTGGTTTTGACGACAACGGCGCTGCCAATGACACGTTTACGGGCAACTTCAACGGTGTGCCAATTGCCGGCCGCTTCACCACCCAGTTGGCTCAGTACATTTCGCCTTCGTTCAGCGGCTTGACTGTGCGCGCCGGATTTACGCCAGAAGGAAACTTCAAAGACAAAACCGACGCAGCCACGACCTTGGCTACGAAGGACAACAAGGCGATCGTCGCTTTGGCTGCTAACTACAGCGTAGGTCCTTTCTCCGCTGCAGTGGCATATGAAAGCAAGGGCAACAGCGACGGCAAGGATCTGATCGTGGCGGCTGGCAGCTATGACCTCGGTGTTGTCAAACTCAACGCCATTTACGCTGACGGCGGCCAAAATGAAAAGGGTTTCAAGGCTGGTTTTTCTGTTCCAGTTGCAGGCGCGACCGTGGGCGCGGCATACAGCCAGAACACCGATACGAAGAATTCTGGACTTGAATTCTTTGCCAACAAGGCAGTGTTGAAGAACACCTACGCTTATGTGGATGTCGGCACCTTCCACCAAGACTCTGGAGTTGGCAGCGGCGACAAGCAGATCTACTCAGTGGGCATGATGTTCGTATTCTGATTGAACCCGGTTCAGGCGCTCTAGCCTGACTGTTTGATTCACCAGGAGCCTGCACGGCGCAAGTCGTGCAGGCTCTTTTCATTGCGGAGCCCGCTCAAGGCAAAGGTAGCTCCGCACCAAACTTGCTGCGTTTGATGCTGAAGAATGCTTTGACGTTGCGTACGTTCGCGTCGCTGGTGAATACGCGCTGGGTGAGCGCCTGGTAGTCGGGCATGTGTGCAGCGTGAACCACCAGCACAAAATCCGGCCCCGGCGACACGCGATAGCACTGTTGAATCGTGTTCTCGGTCGCTACGCGGCTTTCGAATCGCTCCAGCGCGTCGGCACCCTGCCGGTCCAGCGTAATTTCCACCACCACCGTCAAACCGTGGCCGACCGCGGCCTCCAGCTTTTCTGGGTTCAGGATGGCAATCTGGCGCTCGATCAAGCCAGCGTCGCGTAGTCTTTTGACTCGGCGCAGGCAGGTTGGTGCTGAGGTGTGAACGCGTTCGGCCAGCGCCTGGTTGGCCAGACTTGTGTCGCGTTGAAGCTGCGTCAGCAGCGCAATATCAACTTTATCAAGAGTGAAATGTTCCATTTATAAATGCTAAATGAAATGAATAGATATAAATAAAAATAAATGAAATTATTATGCATATCTGATCAAATATCGATCAGATCTTTCTAGATGCTGCATCTACTATGCACGCATTCATTTGTTTTGGATGGACATCCTTATGTGTGGCATTGTCGCAGCGGTATCTACCCGCAATATTGTTCCCGTGCTGGTTCAGGGACTGGAGCGGCTGGAATACCGCGGCTATGACTCGTGCGGTGTGGCGGTGTATGTGCAGGGTTCAGGTGCGTTGCACGCAGGTTTGCGGCGTGCGCGCAGCACATCTCGGGTGGCGGAACTGGGTGCACAGGTTGCGGTGGGTGGCGAGGGTGGGAGCGGACAGTTGGAGGGAAAGCTTGGAATTGCCCACACCCGCTGGGCAACCCACGGCGCGCCATCGGTCAGCAACGCCCACCCGCATTTCAGCCATGGCCCCGGCGCAGACGCGCACCTCAAACCGGGGCGCGTTGCGCTGGTACACAACGGGATCATTGAAAACTACGAAGATCTCAGGGGGGCTTTGCGTGCAAAGGGCTACGCATTTGTCAGTCAGACCGATACGGAAGTGATCGCTCACCTTGTGGATAGTCATTACGACGGTGACCTGTTTGAGGCAGTTCAGTCTGCGGTGGCGCAACTTCAGGGTGCTTTCGCCATCGCCGTCTTCTGCAAGGACGAACCGCATCGGCTGGTGGGCGCGCGTGCCGGTTCTCCACTGATTCTGGGCCTGGGTAACGATGGCCAGGAGCACTTTCTGGCCAGCGACGCGATGGCGTTGGCTGGAGTGACCGACCAGATCGTCTACCTCGACGAAGGCGACATGGTGGACGTGCAACTGGGTAAGTACTGGTTGCTGGACAAGGCGCGCAAACCAGTAGCCCGGGCGCAAAGACCTGTCAAAACAGTGCTCGCGCACAGCGGCGCTGCGGAGTTGGGCCCATACCGTCACTACATGCAAAAGGAGATCTTCGAGCAACCGCGCGCTATTGCCGACACCCTTGAAGGGGTCGAGGGGATTGTTCCAGAGCTGTTTGATCAGCAAATGAACCACGCGCCAGGAGCGAACGCGGCCCGGGTGTTTGCGCAGATAGATTCGGTATTGATTCTGGCCTGCGGCACCAGCTTTTACAGCGGTTGTGCAGCCAAATACTGGCTGGAGAGCATTGCCAGAATTCCTACGCAGGTCGAGGTGGCCAGCGAGTACCGCTACCGGGATTCGGTGCCCAACCCCAACTCGCTGGTGGTGACCATTACCCAGTCGGGCGAAACGGCAGACACGCTGGCGGCACTGCGGCATGCGCAAAGTCTGGGTTTGAAGCACACCCTGACCATTTGCAATGTGGCCACAAGCGCCATGGTGCGCGAGTGCAGCCTGGCCTACGTAACGCGGGCGGGGGTTGAAATTGGGGTGGCATCCACCAAGGCATTCACCACCCAACTGGCTGGACTATTCCTGCTGACGCTGGCACTGACGCAGGCCAAAGGCCGGCTCACAGACGTAGAAGAGCAGCAGCACCTCAAGGCGATGCGCCATCTACCCGCGGCGCTCCAAGCGGTGTTGGCACTTGAGCCACAGATCATCAGCTGGTCAGAAGACTTTGCCAAGAAGGAGAATGCGCTGTTTCTGGGGCGAGGGCTGCATTACCCCATCGCCATGGAGGGAGCGTTGAAGCTCAAGGAGATCAGCTATATCCACGCCGAGGCCTATCCGGCGGGCGAACTCAAGCATGGTCCGCTGGCGCTGGTGACCAGCGACATGCCGGTTGTGACCGTGGCCCCCAACGACACGCTGCTGGAAAAACTCAAGAGTAACCTCAACGAAGTGCGGGCACGGGGTGGGGTTTTATACGTGCTTGCCGATGCTGACACCCGTATCGAAAGCGGCGATGGCATGCATGTCATTCGCATGCCCGAGCATTACGGCGCGTTGTCCCCTTTGCTGCATGTCGTTCCCTTGCAGCTTCTGGCCTACCACACCGCCTGCGC
>CAIPGC010000274.1 GCA_903864505.1 uncultured beta proteobacterium | reverse complement strand
GGAGGGCCGTCTTTCGTTCTTGGTCACGCCGGTTTTCTTGTTCATGAAGACTCCACAATGGGGTGTTGCTGCAGACTGATTTGCGCAATAGCGGGGATGGTACTCCCGGACCGAAGGCCCGCCGCGTGTCACCGCAACCGGTGGAAGAGAAAAAACACCTCATGGAACTACCAAATTGATAGCTGCCCACGCACTTTCTACGGGGTCTTGAGGCAAGTTTGGATCCAATCGCAGGCGCATGTCGTGCAGAAGCAACTTCTTGTGTTCTTTCCATCGCACGTCGCGTGCAGTAGACTGAACGCTATGCCCAAGCACCTGACCAATCCCAGG
The DNA here is from genome assembly GCA_903864505.1 of uncultured beta proteobacterium. GTDB lineage: Bacteria > Pseudomonadota > Gammaproteobacteria > Burkholderiales > Burkholderiaceae_C > Allorhodoferax. Next base: position 16,749 of record CAIPGC010000274.1, on the reverse strand, counting down.
CCGGCAGTGCCAGACCACCTGCCGCTGCGCCAGCAGGCCGAGGCCCGGTGGCAGGCCGTGCGAAAGCAATCCCCCGACACTTTTGCCGACCTGACCATTGCTGATACGGATGCCCTGCTGCACGACCTGCAGGTGCACCAGATCGAGCTGGAACTGCAAAACGAAGAGCTGCGCCTGGGCACCAACGCGCTCGATGCTTCCCGGGCACGCTATGTAGACCTGTACGACCTGGCCCCGGTGGGCTATTGCAGCGTGAATGCGGCCGGCATGATCATCGAGGCCAACCTGACGCTGGCGACCCTGCTGGGCGTGGCGCGCAGCGCGCTGGTGCGGCGGCAACTGTTTTCGCACTATGTATTTCGACCCGACCAGGAGAACTGGTACCGGCTGCGTGCGCTGCTGCGCGACAGTGACACCCAACCGGCGCTCGATTTGCGCATGGTGCGTGGCGGTGACAAGGAAGCGTTTACCTGGGTGCAGTTGGTCGCCACGGCGACGCACGACGAAACCGGCGAGCGGGTGTTGCACATCGCAATCAGCGACGTCAGCGCGCGCAAACTTGCCAACGCCAAGATCGAGCTGGCCGCAAGTGTGTTTGACCATGCCCGCGAAGGTATTTTTATCACCACGGAGCGCGGCGTCGTGGTCGATGTCAATCCGGCGTTCACCCACATCACTGGCTACAGTCGCGAGGAAGCCATCGGACAGAACCCGCGCTTTCTCAGTTCCGGGCGGCAAGACCCTGTGTTTTATGCCGCCATGTGGCACGCTTTGAGTGAGCAGGGGCACTGGAGCGGCGAGGTCTGGAACCGGCGCAAGAACGGCGAGGTATTTGCCGAAATGCAGACCGTGAGCGCCGTGCGCGATGCCAACGGCACCACCCAGCACTACGTAGCGCTGTTCTCCGACATCACTGCCGTCAAGGAGCACCAGGGCCAGCTCGAGCACATGGCCCACTTCGATACGCTGACCAATCTGCCCAATCGCCTGCTGCTCGCAGACCGGCTGCAGCAGGCCATGGCGCAATCGCAGCGGCGCAACCAGCACTTGGCAGTGGCCTATCTTGACCTGGACGGTTTCAAGAACGTCAACGACCGCCACGGGCATCACGTGGGCGACCAGTTGCTGATTGCCCTGGCCAACGCCATGAAGGACACCTTGCGCGAAGGCGACACGCTGGCACGCATTGGTGGCGACGAATTTGTAGCGGTGCTGATCGACCTCGACAGCGTCGAGAGCTGCGTGCCCATGCTGACCCGTTTGCTCGATGCAGCAGCTGCGCCGGTGACATTGGGTGAACACGTGCTGCAGAGTACGGCCAGCATCGGTGTGACGATCTACCCACAGGCCCAGGAAGTAGAGGCCGATCAACTCTTGCGGCAGGCCGACCAGGCCATGTACCAGTCCAAGCTGGCGGGCAAAAACCGCTACCACCTGTTCGATGCTGCGCAAGACAGCAGCATCCGCGGTCACCATGAAGGTCTGGAGCGCATCCGCCTGGCGCTGGAGAACCACGAGTTTGTGCTGCACTACCAGCCCAAGGTCAATATGCGCAGCGGCCAGGTGATTGGTGCGGAGGCGCTGATCCGCTGGCAACATCCGGAAAAGGGGCTACTGGCACCAGCGACATTCCTGCCTGTGATCGAAGACCACCCGCTGGCGGTGGAAGTGGGCGAGTGGGTGATCGAGGCGGCCTTGACCCAGATAGAAGAGTGGCACGCGGCAGGGCTGGCCCTTGCGGTCAGCGTCAACATCGGTGCGCGTCAGTTGCAGCAAGGCGACTTTGTAAAGCGCCTGCAAGCAGTCCTGGCAAAGCACCCCAAAATCAACCCGACCAGCCTGGAGCTTGAGGTGCTGGAGACCAGCGCGCTGGCAGACATGGCCCAGGTGTCGCAGGTGATTGAAGACTGCGCCCGGATCGGTGTGCGGTTTGCACTGGACGACTTTGGCACCGGTTACTCGTCGCTCACCTACCTCAAACGCCTGCGCGTGACCCTGCTCAAGATCGACCAGAGCTTTGTGCGCGACATGCTCGAAGACCCCGATGACCTGGCCATCCTGCAAGGTGTCATCGGGCTGGCAGCGGCGTTCAAGCGTGAAGTGATTGCCGAAGGGGTGGAGACGGTGGCGCACGGCACCGCCCTGCTGCACCTGGGCTGCCAACTGGCCCAAGGCTACTGCATTGCCCGGCCCATGCCGGCGGACCAGTTCCCCGCCTGGGCCGCCGCCTGGCAGCCCGATGTGGCGTGGTCCGAGTTGCCGTGGCCGACCCCATCGCTGCCCGGGTAGCGGCGCCCTGCCTGAGGCGGGTGACCACCATTGCAGCACCCGCGTCGGCGTGGTATGGTTTGTTGACCATCGAGTTCACCCGAGCGATCGCATGCAGTGACCCGACCAGGCGATGCGCCAGACCGAGGATGCCGGGCTTAGGCTGGTTCGATTTTTTTCAAGGTGAATAGGCTTGCAGCCCCCGCAGAATGGGCGCAAGCAGCTATAAAAACGGGAGCAACCATGAATTTGAAGCGCATCCCATTGCTCTTGCTGGCCACCGTGCTGGCCGCCGGCCAGGTCTGCGCGCAACAGTATTTACGCATCGGCACCGGTGGCACGGCCGGAACCTATTTGCCGGTGGGTGTTTTGATAGCGTCCGCTGTGTCGCAACCGGGCAAAATTGTTGCCACTGCACAGAGCAGCAATGGTTCTCTTGGCAACGTGATCAGCATCGCCAGTGGCGCGCTGGAGTCCGGTTTCAGTCAGGCCGACGTGGCGAGCTGGGCCTACCACGGAAACGGCATTTTCGAAGGCAAGCCGCGCTTGAACGGTTTGCGCCTGATTGCCAACCTGTACCCGGAGACGATTCACGTGGTGGTCAGAAGGGACATCGGCATCAAAGCCATTGCCGACCTCAGGGGCAAGCGCGTGGCGCTGGACGAAGCAGGCTCGGGCACCCTCATCAGCGCGCGCCAGGTACTGGCCGCGTACGGTCTGAGCGAGGCGGATCTGCAGCCCGAATACATCAAGCCCAACCAGGCTGGCGACAAGCTCAGGGCCGGTACGCTGGACGCGCTCTTCTTTACGGGCGGCGCGCCGGCCAAAGCAATTACGGACCTGCTGGCCACCGGCATCGATCTGTTGCCCATCGATGGTCCACCGGCGCAGCGCATGCGCGCGGCGAGCCCGTTTCTGGCGACCGACACCATTGCAGCCGATACCTACCCCGGCATTGTGGCCACGCCAACACTGGCGGTGGGCGCGCAGTGGGTAACGCGCGACACGCTGGATGCCGAACTGGTGTACCAGGCCACCAAGTCACTGTACAGCGCGGCGGCACAACAGGCACTCGCGCAGGGCCATGTCAAGGGCCGTTACATCACACTGGCGAATGCGGTGCAGGGGGCCGGCATTCCGTTTCATCCGGGTGCACTGCGGTTTTACAAAGAGATGGGTGTACTGAAATAGCATGCAGCGCAAATTGCGTTTCACTCCGTCGCTGGTGGCGCTGATCAGCGCCGTGCTGATGCTCGGTTACAGCGGTTATGAGATGGCGCGCGAGCGGGCCGAGGCGATTGCGCGGGCCGAGCTGCAGACCCAGAATTTTTCCCGGGTGCTGGAAGAGCATGCGCGCCAGACGCTGCACCGCGTGGGGGCCAGCCTGGCCCAGGTCGATGCGGCGCTGGAGCCATTGCGCCGCGCCGGCCGGCTCGACGTGGCGCGGGCGCAGCAGTTGTTGACGCAACTGCTGCCGGCCGATCGGTTGATTCAGAATGTGCTGGTGCTGGCGGGCAATGGTGCGCTGGCGCTGTCGACCCAGGCCGAAGCGGGCCTGGGCTACGGAGCCAGCGTGAACAGCGACTACTTTGCGCCCCATGTGCACGGGGCCGACCGCGAACTGGTCTTTGGCAGCCCGGTGAAGGCCGCCGATGGCCAGTGGCTGCTGCCGGTGAGCCGGCGCATCGGCAACACGGGTGGTGCGTTTGAAGGCGTGCTGGTGGCGATGGTTCGGGCAGCGTATTTTCAGTCCTTTTATGACTCCATTGAACGCGGGCCTGACGGTGTGCTGACGCTGTTTTTGTCGTCCGGCGCAGCGGTGGTTACCTCCCCCGCGGCCGATGCCGTGATTGGAAAGAACTGGTCTGACTCGCCCCTGTTTCGACAGCATTTGCCGGCCTGGCCGACTGGCACGGTGCGACAGGCGGTGGTCAAAGACGGCTTGGAACGTATTTACAGTTACCGGGCTCTGAATGACTACCCCGTGGTGGTGACCTACGGATTGTCGATGGCGGCGATTTTGGGCAGTTGGCAGCAAGGCGCCTGGCACGATGCCATCCTGCTGACGGCGGCGCTGCTGTTGCTTGCCGGCGCTGCGGTCATCTTGAGGCACCAGGATGCCTTGCGCCGGGCGGCAACCAGGGACTTGAAAAACAGCGAACTGCACCTGCGCTCGATCATTGAGGCCGAGCCCGAGTGCATCAAAATTGTGGACGCGCAGGGTCGACTGCTGGAAATGAACCCGGCCGGTCTCGCAATGATCGAGGCAGACACGATGCAGCAGGTGCAGGATCAGCCGGTGCTGCGCCTGATCGCCCCGGAGCACCAAGGCGCGTTTGCGCAGCTGCACCAAAGGGTACTGGCCGGGGAAACTGCGGCGCTGACCTTTGAAGTGCTCGGTCTCAAGGGCGGACGGCGCTGGCTGGAAACCCACGCAGTGCCCCTGCAGCACCACGGTCAGACGGTGCAGTTGGCCGTGACGCGCGACATCACCGAACGCAGGCAGTCGCAAGAGGCGCTGCGCATTGCCGCTACCGCATTCGAGTCGCAGCAGGGCATGACCATCACCAACGCCGAGCGCGTGATCCTTCGGGTCAATAAGGCGTTCACGACCATTACCGGCTACAGCGCCGAGGAGGCGGTCGGGCAAAGCCCGCGCATCCTGTCCTCCGGTCGGCACGAACGGGCGTTCTACGACGCCATGACGCAGGCACTGGAGCGTGATGGTGCCTGGGCCGGTGAAATCTGGAACCGGCGCAAGAGTGGCGAGATCTACCCGGAGTGGCTCAGCATCAGCGCGGTGAAGGACAACACCGGGCTGACCACCCACTATGTGGCCATCTTCAGTGATGTGTCAGACCACGTCAGAGCACAGGCGCAAATTGACACCCTGGCCTTTTACGACACGCTGACCCAGTTGCCCAACCGCCGCCTGCTACTGGACCGGCTCGACCAGGCCCTGCACGCCAGCACCCGCCACGCACGCAAAAACGCCTTGCTGCTTGTCGACCTGGACAACTTCAAGACCCTCAATGACACGCTGGGCCACCACGAGGGTGACATGCTGCTGGTGCAGGTAGCGCAGCGCCTGAAGACCTGCATCCGCGACGGCGACACGGCGGCGCATCTGGGCAGTGATGAATTTGTCGTGATGCTGGAAGACCTGAGCGAAGACGCGAGCGAAGCCGCCAACCAGGCCGAGACCGTGGGCGACAAGATTCTGGGTACGTTCGCAACGGATTTTGCGCTCGGCAGTGGTGCCTACCACGGCAGCACCAGCATCGGAATCACCCTGTTTGGCGGCGAGGCCCTGGAGGCCAGCGAGCAGCCGCTCAAGCGCGCCGAACTGGCCATGTTCCAGGCCAAGGCGGCCGGGCGCGACACGCTGCGCTTTTTTGATACCCTCATGCAGGCCGAAGTGTCGGCCCATGCAGCGTTGGAAACCGACTTGCGCGAAGCAGTGCAGAAGCAGCAGTTTTTGCTTCACTACCAGCCCCAGGTGGTGGGCGCTGGCCGCATCACCGGAGTGGAAGCGCTGGTGCGCTGGCAACATCCGCAGCGTGGCATGGTGTCGCCGGCAGAATTTATTCCCCTGGCCGAAGGATGCGGTCTGATCCTGCCGATTGGCCAATGGGTGCTGGAGACCGCCTGTACCCAGTTGGCAGTGTGGGCCACTGACCCGGCATGGGCACACCTGACCATGGCGGTGAACGTGAGCGCGCGGCAGTTCAAACAGAGCGATTTTGTGGACCGTGTGCTGGCCACGCTGGAGCGCACCCGCGCCAACCCGAAGCGGCTCAAGCTGGAGCTGACCGAGAGCATGCTGGTCGACGATGTGGATGGCATCATCACCAAAATGAGTACGCTCAAGGCCAAGGGCGTGGGCTTTTCGCTGGACGACTTTGGCACCGGCTATTCGTCACTGTCCCACCTCAAGCGCCTGCCACTGGACCAGCTCAAGATTGACCAGGGTTTTATCCGCAACATCGTCACCGACCCCAACGACGCGGCCATTGCCAGGATGGTGGTGGCGCTGGCCGAGAGCATGGGCCTCTCGGTCATTGCCGAAGGGGTGGAACTGCAGGCACAAGCGGATTTTCTTGCGCACCTGGGCTGCCACGCCTACCAGGGCTATCTGTTCAGCAAACCGCTGGCGCTGCAGGCGCTGCAGGCGCAGTGCCTGCAACGATAGCAACCCTGGGCGCGGGGTAGGCAGCTTGCACCCATTGGAATGCTTGCCGACCTTCCCGGCCCCAGTGGTGACTGCGGGCTACACCACCCGCGGCTCAGGCTCCAGCAAAATTCCAAAGCGCTCGTAGACACTGGTCTGAATGGCCTTGGCCAGAGTCATGACTTCGCCGCCGGTGGCACCCCCACCGTCCACCCCGGTGCCCCGGTTGACCAGGACCAGCGCCTGTTTCTCATAGACACCGGCCTGGCCGACGGACTTGCCCTTCCAGCCGCAGGAGTCGATCAGCCAGCCCGCGGCCAGCTTCACCGACCCGTCATCGAGGTGGTAGTGCACCACCCTGGGATCGCGGGCAATGATGTCGGCACACTGCTCGGCAGTGACGGTGGGATTTTTGAAAAAGCTGCCCACATTTCCAATCAGCGCCAGGTCGGGCAACTTCGAGCGGCGGATCTCACATACCCACTCAAATATCTGCTGTGCCGAGGGGTGAGCGCAGGCCTGCTCGGTCATTTTTCTCGCGATATCGGCGTAGCCCAGCACGGCCTTCCAGGGCTTGGGCAAGGCCAGTCGCACGCGCAGTATCAGGGCGCGATCCTTCAGCCCCAGGCCCCGGTGGCCCCCCGCTTGCACCGCGCCACGATGCTTGAAGACGGAATCCCGGTAACCAAAGGCACACTGGGCCGCGTTGAGCGTAAACAGCTGTCCCGTTTGCAGGTCGATCGCGTCCAGCGACTCAAAGCGGTCCTGCAACTCCACGCCGTAAGCCCCAATGTTCTGCACCGGCGACGCACCCACTGTGCCAGGAATGAGGGCCATGTTTTCCAGCCCGGGATAGCCTTGCGCCAGGGTCCAGACCACCAGATCGTGCCAACGCTCACCGGCACCGGCCTCCACAATGTAGGCTCTGGCCGTCTCCGACACCAGTCGAAGGCCCTTTATCTCCACTTTGAGCACGATCGGCTTGACATCGCCGGTCAACACAATGTTGCTTCCGCCACCCAGCACCAGTGTCTCTTCGCCGCCCCACTCGGGGTCAGCCAGAACCGCTTGCACATCGGTTTCACCGGAAATTCGCACCAGGGTATGCGCCTTGGCCACGATGCGGAAGGTATTGAGGGGCTGGAGCGGGACGTTTTTCTCGACTAACATGGCGGGATTGTCTCACTGCCCTTTTTGAGTACCGCCATGCCATCATTTGACACCGTCTGCGAAGCCAACCTGGTCGAGGTAAAAAATGGAGTCGACAACACGGCCAAGGAAATTGCCACCCGCTTTGACTTCAAGGGCACCAGCGCCAGCATCGAATTCAAGGACAAGGAAATCACCCTGATTGGGGACGCCGATTTTCAGCTGGCGCAGATTGAGGACGTGCTGCGCAACAAGCTCACCAAACGCAATGTGGATGTGCGCTTTCTGGACCTGGGCGATGTGCAGAAAATGGGCGGCGACAAGGTCAAGCAGGTGATCAAGGTGCGCAACGGCATTGAGTCCGACATGTCCAAAAAAATCCAGCGCCTGATCAAGGACAGCAAGCTCAAGGTGCAGGCGGCGATCCAGGGCGACGCGGTGCGTGTCACCGGGGCCAAGCGTGATGACTTGCAGGCCGCGATGGCCCTGATCAAGAAAGACATTACCGACGTTCCGCTGAGCTTCAACAATTTCCGTGACTGATTCACTGCCCGTGCGAGCGTCTTGTGGCCAAAATCATCCAGAGTGAAAACGAATACGAAGACCTGCTGGGCCAGTGGTCTGACCTGGAGTCCGGGCTGGGTGTAATTTTGGGCAATCCGGCAAGCACGCAGGAGTTCACCCACCGCGTGGTGCAGTACGACCGCTGGATGCAGGGTCTAATGTTGCGCGATCCGGACGTGGGCCTGTATCTATTGTTTCAATTGGCGGGCAACTCGCCGGTGGGATACAGCGCATCGCATTCACTGGTATGCGCTACGCTGTGTCACCTGATTGCGTCTGAAATGAGCATGGTTGTCCAGGAGCGAAACAGCCTGGTACACGCCGCACTGACCATGAATATCGCCATGACCGCGCTACAGGATGCCCTGGCCAGTCAGGTGGAAAAGCCCAGTCCGGCGCAACGCGATGCCATCAATGGCCATGCCGCAAAAGGTGGCGTGATGCTGACAAAACTGGGCGTGGACGACGAATGCTGGCTCGAGATCGTGGCCTCCCACCACGACGATGCCATTGAAAAAATGAATCTGGGAGACGCGCTCCCCGGCGCACGTTTGACCCGCATCCTGAAGGTTGTGGACCGCTACGCTGCCATGATAAGCCCGCGCATGTCGCGTGCGGGCCGCACTGCCACCGAGTCCGCACGATCCGTGATGGCCAATGCGTCTCCCAAGACGGATGCGATCGGCCACGCACTGGTCACGGCCGTGGGTTTGTGCCCGCCTGGCACCTACGTGCGCATGGACAGCGGGGAGCTGGGTGTCGTGTTACGGCGCAGCAGCAAGGCCAACCTGCCCTATGTGGCGATCGTCGGCAAAGCCAATGGCGAGCTGATGTCCATGCCCCGATTACACGGCACCGCCCAAGGGGCTCCCCACATCCGCTCGGCGCTGTCGGCATCGGGCGTGCGCGCGCACGTGAACCACTTTCACATCTTGCAACTCGGCACCCAGGCTGCGCAATAAAGCACCCCAGGCCAGTCGCGCCGCGTCAGCGTTTTTTCTTGCCCAGGCGAGATTCCGTGCCCTTGACCAGGCGGGAAATATTTTCCGAATGGCGCCAGATCAGCAGCAGTGACATCACCGCAGTCGAAAAAAGAATGCGGTTGTCCATGTACCAGGCCATACCATCGCCAAAAATGTAATAGACCGGCGCCAGCACGGCAGCCACCAGCGATGCCAGCGAGGAGTAGCGAAAGAAATACGCCACCAGCAACCAGGTAGCACCGGTGGCCAGTCCCAATAAGCCGCTGGTCGCCACCAGCACGCCCAGCGCAGTTGCCACGCCCTTGCCACCAACGAAGCGAAAAAACACCGGGAACAAATGCCCGGAAAACGCCGCCAGGCCAACCAGGGCAACGGTTCCGTCTTCCATGCCGTAGGGTTTGCCGTACCACTTGGCCAGCATCACCGGCAACCACCCCTTGAGCGCATCGAGCAGCAGGGTCACCACCGCGGCAGACTTGCTGCCCGAGCGCAGCACATTGGTGGCGCCGGGATTCCTGCTACCGTAAGTGCGCGGATCGTTCAACCCCATGCTGCGGCTCACAATCACCGCAAACGACAGGGACCCCACCAGGTATGCGGCAATGGTGGCCAGCACCGGATAAAAAGCAGCAAGTGAATTCAACAACAGTTCTCCTGAAAAAAAACCTGCGGCACCCGGGCCGGGGTGTCGAAGTCAATCGGTCAAGGCGCACTGTACCGCTTTTGCCCCCAGCAATTGCACACACACTGCCGGGTCGATGCCCACCAGATAGCCCCTTCGCCCTCCATTGATCCATATTTTTGACAAGGACAGAACACTCTCTTCGATATATACCGGCATGCTGCGCCGCGTGCCAAAGGGGGAAGTCCCACCCACCAGGTAGCCGCTGTGCCGGTTGGCGACCTCCGGGGCACAGGGCTCGACCGACTTGACCCCGATCTGGCGTGCCAGGCTCTTGGTCGACACTTTGCGGTTGCCGTGCATCAGGACCAGCAACGGTCGGGCATCCTGGTCCTGCATGACCAGGGTCTTAACCACCATGAACGGATCGAACCCCAGCACCTGCGCGCTGTGCTGGGCGCCGCCATGCTCGAGGTACTCGTAGGGGTGTTTGGTGAATGCTATGCGTTGCGCTTTGAGCAACTGGGTCGCAGGTGTCTGAGATACATGCTTGGCCATGGATGCGCTTGCTCCCGCCCCAACGGGTTCAATTGACGCGCACGAATATTTCTGCGTGCTGGTCCATGCCGACCTGCTGGAACAACACTGCCACCAGGCAGGGCACACGTGCAAACCGAACGTGACAGCCTCTGGACGCACAGCCCGCGGCCCACGCGACCAGGAACTCGACCGCTTGACGGTCGACGCGAAGCAGCAGCGCACAGGAAACCAGGACATCAGAGGCTGCGTCCGATGCCAATCGCAAGCGCGCCATGGCATCGGTAGCGTTGCCCACCAACTCGCCAACCAGTTCACAGCGTCTGTCTTGCGCACTGCGCGGCACCGCAATATCCAGCGGCACCGCCGCCGTAGCAGCGGCTGCAGCGGTTTCAGCACTCACTCCTGCACCGTCCATCAGTGTGCATTGCGCATCGCGCCAACTCGGAGGCGAGACCTCGTACAGCACACAGTAGTCCAGCGCCAGCTCCTCGAACTCCTCGCTGCGCCCCAATACGCACAGCGCGTCGAGCCGCAGGAGCCACCAAAGCGGGTCCGCGCTGCGGTCGAGTGCGGGCGTACGCGTTTGGAGCGCCTGCAGCATGGAATCGACCCCGATCCAGTGCAACTCGACCGGATGCGTAGTCCAGAAGGCAAACAGGTCGGACAGTACGACGAGCGCGGCACCGTCGACGCTTTGCAAAGTCCCCCAGTCCATGCGCCAGGGTGCCTGCAAGTCCGCATAACGGCTCTTGAGTTCTGCCACCGCCTGGGCATCCAGAACCGCAGGACAAACCCACCCCAGATGCAGCTCCGGCGTGGAGTCGGAGGCCGCAGCAACTCCCGCAGTGCGTTGCCCCAAAAGGTCGGGCACAGAAAACCACTCACCCGGGGAGCGACCGAAGCGCTCAGCGTAATCCATGGCCACGGTATCAAATCCGTCGTGCTGCCCGGTGGCACGGTACACATCGAACAGGGCCGAGGCCAACACATCGGCATCGAGCGCATCCAGATCGCGGTCCTGAAACAGTCCCTGCAATAGCACCTCGGCGCCGCCGGCATCGCCTTCGGCAAAACGCAATGCAGCCTGCTGCAATCCAAGCTCTATCGGACCGAGTGAAGGAAGTTCAATCGCCTCGACCGGCGCCGCTGCCAGCGGTTGCGCCTGGGTAGGCTCGCTTTGCAGGAGCATCCCGGTAAAGTCCAGGTCCAGGTCATCATTGCTCGGCTCTGGCGGCGCGGGTCGAGCAACGCTTTCGGCCGGCTTGGGCGTTTGCCGGCCCATCTTGGCATCGGCCCAGGACTGCACCATGTGGGCCTCGATGACATCGATTTTCTTGAGCGTGGACTGCCGCTCGTCCAGGCCAAACCCGGAACTGGACTGAAACACCGAAGGTCGCACCGGGGCTCCCGTATCGATACTGCCGCCCAGGCGTGCCTTGCGCAACTTGCGCAGCTGGTTGAACTCGCGTCGACGAACCAGGTCGTCACGTCGCTTGCGTTCAATCAGGTCCTGAAAGCCCTGTTCCTTCTCTTTGGTGTCGTCGGTTTGAGCCTGTTGTGAGTCGCCCGCATCCACTTGGTCCGCCGAAGAATCGCGGAAAAAACTGGCCACTTTGGAAAGCAGGCCTGAGGATGGTCGTTTGGTCGCCATGCCACAGTCTACAACGCCCCGGGCGAACGCCGCAGTCGCGCCGGGCTGAGCCCGTGGGCTGACACTCCCCATGCAGCAATGTGGGGCGGTACCGGCAAGCCCCGCGCCAGGGCTGCGCAGACTTCTCCCATCGCGGCCGAAGTCTGGATGCCATAGCCACCCTGCCCCGCCAACCAGAAAAATCCCGGGACACCGGGATCGAATCCCCCCACCAGTTCACCGTCATCGACAAAACTGCGCAGCCCGGCCCAGGTTCGGGTGGGGCGGCGAATCTGCAGGGTAGTCACTTCTTCGATGCGATGGATCCCCTGCGCAATGTCGATTTCTTCGGGCTGCACATCTTGCGCCGCCACTGGGTCTGCGTTGGCCGGCGACCCCAGCAACTGCCCCCCATCGGGCTTGAAATACCACGACTCATCGACCCCCAGGCACAGGGGCCAGCCGGCACAATCCGCTGCCGGCGGCGGAGCAAAGACAAAGGCCGAGCGTCGCTTGGGTATCAGTCCCAGCGCGTGCGCGCCGGCCATGGCACCGACCACATCACACCAGGCACCGGCCGCATTGATGACCACCGCAGCCGTATACCGCTTCGCCCCGGCACCCACCCGCCACAACGGCCCCTGGCGGCGGATGGAGTCCACCTCGGCATCACAGACCACGCTGCCCCCTTGCTCACGCACGCCCCGCAAGTAGCCCTGGTGCAGACTGTGCACCTCCATGTCGGAGGCATCGGGCTCAAAAACTGCCCCCACCACAGAGTCTTTGCGCAGCACCGGCACCATGGCGCAGGCCTGTTCCTGATTCAGTCGGCGGGCACCGGTGGCCATCGCCCCCACCACGTTCCACAAGGCGTCAAGCTGCGCCTCCTGACCCGGTTGCGCCAGCGTCAAGGTGCCACGGCTGGTCAAGATTGGATGGTCAGAAAATCCGCTCGGCGGGTTCTCAAAAAAGGCACGGCTGGCCCGCGAGAGGGCACGCACTTGGGGCGGGCCGTAGCTGGCGATAAACATGGCGGCGGACCGGCCTGTGGCGTGGTACCCGGGCTGGGACTCGCGCTCGAGCAGCACCACCCGTGCGTGCGGAGCCAGCCAGTATCCGACCGATGCGGCTGCAATCCCGCTGCCCACCACCAGAAAATCGCATGCTATCGAGTCGCCCATGGCCTATGCTAACGCCACTGGCGCAGCAAACTGCAGCCCTAGAGCGGCAGCAGCAAAGAAAATTCCACTGCACCGGCGGCATCGCTCTTGAGCGACAGGTCGCCCCCATGCGCTCGGGCGATTTCCCGCGATACGCTCAAACCCAGCCCCACGCCTTCGATGTGGCGGCTGTGCGCCGGGTCGGCCCGAAAGAACCGCTCAAAAATCTTGCCACGCTGTTGCACAGGAATTCCTTGCGAAGCATTTGATACCACCACTTCCATGCGCTGCGCCCAGCGTGTGGTCGAGATCCGAATCCACCCGGCATCGACGTTGTACTTGATGGCGTTGCTGATCAGGTTGTGCAGCACCTGGCGCAGCAAACTTGCATCTGCCTGCAGCAACAAGCCGGGCTGGATGTCGGCGTGCAGGGCCAGGTGCGGGGCCAGCATGCGGGTATCTTCCAGCAACTCTTCGAGCATCTTTGACAAATCGACCGGCTCCCGAAAGACCGTCAGCCGCCCGGCATCGGCCTGGGACAGCAGCAGCAGCTTGCGTGAGATGACCGACAAGCGGCGCACCTCGTCCAGAACACTGCTGAGTGCGGCCTGCACGGCACGTCCCTCGGACTGGTTGATGGCGCGCTCGAGTTGACCCTGCACAATGGCCAGTGGGGTTTTCAGCTCATGCGCTGCATCGGCGGTGAAGCGGTGCGCCTGTTGAAAGCTGCGCTCGAGTCGGCCCAGCATGCGGTTGAACACTTCAATGAGTTCTGCAAACTCATGGTCCTCACCGGCGGCGTCAATGCGCTGACCCAAACCCTCCACCGTGACCTTGCGCGTGGTTGCCGTCAGTTTGCGAACCGGGCGCAGGGCACTCCCCGCAAACAGCCAACTGCCCATACCAATCAAACCCAATGCAAACGGCAGTGCTACCAAAAATGCGTTGCGAATTCCCTTCATGTCGGCATCAATGACGCGCACATTCACCCCAATCGCCATGCCTGCCGCCTCGGTGCTGGCCAGTCCCAGGTGCCAGACGGAGCCGTCCACCGTGCGCACCACCGATGCCACCCGAGGCGGCGCCGGCGGAAGGTGCGGGACCACCACCACAGGTGGCGCAGACTCGGGCACCGGTGTTACGGCGGGAACCGGCACCGCTGGCGCAACCGCAGCGTCAGGCCACGGCTCACGTACAGGAGGTTGAAATGGACGCTCGCCCGGTCGGTGCTGCGGTCGATGTCCGGGCGGCAAACCATCGGGCCCGGGGCCGCGGCGCGGCCGACCGGCAGGGGGCTCCTGCGCCCAGGCACTGGAAAACAATGAGAACCCGGGTGCCGGTGCAAGCAGCCCAAGCGCTGGCGCTGGCCACCCCAAGCCGCTTGCATCCAATGCGTCGGGCCAATGCGCCGACCGGTACCACTGGGCGGCATCATGGTCTTGCACCAGAACCAGAAGGTCGCGGCTATCGCGCACCCCGAGGTCCTTCGCCAAACGCCCTTCTTCATCCGACCACCGGGTGTCCGACGCGCTTCGGGTGACCTCGCGCTGAACGACGGCCCGGACCTCGCTGTCAAGGCGTTCCATCTTGATGCTGCGAACCAGCCACCAACTGCCCAGACCAAACGCAGCCAGCACCACCCCCGACAGCAGCGCCGACAGCAGTGCAAGGCGCAGGCGAAACGAGCGGATCATGCCAATTTGCGAAAGCGGTAACCGACGCCACGCACGCTTTCAATCGGCGACTCGCCCTCTTCGCTGGCACCAATCGAGGACATCTTCTTGCGAATGCGCTGGATACAGACATCGACCACGTTGGTGCTGGGATCAAAGTCGTAGCCCCACACATGCTCCAGAATCTGGGTGCGCGTAAACACCCGCCCGGGCGAGCGCATCAGGTACTCGATCAGGTTGAATTCACGTCCCGTCAGATCCACCGACTGACCACACCAGGTGACCTCCCGCGCGATACGGTCCAGACGCATCTCCCCCACCATGAGCACGTTTTGCCGTTCACCAGACACACGCCGCAGCAGCGCCAGCACGCGCGCAATCAGCTCTTCTACAAAGAAGGGCTTGGCCAGGTAGTCGTCCGCACCCAGGGACAGGCCTTCGATGCGGTCGTCGAGTTCGTTGCGGGCGGTCAGCAGGATGATCGGGGTGGCGTTACCGGCTTTGCGCAAGCCCTTGAGGATGGAAATGCCATCGCGCCCGGGCAGCATGATGTCCAGGACGATGGCATCAAACACGCCGGTACTGGCGCGATCAAAACCGTCAATGCCGTTGTCGCAATGCTCCAGCAAAAAGCCCTGCTCCTTGAATCCGGCGGCAACAAAGCCCGCAATCTTCTGTTCGTCCTCGATCAGCAACACTTTCATGCATATTCCTTTGCGACAAGCTTAAGGGACCGCCTTCGCAACATCATTACAAAACTGTCATGCAGGCACGCGGTCATCTGTCATCGGAGCCCGCAAAGATCTACCCCGTCTATAACTTCCATGACGGAGCCTCCATGAAACACCTGTTCTCCACCGCCGCCTTGCGCATCGCACCCGCCATGGTGCTGCTGTGCGCATCGGCCTTCGCTGCCGTGCCTCCCAGCCCCCCTGCAAGCGCTGCACCTACGGCGCCTGCGCCATTATCACGACTGGAAACCCTCGGTAAGAACCTGTTCGACGACCGCGCCCTGTCCGAACCCGCCGGAACTGCCTGCGTCAGCTGCCATCTGCCGACCACCGGCTGGGCCGACAACCATGGATCGGCCGTGGGTGTTTCGGCAGGTAGCCGAGCGGGCGTGCTCGGACTGCGCAATGCACTCACCAACGGCTACAGCAGCTTTATCCCGCCATTTTCGTTTCGCGTGAAGGACGGTGAAACCGATCCGCTGGGGGGCCACTTCTGGGACGGTCGGGCCAACACCCTGGCCGAGCAGGCCCTGGGCCCGTTCCTGGCCGCCCGGGAAATGAACAACCCGGACAGCGCCAGCGTGGTGCGCAAAGTGGCGGCATCGAGTTACGCCAACCTGATGCGGGCCGAATTTGGCGCCGGCATATTCAACACGCCCGACCTTGCGTTCCAGAAAATCGGCGAAGCCATTGCCGCATTCGAAGGGACCACGGGATTTCAACCGTTCTCGTCCCGTTACGACGACTACGTGCTGGGCAAGGCGACGCTGGCCGACAACGAGTTGCGCGGCATGAAGCTGTTCATCGACCCCGCCCGAGGCAACTGCGCTTCCTGCCACAGCATGAACCCGACTTCGAAGAATCCGAGAGATTCGCTGTTCACAGACTTTGCCTTCTATGCCACCGGTGTACCCCGCAACAGCGCCATCCCCGATAACGCCAACCCCTCGTTTTTTGACCTGGGATTGTGCGGACCCGCTCGCAGCCGGCCGGCGCTGACGGCCAACGTGCCGGCCACGGTCACGGTGGAGCAGTTCTGCGGGACCTTTCGCATCGCCACGCTGCGCAACGTGGCGCTGCGCAAGGCCTTCATGCACAACGGAGTGTTCAAGTCGTTGCGGGAAGCAGTGAGCTTCTACGCCACACGCAACAGCAACCCGCAGCGCTGGTATGGTCCGACCGGTGTTCCCAACGACTTGCCGCAGGCTTATCTGGGCAATATCGTGCATGACCGCGTCCCGTTCAATCGGCCACGCGC
>CAIPGC010000273.1 GCA_903864505.1 uncultured beta proteobacterium | reverse complement strand
TGCAATTGCCGACGCAGTCTCTCGCGGCGAAACGCCCAATGTGCCTTATACGCTGTTTGATATGGCGAACGACGTTGTAGGACTTCTCGATTCGTTGAAGATCAAGCAAGCGCACGTGGTTGGGAGATCAATGGGCGGCATGATTGCACAACTGTTGGCCAGCGAACATGCCGAACGCGTTCTATCTCTGACATCCATTATGTCGAGTACGGGCAATCGTGATCTACCGCAGGCCAGCCCTGCAGTGATGGCGGCGATGACATCAGATGGCGGCGATGACATCGCCCGCGCCACATCCTTTGAAAGACGAGCAGGGCTATCTCGCACATTGCGTTGCATTTTCTCAAGTGATTGCCGGGCGAGGCTATCCGTTTGACGAATCCGCTCAACGAGATCAAGCCTTGGAGGAAGTGACCCGAGCATACAACCCAAGCGGGTTTTGGCGGCATATCGCCGCCATCGCAGCAACCGGCGACTTAAGATCACGACTAGCCAAAATAAGTGCTCCGACGCTTGTGCTGCATGGGTCAGACGACCCATTAGTTCCCCCGGAGGCTGGGAAGGACACGGCGGCCAATATTAAAGGAGCCGAACTACGCATCGTCGAGGGAATGGGCCACGATTTTCCACCATCGCTGTTTAGGTTTGTGGCCGACGTCATTGCCGACAACGCACGCCGCGCGCGCCAGACCCTTTAACGACATATTGGCCCCGACGGCGCGCTGCACCAAGGCCGTCAGAAGATGCTGGGACGCTGCGAAAACCGGAGACTCAGAAATTTTCGTGGGTTTGGGTGTACAACCCCGTCAGGGTGCGAACGCGCAAATTTCCAGAACAACGCCACGCACCCATCGATGCGCCGGATCTGCCTGAAACCGGGGATGCCAAAGAAGCGATACGGTGAACTCAGGGGTCGCAAATGGAAGCATGAAAGTATGCATTCCTACCCGTAAATTCGCCGTATGACGTTCCGGGACGCTTGCAATTAAATCCGACGCACGGGCCATCGCCACCGCAGTCGAAAATCCACCGACTATTGTTGCGATCTCTCTTTCGAGACCAAGCGCATGCATTGCTTCATCGATAGGACCCATTTCGAGACCTTGGCGTGAGATGCCAATGTGCCGTTCTGCCGCGTACCGATCAGGATTGATCTCGCCCTTGCTCAGCGTGTGCCCCGTTCGCACGACGCCGACAAAGCGATCTCTGAACAGGGCTTGGGCACGCAGCTCAGGGCCCATCGTGGTCGCGACAACGCCCGTTTCCAGATCAATAGACCCTTCTCGCAACGGCGCACTGTCTTTGTCAAGTTTCTGTACAAAACGTAGTCGTACGCCAGGCGCTTCCAAGCTGGTGCGCGCAATGAGATCTGGTCCGAAATTTTCTGCAAAGCCTTCGCTGGTTCGGAGTGTGAATGTTCTAACTAGTTGTCTAAGGCTAGGAATTTCGGAGGGGCGCAAAACCGATTGGGCATCTTGAACCAACTGACTGACTCGCGCGCGAAGTCCAAGCGCTATAGGTGTTGGAACGAGGCCCCGTCCCGCCCTCACCAGTAGCGGATCCCCCGTTGTCTCTCTTAACCTCGCCAGAGCCCGGCTCATAGCAGACGGGCTCAGGCGCAATCGTTTCGCGGCACGTGTCACGTTGCCCTCGGAGAGCAACACATCCAGGGTAACGAGCAAGTTGAGATCGGGCGCTGACATGCGTCCACCATATCGCAGTTTGCTCCAGGTATGGCGTCAAACACACAAATAAAGTGCAATTGCTGCGTCTTCCGCAATAACTCACAAATGCCTACGCTTCATGCATCCCTAACTCAGGGACAAAAAAGAAGGAATTCATGTGAAGTCAATCATTTCAAAATCGGACCATATAGAGACCGGTCGGCAAGATACGCCGTCGGTTCGTTGGGTACTAATCAGTTTGTCGCTGTCCATGTTGCTGTCATCACTTGGCACCAGCATTGCCAACGTGGGTTTACCAACATTAGCGCAGGCATTCAACGCCCCATTTCAACAAGTTCAGTGGATCGTTCTTGCCTACTTACTTGCAATCACTACGCTGATCGTCAGCGTAGGGCGCCTTGGTGACGTCATGGGCCGCCGCCGTTTGATGTTAGGCGGGATCACACTGTTTACGCTGGCCTCCGCACTGTGCGGTGTCGCTCCATCGCTGTGGTTGTTGATCGCTGCGCGAGTGGTCCAGGGACTGGGTGCTGCCATCATGATGGTTCTCACAATTGCGATGGTAGGTGAGGCAGTTCCCAAGGAAAAAACCGGTAGCGCAATGGGTCTTCTCGGGACCATGTCAGCAGTTGGCACCGCACTCGGACCCACACTGGGTGGTGTACTCATTGCCTGGTTCGGTTGGCCTGCACTTTTTCTCATCAACCTTCCGTTGGGCATATTGACGTTTGTGCTCGCCCACCAGTACCTGCCCAAGGATCACAAAGTCACGAAGGCAACAAAGGCCAAGTTTGACTTGATAGGCACGGCGGTTCTTGTGCTGACGCTTGCCGCTTATGCCCTTGCCATGACGATCGGCCGTGGAAGTTTCGGTCAACTCAACATTGCATTACTGTTGTTGGCCTTCATTGGACTCGGCATGTTTGTAGTCACCGAGTCGAGGGCAGAGGCTCCTCTGATTCAGATGGCCACGTTCAAGAACCCGGTGCTGAGCGCAGGGTTCGCTATGAGCGCCCTGGTCACCACGGTGGTGATGGCCACATTGGTTGTCGGCCCGTTCTATCTCTCAGGTGCGCTTGGGCTCGACCCAGCCCATGTCGGCCTGGTTATGTCATCAGGTCCCATCATTGCAGCACTCACAGGTGCTCCAGTTGGTCGCCTCGTTGACCGGTTGGGTGCATACCGAATGGGCATATCCGGACTCGTTGGCATGGTCATCGGCACATCCGCAATGACTTTGCTTCCAACGGGGTTCGGCATACCCGGCTACGTCGCACCGCTCGTAGTGATCACTGGCAGCTATGCATTGTTCCAGGCCGCCAACAACACTTCGGTGATGACCAATATCCGGCCAGACCAGCGTGGTGTTATCTCCGGCATGCTGAACCTGTCACGCAACCTCGGATTGATTACCGGTGCGTCACTGATGGGCGCTGTGTTCGCCATGGGAGCGGCAGTTTCCGATCTCTTGAAGGCACCTCCGGAGGCGGTTGTGTATGGCATGCGCGCAACTTTTGGAGTTGCCGCAGTTCTGATCATTCTTGCCCTCGGCATTGCGTTTGCAGGCCAGGCGATTTCACGCCGAAGCTCGCAATAATTAATTTTCGACGAAGGAATCAACCCTGGAACCACGTCTCAACTTCTATAAATCCGGCCCAGAAGCCATGAAAGCCATGTCTGACTTTCATTCCTCCGAGCCAGTGGCCCTGTTGCTCTTGCAGAATTCCTGCCGAAGCAAAGGAATGCAACGAAAATGCCATCGTCTAGGCCACTGCATTTCGAAAAGACAGCTTCATTGATGCTGCCTTAACCTTTGTTACGTAGCAGCTTGGACAACTCCACCGCAGCCGCATTCAATGCCAATTCAGCGGGCGCTAACGCCGAGAACCTGGCTTTGAATTCAGTAATGGGGACAAAGTAGGCATGCGCCATACTTGCGAGTGGTTGTAGCGTCTCCGCATCCAGCACTTGAATTTCCACGGCGGCACCGCCTCGGTCAAGAGGAACGGTTAAGAACACAGATGTCAAGACGTTGAGGGCTGGATTCACTGTCTCGACTCGGGTAATGATTGCGCGTATGACGACCGGGCGTCCGTCAACACTTTGTGGCATTGCTTCGGTTTCTCTGGAAATGGCAGCTTTCAGCGCTGCGATCAATCGAGCCCTTTCAGTCTCAGGGACCATCGCATCCACTGGCATGGTCCACTCCACAGAAATAGAGCGCACCTGATGCGGGTCTACCGGGGTCTGGGAACGATAGTAGGCTGCGCTGCCATCCTTTGAAGTCGTCATTGCGCTGCGATTCTTTAAAAATCCCGTGTCGGTTGCTTGCATAGTCGAGCAGGCTGTGAGGCCAGCCACGGATACCAAAAAGGTCAGCCGTAAGGCGAGGGCGATAAGTGACGTTAAATTGGGAACTAATTTCATGATGGAAGCCGGTGAACAAATTGAAAGAAAATGAGTGAGATGCAAGGTCACGTTGGTCTATTGGGTATCACTAGTGTGGACGATGACTGAGGCTCGACCGCCGTGAACTTCGCACTTCAATAGGTAGGTTTTCCCCACTTGCATGGGTAGGTTCGTGGTGGGTCGGTAGCTGGTAAATCCGTTAAAGCAATAGATTTGGACTTTGTACTCACCAGCTAGCACATGAATCTCTCTCGGGTAGTCTGTAAAGCCTGAGATGCCAAATTGCTTCTGTTCCCCAGAGCCTGCATCGTCAAGTTTTGAGTAGCCCCGAATGGTCGTGTGGAAGTCATCGGAAAACGGCTTCCCAACGAAGCCTTTAATGACAGCAACGCCAGAAGCTTCCTGAACGTCCCCGGAATACTGCTTGGCAGGTGTCATGAATCCACACGCACCAAGCATGCTTGCAGCCACCGTAGCAATGAGAATATTTTTCATACGACTCCTCTGTAGAAATTTGAATTTCGTGGTGACCAACCTTGGACAAACAATTCGGCGATGAGCAGGTTGAACAGCCATGCCAAGCTCATCAGCACGTCCCGCTGAAAGATGCTTGGGTTGCCAACGAGCAGCATCCACGGCAAAAGCACAACGACTTGCATGCCAGCACCTTGACCCAGTGCAAAAGAGCGAGTCATCCAGGCCCGGTGTGTGGCAATGTCACCCCCTATGACCGCTGTAACCGCTATGAAAATTGAAATGAGCATTGCAATGCCCACAAAAATCCGTACGCCATAGAGCAAACTGCCCTGCAATTCGGGTGGTATCGGATACATGACAGTCATCCACAAGCCAGATAGGGCAGTAAATACTCCGCTTGCAACCACTACCCGACCCGAGACCTTATGCCAACGGGCGCTTCGTGGGCGTAACCCCGAAGAAAACTGGAATGCGCCCAATATTGAAAAGAGGCCCACGCAGAGAATGTGCACAATCACAGGAAACGGTGCCGCAACGAATCGGGCGTTCTCGGCACTGATCTCCGCATTGCCGGCGAGACCTATCAGACGGGCGATTCCTGCAGCCAATGGAATGGCATTGATAGAAAGCAGTACCAACGGTACCTTCCAGTCGATTCGGGTGGCATTTGTCATTCAAGGAGTTTATGAACGGCCACTACTTTTGTAACCGTACTAAGGTATGGTTCTGTGTGCACACTCATGCAACGAACGCCGTTGCATGAGTTAAGCACGCGTCGTTTCGTACTTTTATAGGGTTCCGATGTCAACAGCCCTACTGGCCACCAAATTCTTCGCACCACCTCGGCCAGCCCATGACGTTTGCCGTCCGCTGCTGACCAAACGCCTGGATGAGGGCCTTTCGCACAAGCTGACGCTGGTGTGTGCAGCCGCAGGATTCGGAAAATCCACATTGGTTAGCCAATGGGCGCATGACTGTCCTTTCCCAAGCGCCTGGCTCTCGCTGGACGAAGAGGACCGCGATCCCAACCGTTTTCTCGAGTACCTTGTTGCCTCATTGGAGGTGATCTCTCAAACGGTGGGATCAGGCTTGGCGACCATGTTGAGGAGCTCGCCCCCAGCCTCGGCAGACACTGTTCTGACGTTGTTGGTGAACCAGCTATCGAAGATTCCCGGCAAGCTA
>CAIPGC010000272.1 GCA_903864505.1 uncultured beta proteobacterium | reverse complement strand
GTGCAGTCGATCAAGTTATAGTTGACCGTGTTTTCGATGTTTTAGTGAGTTCTCCAGATGTTCAACAAAAAGAAACAACCTCCTCTTCGAAGCCTGATTGCAGAGGATAGCGAAATTGACGGCGACCTTAAATTCGCGGACGGTTTGCGAATCGACGGCAAGGTGCGCGGCAATGTCAGTGCCAGGGTCGACGCGGCCAGTATTCTGGTGATTTCGGAGACGGCCACCGTGACCGGCGAACTGATGGCCGACCACATCATCGTCAACGGAACGGTCAGGGGACCGGTTCATGCGCGCGTCATGCTTGAGCTGCAACCCAAAGCGCGGATCGAAGGCGATGTTTATTACACCGCCCTGGAGATGCACCAGGGTGCGATCATCGATGGCCAGCTACGACCGGGCATTGAAGAAGAAAAACCCACACTCAAATTGGCGGCAAACAACAGACAACTCAATGGTTGAGCGAATTGCTGTAGTATTAGGGTAACAAACTTTCCGGAGTAGCCATGAGTGCTGTTGCAGAACACAATGAAGTTGAAATGCCGAGTCCGATTCTTTTTACGGACAGCGCAGCCGCCAAAGTGGCAGACCTGATTGCCGAAGAGGGCAACCCGGACCTGAAATTGCGCGTATTCGTGCAGGGTGGCGGGTGCTCCGGGTTCCAGTATGGTTTTACCTTTGACGAAGTTACCAATGAAGACGATACGACCATGACCAAGAATGGCGTATCGCTGCTGATTGACGCCATGAGCTATCAGTACCTGGTTGGCGCCGAGATTGATTACAAGGAAGACTTGCAGGGCGCGCAGTTCGTCATCAAGAATCCCAATGCCACAACCACCTGTGGTTGCGGATCTAGCTTTTCTTGAGCCTAGAGGGGTAGATCGCCCCGAGCATACGGGCGCCTTGGGCGCCCGTTACTGTTTTCAGGCTGGCTGTTTCGCGCAAAATGGTTTTGCGTGCCAGCCACGCGAACGCGCTTGCTTCCACCTGCAGTGGAGGCATTCCAAGCGCTTGCGATGATTTGACGTGAATCGCTGGCAAATGGCATTGCAGGCGCCGCATCAGGTGGCCGCTGTAGGCGCCACCGCCACAAACAATCAGTTCCGTGCCGTCACCTCCGTAGCGTTTGATGCTTGCTGCGCAGACGCTGGCACTCAGTTCCGTCAGTGTTGCCTGGACATCAACAGGCGCCAGTGGACCCGCCTTTTCAAGTTGTCGGGTGAGCCAGTCAGGATTGAACAGGTCGCGTCCTGTGCTTTTCGGGATGGGCAGAGAAAAGTAGGGTTCATCGAGCAATATAGCCAGCAAATCGGCGTCAACTTTTCCTGAAGCGGCCCAGGCGCCGTCGTTATCAAACGCCTGACCAAGATGGCGGTGGCACCAGGCGTCCAGCAGGGCGTTGCCGGGACCGCAGTCAAAACCAATCACGTCTTCTGCCAGCGCCGGACCCAGGACCGTCAGGTTGGCGATACCCCCCACATTGAGTGTCAGCACTGTTTCGC
>CAIPGC010000271.1 GCA_903864505.1 uncultured beta proteobacterium | reverse complement strand
TTGTTGACCATCACCTGGTCGCCAAGACCGAAAAGGCCGTGGCAACCAAGGACAAGAAGCCGATCAAGACCTGGTCGCGTCGCTCCATGATCCTGCCCGATTTCATCGGTCTGACCATCGCTGTGCACAACGGCAAGCAGCACGTACCGGTCTATATCACTGACCAAATGGTTGGCCACAAGTTGGGTGAGTTCGCGCTCACACGAACTTTCAAGGGTCATCCTGCGGACAAAAAAGTCCAGAAGAAATAAGGAGTTGACCATGGAAACACGTGCAACCCTTCGTGGCGTTCGTTTGTCGGTCGACAAAGGCCGTCTGGTCGCAGATCTGATCCGCGGCAAGAAAGTGGATCAAGCTCTGAACATCTTGCAGTTCACGCAGAAAAAAGCTGCTGTGATCATCAAGAAGGTACTGGAGTCCGCAATTGCCAATGCTGAGCACAACGACGGTGCCGACATCGACGAATTGAAGGTCAAGACCATCTACGTCGAGCAAGGCGCATCGCTGCGTCGCTTCACGGCCCGCGCCAAAGGTCGCGGAAACCAAATCAGAAAACCCACGTGCCATGTGTACGTGACGGTTGGTAACTGAAAGAGGCCAGGAAGATATGGGACAAAAAATCCACCCAACCGGGTTTCGCCTTTCGATCAGCCGTAACTGGTCGTCGCGTTGGTATGCCAACAACCGTGACTTCGCCGGAATGTTGGCCGAAGACATCAAGGTACGCGAGTATCTGAAACTCAAGCTGAAGAATGCTTCAGTGTCACGCATTCTGATCGAGCGCCCTGCAAAGAACGCCCGCATCACTATTTTCTCGTCTCGCCCCGGCGTTGTGATCGGGAAAAAAGGCGAGGACATTGAAAACCTCAAGCGCGACCTTGGCAAACAACTCGGCGTTCCAGTGGCGGTTAACATTGAAGAAGTGCGCAAGCCCGAGATCGATGCCAAGCTTATCGCCGACAGCATTACGCAGCAACTGGAAAAGCGGATCATGTTCCGTCGAGCCATGAAGCGCGCGATGCAAAACGCCATGCGTCTGGGTGCCCTGGGCATCAAGATCATGTCGGCTGGTCGCCTCAACGGCATCGAAATTGCGCGTACCGAATGGTACCGCGAGGGCCGCGTGCCATTGCATACGCTGCGTGCTGATATCGACTATGGCACTTCTGAAGCCAAGACCACCTATGGTGTGATTGGTGTGAAGGTCTGGGTCTACAAGGGCGATACGCTGGGTCGTAATGACCTGCCTGCCGCTTCTGAGACACGCACCGACGAAGAGCGTCGCCCCCGCGGTCCGCGCCGTGATGACCGCGGCGGTGCACGCCCGGGGTCTGACCGTCCGGCACCACGCGGTGCCGCGCCTCGCCGTCCCGTCGGTGCCAACACCGCACCCGCGGATGGCAGCGACAAACCTGCGGAGGCCTCTGGGGCCGACGCTACTAAACCCACCGTTAAGCGCGTTCGCAAAGTCGCCGCGCCAGCTGCAGCAGCTGACGGCAAAGGAGAATAACCATGTTGCAACCCGCTCGCCGGAAATACCGCAAAGAGCAAAAGGGCCGTAACACCGGCATTGCTACCCGAGGCAGCTCGGTCGCATTCGGTGACTTTGGTCTGAAATGTACTGATCGCGGTCGTCTGACCGCTCGCCAGATCGAAGCGGCACGTCGTGCCATTTCCCGTCACGTCAAGCGTGGCGGCCGTATCTGGATTCGTGTGTTCCCCGACAAACCGATTTCCCAAAAACCTGCCGAAGTGCGGATGGGTAACGGCAAGGGAAACCCCGAGTACTACGTCGCTGAAATTCAGCCAGGCAAGATCGTGTTTGAAATCGTCGGGGTAACCGAAGAGCTGGCACGTGAAGCGTTTCGTTTGGCAGCCGCCAAACTGCCGTTGCGCACCACGTTTGTGGCACGCATGGTTGGTCAGTGATCAGGAGAAAAAGATATGAAAGCTACTGAACTGCGCCAGAAAGACGTTGCGGCCCTGCAAACCGAAGTCAAAGCGCTGCAAAAAGCACACTTTGGCCTGCGTATGCAAAAGGCTACGCAGCAACTCAACAACACCGCTACGCTGCGCACTGCGCGCCGCGACATTGCCCGCGCCAAGACCATTCTTGTCGAGAAGCAAAGCGCTGAAAAATCCGCCAACTAAGGAGCGATAAATGACGGAAGCTAAAAAATCCCTCAAGCGCACCTTGATTGGCAAGGTGGTCAGCGACAAGCGAGCCAAGACAGTTACTGTGCTGATTGAGCGTCGCGTAAAGCACGAACTCTACGGCAAGATTGTCGGCAAATCGAGCAAGTACCACGCCCACGATGAAAAGGGTGAGTACAAAATGGGCGACGTGATCGAGATTACCGAGAGCAAACCTATTTCGAAGACCAAGAACTGGGTCGCAACCCGTTTGGTTGAAAAGGCTGCAGTGGTCTAAAGCTAAAGACTTTGCAGACCTCAGGTTTTTAGTAAACGGCTCACAATGTGGGCCGTTTTCGTTTCGCATTTACCCAGGAGACATGCATGATCAAAGTAGGTGACAACCTTCCCGCAGCCACGCTGATGGAGTTTATGGAGGTCGAGGGCGATGGCTGTAGTCTAGGCCCCAATCCAGTAGATGTAGCCAAATCAACCTCCGGCAAGACCATCGCGTTGTTTGCATTGCCAGGTGCGTTCACGCCCACCTGCTCGGCCAAGCATGTGCCCGGCTACCTCGAGAACTTTGCTGCCTTCAAGGAAGCCGGAGTGGATGAAATATGGTGTGTAAGCGTCAACGATGCATTTGTCATGGGTGCATGGGCACGTGACCAGAAAACTGCCGGCAAGGTGCGCATGCTGGCAGACGGCAGCGCAACATTTGCCCAAGCAACGGGTTTGACCCTCGATCTTTCCAGCAAAGGCATGGGCCTGCGCAGTAACCGCTACTCGATGCTTGTGAAAGACGGCAAGGTCGCATCGCTAAACATCGAAGGCCCCGGCAAGTTCGAGGTGAGCGATGCGGCAACTCTGTTGGCCCAAGCCAAGGGATAGCAACGGAACTGGGTTGCATGGAGTGGCCCAGTCATAGCTCCGCCTTGAGGTAGTGCGCGCCCGCAATGGGGTTGTAGTAGTACGGTGGTATGTCCACGAACCCCAGTTCTACATACAAGGCCCGGGCCGACTCCATATCATCCAGTGTGTCGAGCAGTATGCAGCCATAACCCGCGAGGCGGGCAGCTTCAATAATGCCCTCCGCCAACTGTCGCCCCAGCCCCGATCCACGGTATTCTGGTCGCACAAATAGACGTTTCATTTCGCAGGCATTGGCGTAGTCGACACCGTCCAGGGGACGCAAGGCGCAGCATCCAGCGTGGTCGCCATTCACGGTCACCAGCAGTAGCGCTCCCCGTGGTTGGCTATATTCGCCAGGCAGGTTCATCAACTCCGCATCAAAGTTCTGGAAGCACAAATCGATCGACAGTGACGCGGCGTACAGTTGAAACAACTTGCGCACGCCGTGCAGTTCCGCCTCGGTTGTTGGAGTCCTCAATTCAATCACGGTGCTCTCGTCCTGTCGGGGTGTTGCAACTGGTTTACCCCGCCCACTGTAGCAGCGAAGCTACAGTGGCCCCGCATAGCATCAGCACAATAGCAGCCATGGCCCTTGTGGTGATGTCGTCACGGGCCGAAATGAACGGCTGTTCCAGTACCTTGTCGCCATGCAGCATCGCCGCAACCAGGTTGTCGCCTTTCTTCACACGGTAAAAAACGATGGCACCAACATGCAATATCACTAAAGCGATCAATACCACCTTGCCTACATGGGCGTGATAGCTGGTAACAAGACTAACCCAGGCACCCGAGGCCATCTTGGCAAACGGACCTGAGCTGGCAATCTCGTCGTCGCTGAACAACCCGGTCGCCACCTGAATCAGCAAAAGTAAAAGCAGTGCCAGTACCGATAAAGCGCCAAGAGGGTTGTGGCCAACCGAGCGTTCGGGCGGCGCGCTGCCTCTGATGTACATAAGAATGGTGCCTGGTCCAGCCACAAAGGTGGTGAAACGCGACCAGTACCCACCCACCAGGCCCCAGACCAACCTGAATCCTAGCAGGCTTAAAACGGTATAACCCAAGCGAAAATGCCAAGTCATTGCATTTCCGGCTACTTCTCCAGTAACCACCAATCCTATGAAACATGTCACCAGACACCAATGGAACAACCGCGTAGGAAGATCCCAAACTCTCACTGTGTTCAATCCAACTCTCCTGCAATGCGCTGTATAACATTCACACTAACTACTCCCGCATCGTACCAACGGAACATTCGGAACAGATTCAGGTTTGCACTAGGATACAGACAACACCTGCAAACTTCTTGAAACCCTCCTACACTCTACCCACCCAACCATCTCTACCCATAGAATCAGGAAAGCCCATGAAGAAAATTGCTTCGATCGTTCTCACCGTGGCCACCATCACCCTGGCCGCTCCTGCGTCCGCACAATTCGCAAAACCGGAAGATGCGATCAAGTATCGCAAAAGTGCGATGTTTGTCATGCAGCAGAACTTTAGCCGCGCCGCTGGCATGGCACAGGGCAAGATCCCGTTCGACGCCAAGGTAGCAGCGGAGAGTGCGGCCATAGCCGAATTCGTCGCGAAACTTCCGTGGGCTGCCTTTGGTGACGGCACCGATAAGGGGACTACCAAGGCCGATCCGAAGATCTGGTCAGAGAAAGCCAAGTTCAACGAGATGGCTGAGAAAATGCAGACCGAGATGGCGAAATT
This sequence comes from uncultured beta proteobacterium, assembly GCA_903864505.1. Classification (GTDB taxonomy): domain Bacteria; phylum Pseudomonadota; class Gammaproteobacteria; order Burkholderiales; family Burkholderiaceae_C; genus Allorhodoferax. Next base: position 7,109 of record CAIPGC010000271.1, on the reverse strand, counting down.
CAGTGCCGCTGCCAAGTCAGGAAGCGCTGAAAGCATGAAGGCCGCGCTGGGGGGTGTGGGTGGAGCCTGTAAGGCCTGCCACGATGCCTACCAGAAGGATTGAAGCAGATAAAAGCTTTATCCAGTGGTTGAATCCGGGGGTGGAAGGTCGCCGTGACCCGGCCACCCACATTTCTTGATGCCAATTTCCGTACAAATGATCCGACCGCAGTGAAACCGATGTCCCAGGGCAAAGCCGTTGCGGTTTTTGCGGTTTTTGCCTGCGCCTATTTTCTGTCAACACTGATTCGTGCCATCACGGCCACGCTGGCGCCCACGCTGGTGCAGGAATTCGCCCTCAATGCACGCGATCTGGGCCTGCTGGCGGGAGCGTATTTTCTGGGATTCGCTGCAATTCAGTTGCCGTTGGGGAAGTGGTTGGACCGGTTGGGTCCCAAGAAGGTCCTACTGGCCTTCCTGTCTGTGGCGGTGGTGGCGTGCTTTGCGTTTTCTATGGCAACTAATTTTCTCGGGCTGGTCTCCGCACGCATGTTGTGCGGCGTAGGGGTTGGTGCGTGCTTGATGGCCCCGCTCACCGGTTACCGACGCTGGTTTGCGCCCGCCAACCAGATGCGGGCAAACTCCTGGATGCTGATGGTTGGAGCACTGGGCATGGTGGCATCAACCTTGCCGGTGCAATGGTTGCTGCCCCTGGCGGGCTGGCGACCCATGTTTATGGGCCTTGGAGTGGCGGTCGTGCTGTCCATGTTGTTCATTGCCTGGCAGGTTCCAGCCTGGGTGACAACATCTCCCTCGCCACAATCCGATTTGGCACGCGCTTCCACCGTGGATTCTGGTTATGCCGAAGTCTGGCGCAACCCGTATTTTCGAAGACTGGTACCCCTGGGCTTGTTCAATTACGGCGGGATGGTGGCATTGCAGACACTGTGGGCCGCTCCATGGATGATCAAGGTGGCTGGCTACAGCCCAGTGCAAGCCGCGACCGGAATGTTCTGGATCAACGTTGCCATGCTGGTGGCGTATTGGCTGTGGGGGTTAGTAAACCCCTGGCTGGCGCGCCATGGGTTTACCGGTGAGCGGTTGATCACTTATGGGCTGCCCCTGAGTTTTGTTCCTCTTGCTATTGTTGTAATAGCTGGAAGCGCAGTCTCTGAGGGGGCTGGAGCGCTGTTACTATTGTTTTGTGTCAGCAGTTCAGTGACTGCTTTCGCACAACCGTCCGTGGCGCTCGCGTTTCAGGCGGAGTTGGCGGGACGGGCGCTGTCAGCCTACAACCTGGTAATTTTTTGTGGCGTTTTTACGGTGCAATGGGGTGTAGGGCTGCTGATTGACCTTTTCAGGAATATCGGGTGGTCGGAAGTTTCAGCCTACCAGGGCGCATTGGGAATTTTTGGGATGTGTTGTATGGGTGCGTATTTGTATTTCTTGCGGGCAAAGTAACGCCATAATCGATCTCGCTCCATGAATACCGGTATCCTCATCGTCGCTCACGCTCCACTGGCCAGTGCCTTGCGTACTTGCGTATTGCATGTCTACCCGGAAGCCGCCGGAGGCGTTCTTGCTCTGGACGTGCCACCCAACGAGCCCAGCGAACAGACACAGGTGGATGCTTTGGCGCTGTTGGCGCAGTTACATACGACCAATGCGTTGGTGTTGACGGACGTTTTTGGCGCGACCCCCAGCAACGTGGCGCAGAAGATGGTCGATGGAGTTCACACCAAACTGGTTGCCGGTGTAAATTTGCCCATGCTGCTGCGGACCGTGAATTACCGCCACGAGCCTCTTGACGTGTTGGTCGCCCGAGCGTTGGCGGGAGGCGCACAGTGCATCATGCAAGTGGCGGTGACGGCACCCCAAAATCAGGCAAGAAAACCGAATGATCACAACCACCACGACTATCAGCAATAAGCTGGGCCTGCATGCTCGAGCCTCGGCCAAGTTGACCAAGCTGGCTGGAAGTTTTCCGTGCGAAGTCTGGATGAGCAGAGGTGATCGCCGGGTCAATGCGAAAAGCATCATGGGTGTGATGATGCTGGCCGCAGGCATCGGCAGCGAAGTGACCATTGATACTCAGGGTGATCGCGACCAGGAAGCCATGGATGCCCTCCTGGCGCTCATCGCCGACAAATTTGGTGAGGGTGAATGACATTCGCGATTCATGGCCTGGCGGTATCAAGGGGTGTGGCAATTGGGCGTGCCGTGCTGGTGGCATCCAGCCGGGTGGATGTGGCGCACTACTTCATCGAGGCATCCGAGGTAAGCGCTGAAATCCACCGGGTTCGTGTCGGCCGTGATCTGGTGGTGGATGAAATTCACCGCCTGCAGGAGACTATTACCCACATGGGCCCCAAGGAGGCGCCCCACGAACTCAGTGCACTGCTCGATGTGCACCTGATGCTACTGCAGGACGGCGAGTTGATCGATGGGGTCAAACACTGGATTACCGACCGCATGTACAACGGGGAGTGGGCGCTGACAACCCAACTGGAAGTGATTGCACGTCAGTTCGATGAGATGGAAGACGAATACCTGCGCGAGCGTAAAGCCGACATGGAGCAGATCGTCGAGAGGGTCCTGCGTGCCATGAAGGGGGTGGGACCATCCATCGTGGCGCACCATCAGCAGCAGCGTGCGTCCCGCAAGCCCGCTCAGCAGGACCTGCTGCTGGACGATACGGTGGACGTCCCGCTCATCCTGATTGCGCACGACCTGTCGCCTGCTGACATGCTGCAATTCAAGCAAAGTGTGTTTGCTGGGTTCATTACGGATGTGGGGGGTAAAACCTCGCACACCGCCATAGTAGCGCGCAGCATGGACATTCCGGCAGTGGTGGGCGCGCGCACGGCCAGCCAACTGGTGCGTCAGGATGACTGGGTCATCATCGACGGCGATGCCGGCGTGGTCATCGTGGATCCGTCGAGCATCATCCTGGCTGAATATGGATTCAAACAGCGCCAGGGCGAGCTCGAACGCGGCCGCCTGCAGCGCCTGCTGCACACACCTGCCGTCACCATGGACGGCGAGAAGGTCCATCTATTGGCCAACATTGAAATGCCCGAGGATGCGCCCGGTGCCCTGATGGCCGGTGCATTGGGCGTTGGGCTGTTTCGCAGTGAATTCTTGTTCATGGGCCGTCAGGGGCGGTTGCCCGACGAAGAGGAGCAGTACCAGGCTTACAAACGCGCAGTCGAAGGCATGCAGGGACTGCCCGTCACCATTCGCACCGTGGATGTTGGAGCTGACAAGCCGCTGGACGACTCTCTGCGCGACGACGCCCACCTTAACCCTGCCCTGGGTTTGCGTGCCATTCGCTGGAGTCTGGCCGACCCGGCCATGTTTCTGACGCAACTGCGCGCCATCTTGCGCGCTGCCGCCCACGGGCAAGTGCATCTGCTGGTGCCCATGCTGGCGCATGCTCGCGAGATTCGCCAGACCCTGGCCCACATTGACCATGCCCGTGCAGCGCTGGACAACAAGGGGGTCGCGTACGGACCGGTCAAACTTGGCGCCATGATCGAAATTCCGGCCGCCGCCCTGAGTCTGCCGCTGTTCCTGAAGCACTTCGACTTCCTGTCCATTGGTACCAATGACCTGATCCAGTACACCCTGGCCATTGACCGTGCCGACGAGTCGGTCGCCCACTTGTATGATCCGCTGCATCCGGCGGTGCTGCGTCTGGTGGCCGATACTATTGCCGCCGGTCGCGCCGTGGGTAAAGAAGTGGCGGTGTGCGGTGAAATGGCCGGCGATGTGGGGCTGACCCGCTTGTTGCTCGGCTTGGGGTTGCGAACTTTTTCCATGCATCCGGCGCAAATTCTGGCCGTCAAGCAGGAAGTGCTGCGTTCCGACACCACCAAGTTGGCACCCTGGGCGCAACGCGTGTTGCTGGCGGAAGATCCGACCCGCGAACTCGCTAGCGCTTAGCGCTGCGTGCGTGTGCCCAGCAGGGCCGCGCCGATGATCAGTGCAGCCGCCAGCGCAATATTCCAGCTAAAGCTGCGCTGACTGGTGAGCAGAAGCAGGCTCGTGGAAGCCAGTGGCGTGAGGTAACTCAGAATGCCAATATGCCGCGCATCTCCGCGCTTGAGTGCCTGGTCCCACAGAAAGAACGCTGCCCCCAGGGGCCCCAGCCCGATGGCACCCAACAGCACCCAGTCGTGGCCGGCTAACACCACTGCCGGCTCAAACGCATAGTGGCACAGCAAGGACAGAAGACCCGACACCAGTCCAAACATGCCAATGGCCGCCGTCGGAAATGGTCGCACTCGCTGGCAAAGCAGGGAATAGCTGGCCCAGATGAAGGCAGCCCCGAGTGCGGGAAGGTAGCCCCATGCCCAGCCCGTTGCCGCCAACGTCGCCGCTGCGCCATCTCCTGAACGCCCCACAATGGCGATAACAGCACCTGCAAACCCCAGCAGCGCTGCTGCAATGTGCGCGACCCGCAGGCGCATCCGTGCCGAAAACAGGGGGGCCATTACCACCATCAGCAAGGGCCACAGGTAGTTCACCAGATTGGCTTCGACGGCTGGGGCGTGGCTAAGGGCGGTGAACAGCAACAGGTGGTAGCCGAATAAGCCGTAGATGCCCAGTGCCAGCGTGGGCATTGGTGTTCTCCATTGGCGCAAATCAAACCCCGAGAGCGGCAAAGCGACAACGCTCCCGATCAGTAACGCCAGACCGGTTAGCAGAAATGGCGGTACATGCGACAGCGAAACACCCAGCGTCGCCAGGGTGGACCAAAGGGCGATGGCGCCCAAGGCATACAAATTGGCTTTCAAGCGTGAAGCACCGACGTCTGACGTTGGCTTAGCGCCGAGGACGAATGGGGTTGTCGTTGACGACACCCCAGGACCGTTCAGGAGATATTGGCGCGACCGGGCCGTCAAGCTGCTCTTTTTGCAAGGCCCAATACAAAGCCAGCCCCACGCTCCCGATGATCACCACCAGTCCCAGCGCCAGTTTGAGCACAGTGACCCAAAGTTTGGGATCATCGTCTTGTTTTTTCATGGACAAATACTACTGCAAATGCAGCGCGCGAACGGCCAGGCTCTGTGTGGCACGACCGACCAGTCCAGCACAATCATACAGTGCCGATTCGGCCAGCCCACAGCCGTTATCACCGAGGTAGGTGCGCGCATCCAGGCAGATCCATTCGCCGACCGGGCGGCGCAGCAAGTTGATGGTCAGGTCCGAGTTGACGAAGCTGAACTGTTTGATGTCGAGAATGGCACTCACTCCATTGCCGGAGTCCGCCGCTACCGCGACCCGTTGGTAGGGACTGGGCGCTTCCCCTTCGAGCAGAGGGTGTTGCAGGCGAAACCAGATTGCGCAGGGGCCATCAAAAATGCGTCCCGACGCCGAGCGCGTCTCGACCAGGTCTGAATACCCGACATGGCGGCCGGCAAAAGGAAAGATGGACGGTGCAGAGTCTTCGGCCGACAGCTGAACTTTTGCCAAAGGGTGCCCGGGCAAACCTTCAGGCAATGCCAGATTGCTTTCGCGTTGGGCCAACGCTGTGAAGCGCGCGACTTCTTTTTCCTTGGCGAAGAGTTGGGCTGAAAAATGTCCCGCATTGCGGCCTACATAGTCGGTGCTGACCTGGATCCTCAGCGGGCTGATGGGCACGGGGCGCAGCAGGTTGGCCGTCAGCCGCGAGAGGTGTGTCAGTCCATGCTCCCTCGCCGCCGCTTCCAGGGCGCGGCAAGCCAGGGCAATGGGTGGTCCGGCGTGCTGATGTTCCGGATGCCAGGGGCCACGGGTCAGGTCGCTGGACTGATAGGTGTTCGCATCAAGCGCGTGGTACGCCGCGGTGGGGAGCGTCTTTTGGTGGGTGGTCATTCTTATCCCAATGGTTGAAGCAGTTCCGTGACATCACTCTCGGTAAACAGTGGCTGTTTGCGGCCCTGTGAGCCGCTGTACATGCTGTCGGCCAGGGCCGCCTTGCGTTCTTGCAGGGCCAGGATGCGTTCTTCAATCGTGCCTTGCGCCACCAGTTTGTAGACAAAGACCTGGTTCTTCTGGCCGATGCGGTGGGCGCGGTCGGTGGCCTGGTTTTCCACCGCCGGGTTCCACCACGGGTCGTAGTGGATCACCGTGTCGGCTTGCGGCAGATTCAGGCCCACGCCACCGGCTCTGAGGCTGATCAGAAACAGCGGCACTGCGCCGGAGGTAAAGCGCTCTATCAGCGTGTCGCGCTTCTGTGATTGCCCGGTGAGCTTGACCCAGGCAATGCCGCGTGTCTTGAGCTCCTCTTCAATCAGCGAAAGCATGCTGGTGAACTGCGAGAACAGCAGCACGCGCCGCCCTTCCGCCAGCATCTCCGGCAGAATTTCCATCAGGTGGTCGAGCTTGGCTGATTGCTTGACTTTCTTGGCTGAATCAAGCGACAGCAAGCGTGGGTCGCAACAGACCTGACGCAGCTTGAGCAGCGCATCCAGAATGTGGATTTGCGACTTGGCCAGGCCCTTGCTGTTGAGTGCTTCACGCACCGCCTTTTCGGTGGAGAGGCGCACCGTCTCATACAGATCGGCCTGCTTGCCCAGTAGCTCGATGTTGGAAATACTCTCGATCTTTTCGGGTAGTTCTGTCGCCACGGCTTGTTTGGTTCGGCGCAGCATGAAGGGCGTTATGCGCCGACGTAACTGGTCGAGTCGCTCGCTGTCCCCCAGCTTTTCGATGGGGTTGCGAAACAGGTCCTTGAAGCGTTGCTGGCCGCCCAGGAAACCGGGCATCAGAAAGTGGAACAGGCTCCAGAGTTCGCCCAGATGATTTTCCATGGGCGTTCCGGAAAGGCATAGACGGTGCGGAGTGTTGAGTTCGCCCACCACCTGCGCTGCATGCGTGTTGGCGTTCTTGATGTTTTGTGCTTCGTCCAGCACCACCATCTGCCAGGGCTGCTGCAGCCAGCGTTCACGATCGCGCTGCAGCAGCGAATAGGGCGCAATAATCAGATCGTGGCTCGCCATTTCGGTAGCGGCATCGTGGCGGTCCTTGCCATGCAGCACCAGAACGCGCAAGGTCGGCGTGAAGCGCTCGGCCTCACGGCGCCAGTTGCCCATCAGGCTGACCGGGGCGACGATGAGCGCTGGACGCGTCAATCGCCCCGCTTC
>CAIPGC010000270.1 GCA_903864505.1 uncultured beta proteobacterium | reverse complement strand
GCGATACCACGCGTGAAAGTGCTGCATGCCGTCTTCCATCGGGCTCTGGTAGGGGCCGACTTCGTTGTCACCACGCGCCAGCAGCGCAGCACGACCGGCATCCATGCGTTCTCCGATTTCGTCGTCTTCGATGCAGGTTTCCATGTAGGCGGCCTGCTGCGCCTCGACGAACTCACGCTCAAAGGCAACGATCTCTTCGGGGTAATAGAACTCCACCATGTTCAGCGTCTTGCGGGGTCCGCGCGGGTGCACGGTTGAAACCGTCAGCACATGCGGATACCACTCCACCATGATGTGCGGGTAGTAGGTGAGCCAGATGGCACCCCGCTCAGGCGGCACACCATTGCGATAGTCCAGCAGCGCCTTGTGCCAGCGCGCGTAGGCGGGCGAGCCACCTCGGGTGTCTGCCTGTTTGAGGCCCGGCGCCACCCCGACCGTCTGCACCGAGTAGTTTTCCTTGAACTCCCAGCGCAGGTCATCACAGGTCACAAACTGCCCCAGGCCCGGATGGAAGGGCCCCACGTGGTAGTCCTCCAGATACACCTCGATAAAGGTTTTCCAGTTGTAGTTGCATTCGTGCAGTTCCACCCGGTCGAGCACAAAGCCATCAAAATCGAGCGCGGAGCGTGGCCCCATTGCGGCCAGGTCGGTATCAATGTCCAGGCCGTTGTCTTCAAACAGCAGGCCATTCCACTCGCGTAGCGGGTAGTTTTTCAAATTCAGGCAAGGGTCTTCGCCGAAGTACGGGGCTCCGATCAGGGTGCCCGCTTTCTGGTTGCTGTTGCCCGCAGCAGTGCCGCTGTAGGTCCAGCGGTGCAGGGGGCACACGATATTGCCGCTGGGCAGCACGCCGCGGCCCTTGAGCATGATGGCCTGCCGGTGGCGGCATACATTGGAAACAAGTTCCACACCGCTGGCTCTGCGCACCAGCGCCCGGCCCTCCTGTTCCAGGGGCAGGGCGTAGTAATCGCCCTCGTTCGGTACGCTCAGGGCATGGCCGACGTAGCGAGGCCCACTCTGGAAGATGTTTTCAATCTCGCGCTGGTACAGCGCGTCGTCAAAATAGCTCGAGACGGGCAGTTGCGTGGCGCTCGCGGGATCGGCTTGGAAATGGGGTTTGCACAGTTTTTGCACAACTCGGTCCTTCTGGGATGCAAAAAACCCCTCACTGAGGGGCCTTGAATGGCAGCTACCTCGAGAGCTGCCAGGTCGATTGTACGGCCTGTACGCAAGCAGTTACCATCGGCCTCGCACAAACCACAGGAGGACGGCCATGGCCATTACCAAAAACCGCATTATTTTTTCAGTTCTTGGACTGGTGGTAGCCGTTGCTGCCCTCTTTGGAGTCTATGTCAGCATGGCACTGACCTGGAGCTATTCCACGGGTGAGCGCGCCGGATTTTTGCAAAAAATCTCTGACAAGGGCTGGATCTGCAAGACCTGGGAGGGGGAGTTGTCGCTGGTTTCGCTCCCGGGGGCGGCACCAGAAAAGTTTCTTTTCACCGTGCGCGATGCCGAGGTTGCCAAGCAGGTCAACGCGGCGGTCGGGAAACGGGTTGCCCTGACGTACCAGCAGCACAAGGGGCTGCCCACGACCTGCTTCGGTGAGACCGACTACTTTGTCGTCGGCGTGAAAGAGATGAACCAATAGCCCTACTGTCGCAGGTTTTCCCGGGGTCATGGCGCGCGCGCCTAAAATCGGCGTTCTCCCTCACATTCTGAACCCACCCCACCCCATGCCCAAGGCCAGTTCTGCGACCAAGCCCACCTCTCACGATTCTGCCCCGGCGGACCTGCCCGCCAGTTACGAGGCGGCGATGACAGAACTCGAGTCGCTGGTGGGTCGGCTGGAGTCGGGCGAAATGCCGCTGGAGCAACTGCTCACCGGGTACCAGCGTGGGGCCGCGCTGCTGGCGTTTTGCCGCGAGAAATTGCTGGCCGTTGAAGACCAGATTAAGGTCCTCGATGAGGGAACCCTGAAGGTATGGAAGTCCCAGTAATGTCGGACTTTGATCTGGAAGTATGGAGTTGCACGCGCCTTGCGGAGGTCGAGCGGGCACTGGAACGCTGGGTCACCGGGGAGACCCCGGTGGGCCTGAGCCACGGCGCACCGGCAGAGTTGATGGAGGCCATGCGCTATGCCGTTCTCGATGGTGGTAAGCGTTTGCGCCCGATGCTGGTGTTGGCAGCACATGAATCGGTGGGCGCAGAGGGTGCCAACGGGGAAGCTGCCCTGCGCGCAGCCTGTGCGGTGGAGCTCATTCACGCTTATTCGCTGGTGCATGACGACATGCCCTGCATGGACAACGACGTGTTGCGCCGGGGCAAGCCCACGGTTCATGTGAAGTTCGGCGAGGCCACAGCCTTGTTGGCGGGCGATGCTCTGCAGGCGCTGGCATTTGAGTTATTGACCCCGTGGGATGGATCGGTTCCTGCCCAGGTGCAGGCGCGCTTGTGTGGCCGCCTGGCTCGCGCGGCCGGTAGCGCCGGTATGGCTGGTGGCCAGGCTATCGATCTGGCCAGCGTTGGCTTGCCCCTGGATGAAGGCCAGCTACGCGAAATGCACGAACTCAAGACCGGTGCACTGTTGCAGGGCAGTGTGGCGATGGGAGCGCAGTGCGGCACCCCCACCGAACCGGCAATGGCTGCGTTGGAGCGCTATGGCGCGGCAATCGGATTGGCGTTTCAGGTCGTCGACGACATTCTGGATGTCATTTCGGACTCGGCCACCCTGGGCAAAACCGCGGGCAAGGATGCCGACAATGCCAAGCCTACCTACGTCTCGCTGCTGGGATTGCAACCCAGTCGGGACTACGCGCAGCAACTGCTGCGGCAATCGCTTGTGGCACTGGAAGTATCGGGTCTGTCTGACACCCGCGCTTTGCGTGCCCTGGCAAATATGGTGGTTAACCGTGCAAATTGAATATTAAAAAGGCCGATAGCCCCCGATTTACATGCGTAAGACGCTACTGAAAACATAGCAATGCCGAATAGCTTCCCCCCCCCGTTGAATACCATCAACTCACCTTCCGACCTGCGCAAGGTGCCTCGTGCGCACTTGCGCGCCCTGGCCGACGAATTGCGCGCGTACCTGCTCGAAAGTGTCTCCAAGACGGGCGGGCACCTGAGTTCAAACCTCGGCACGGTGGAATTGACGGTGGCACTGCACCACGTCTACAACACGCCTGAGGATCGACTGGTGTGGGACGTAGGGCACCAGACTTATCCGCATAAGATACTGACAGGACGGCGCGACCGCATGAAAACACTGCGGCAACTTGGGGGGTTGAGCGGTTTCCCGCAACGCGCCGAGAGTGAGTTCGACTGCTTCGGCACGGCCCACTCCAGTACCTCCATTTCAGCTGCACTTGGCATGGCGGTGGCGGCCAAAATTCAGGGGCTGGAGCGGCATGTGGTGGCTGTCATTGGCGATGGTGCCATGACGGCCGGCATGGCCTTTGAGGCGCTCAACAACGGAGGCGTGGCGGACTGCAATCTGCTGGTCATCCTGAATGACAACGACATGAGCATCAGCCCGCCGGTGGGGGCGCTCAACCGCTATTTTGCGCAGTTGCTCAGTGGTCGCTTCTATGCCGCTGCCAAGAACGTGGGCAAATCGGTGCTCAAGGGCGCGCCCCCTCTGTTCGAACTGGCCAAGCGTCTGGAGGAGCATGCCAAGGGCATGGTGGTGCCGGCCACGCTGTTCGAGAAGTTTGGCTTCAACTACATCGGACCGATCGACGGACACGATCTTGATTCGCTCATTCCCACGTTGGAGAACATCAAGCTTCTGGAAGGGCCGCAGTTCTTGCACGTGGTCACCAAGAAAGGCCAGGGCTACAAGCTCGCCGAGGCAGATCCGGTGGCCTACCATGGTCCGGGCAAGTTTGACCCCGCCGTCGGGTTGCAAAAGCCCGCGGTCGCTCCCAAAACCACCTTTACCCAGGTATTCGGACAATGGCTTTGCGACATGGCAGCGCTGGACCCGCGTCTGGTGGGCATCACACCGGCGATGCGTGAAGGCTCTGGCATGGTGGAGTTCGAGCAGCTATTTCCGGAGCGCTATTTTGATGTGGGCATCGCGGAACAGCACGCCGTGACATTCGCCGCAGGGCTGGCCAGCGAAGGATTGAAACCGGTGGTGGCGATTTACTCGACTTTTTTGCAGCGCGCCTACGACCAGCTGATTCACGATGTGGCCATTCAGAATTTGCCGGTGGTCTTTGCGCTCGACCGCGCTGGTCTGGTGGGAGCCGACGGCGCAACCCATGCCGGGGCATACGACATTGCCTACCTGCGCTGCATTCCGAACATCAGCGTGGCGTGTCCGTCGGATGAAAACGAATGCCGCCAACTCTTGAGTACCGCGTTCGGCCAGAACCACGCGGTGGCGGTGCGTTATCCGCGCGGCGCTGGTGCCGGAGTCAAGGTGCAGGAGAGTCTGGAAGGCTTGCCCTTTGGCAAGGGCGAAGTGCGCCGTCATGGCAGTGGCGTGGCGATTCTGGTCTTTGGCACCCTGCTGCACCCCGCTTTGCTGGCGGCCGAGGCCCTGGGAGCGACCGTAGTCAACATGCGTTGGGCCAAGCCACTGGACACCGACCTGCTGCTGCAGGTGGCGCGTAGCCACACCCGACTGGTGACGCTGGAAGAAGGGTGCGTGATGGGCGGAGCAGGCAGTGCCGTGTCGGAGTTTTTGCATACTGCCGGGATGGTGCTGCCCGTGCTGCAACTGGGACTGCCAGACCTATTCATCGAGCATGGTGACCCGGTCCATTTGCTGGCCATGCACGGTCTGGACGCGGCGGGAATTCAGGTTTCCGTTGCGCGCTTTTGCGCAGACATGCAAAAAGCCTGCAAAGAGCTTTCCTGAATCAACCGGTTGGAGCGCGCTGATTGATACTGTCTTGCGCTGGGTCATACATTCAAGGGAAAACCCGTACGCCGACGCAAGGGCCGCTTCCTACAATGGCACCCGGGCCTCTGCGGGGCTTGCAACGTGGATCGTATCTGCGCTGCAACAATTGATTTCCAACAACTACAGGAGTAAATCGATGGATCGTCGTTCAATCATCAAGCACGCAGGCATCGCCGGCGTTTTGGCGGCCGGTGCTGCCCCGGCCGTGCACGCCCAGGCGGCGATTCGCTGGCGTCTGGCATCAAGCTTCCCCAAGTCACTGGATACCATTTTCGGTGGCGCTGAGGTGTTTTCCAAACAGGTCAAGGCCATGTCGGGTGGCAAGTTTGAAATCTCGGTACACGCTGGTGGCGAGTTGATGCCCCCGTTTGGCGTGGTGGATGGGGTGCAGAACGGCACCGTTGAGATGTGCCACACCGTGCCGTATTACTTCTACGGCAAAAACCCCGCGTTTGCCCTGGGCTCTGCAATTCCATTTGGTTTGAATGCGCGTCAGATGACCGCCTGGATGATGCATGGAAATGGCCGCAAGTTGATGAACGAGTTTTACGCGGGCTACAGCATGGTGAGCTTTGCTGGCGGCAACACCGGTACCCAGATGGGTGGCTGGTTCCGCAAGGAAATCAAGTCGGCCGCTGACTTCAAGGGCCTCAAGATGCGCCTGGGCGGCGGACTGGTGGGCGAAGTCATGCAAAAGCTTGGCGCTGTTCCCCAAAGCATTCCGGGCGGCGAGATCTATCAGGCGCTGGAAAAAGGGACCATCGACTCCGCTGAGTGGGTAGGTCCCTACGATGACCAGAAACTGGGCTTCAACAAGGTGGCTCCGTTCTACTACTACCCCGGCTGGTGGGAGGGCGGCCCTGAGGTGGACTTCTTCATCAACCAGAAGGCGCTCGATGGTCTGTCGGCCGAGAATAAAGCCATCATTGAAGCAGCCAGCGCCTACGCCGCAAGTGACATGCTGGCCAAGTACGACGCGCTCAACCCCACTGCCTTGAAACAGCTGGTAGCAGCCAAGACCAAAGTACTTAAGTTCTCCGATGCAGTGATGGACGCTTCCTTCAAGGCCTCGATGGAAGTTTTTGCTGATAATGATGCGAAGAGTCCTGAGTGGAAAAAGATCTACGCCGATCTGCGCAACTTCCAGCGCGACCAGGTGTTGTGGTTCCGTTTTGCCGAGGCCGGCTTCGATCAATTTATGGCCAAGCAAAAGTTGTAATCGCGTTCAGTGGAAGCAACATAAACCCCGCTACGCGGGGTTTTTTCATGGATGCCATCAGCCTCATTCATGCCCGAAGCTTCTGGTGTCGACCAGAAAATCCCGCCAGCAATGTGACCCACAGCCAAACAACAACTGGTTTACCCGTATACCGGTCAGTGAGGGATTCTGTATGCTACTTGGCAACCAAGGGATCCGTCCGACGCATACCTAGGCATTGAAAAAGGAGTTCGGGCTCGCTAGAAATGGAGATCAGTTTATGGTTTCGTCACGGGAAAACTGTGGCTTCAATGTTCGGCCGTCGCCTGCATCCTATCTGAGCGGTGGGCTGGATGACAGACCGGGTGCGCTAAAGCCCTTCATTGTCGAATCACACGCTCGTTGTGCGTATCAGGGTTTGAAGTCGCATGAGTCCTGCGACTACTCGACCATGGTACCGGCCGACTTTAGAATTGCGCTTGAACGCAACGCCCGCCTGATCGCTCAAGCCGCCTCCGTGCTGAGCATGCTCGGCAGAACCGTCGCCGATTTTGGCAGCATGATTGTCTTGACGGACGGCACCGGAACCATTCTGCGTACCCAATGCCAAAGTACCTTCATCGAGAAGGCTGAGAAAGTTGCCTTGCGCCCGGGAGTCAGTTGGTCGGAATCCTCCAAGGGAACCAACGCCGTGGGCACCGCGCTGATTCTGGAGTCGGATATCTTTGTGCAAGGCGAAGAGCACTACTTTCAGTCCAACCATTTCCTCAGTTGTGCGGCATCGCCCATTCTGGACCATTCAGGCAACGTGATTGGCGTGCTCGATGCCTCCGGCGACAAGCGCGCTTTTCACCCGCATACCGCGGGCCTGGTGACAATGTGTGCACGAACCATCGAAAGCAACTGGTTCCGGGACAAGTTTCGTCAGGCACTTCGGTTGCATTTCCATCCGATGGTCGAATTCATTGGCACCTCGGAAGAGGGCATCATTGCGCTTGACGAGGATGGACAAATCCTGGGCATTAATCGCGAAGGACTGAAGATCCTGGAGACCGGCGCGTCGAATCTGCGGGTCAAGGGCGTGCGCATGCTGTTCGGCATGGGCTTTGCAGAGCTCATTGACAAGTTGCGTTACTCAATCATGACACCTTTGAAGTTGCACCAGAACAATGGAAAGGAACTCTTTGTTAGAGTGAGTTGGAAAGAGTCATCGGTATTCTCCAGCACGATCAATGCTTCGTCCTCGGTTGTGCGTCCAGCGCGCAGTTCCGCAACACCATTGCTTCCGCTGGCGAACGGTGCACTGCCTGCGAAAAAGGTGGTTTATCAGCTTGATGAACTCGATGCCGGCGATGCGCAGGTGCGTGCGCTTGCGCAAAAAGTGCGTCAAGTCATTGACAAGGATATTTCGATTCTGATCGTGGGCGAGACCGGCACCGGAAAAGAACTTCTGGCCAATGCCATTCACCAGTTCAGCCGGCGCAGAAATCAGCCTTTTGTCGCCATCAATTGTGCTTCGATTCCGGAGCAGTTGATCGAGTCTGAGCTGTTCGGGTATGAAGAAGGCGCGTTTACAGGAGCCAAGCGCAAGGGGGAGGTTGGCAAGCTTGTGCAGGCCAATGGTGGAACACTTTTCCTGGATGAAATTGGTGACATGCCCTTGCCGCTTCAGGCTCGGTTGTTGCGGGTTTTGCAGGAACGCAAAGTGGTTGCACTGGGGGGGCACCGATCGACTGATATTGACATCAACCTGATTTGTGCCACGCACCGTAACTTGCGCGAACTGATGGTTCAAAGGACCTTTCGCGACGATCTCTACTACCGCATTAACGGCATGTCGGTCAAGCTGCCTTCCCTGCGCGATCGATCCGACCTGGCAGGGCTTTGCCTCAGGACTCTGCGGGAGTTGTCGCCGCATCATGCGCTGAGCATCGAGTCGACCCTGATGGAGGCTTTTTTGCAATACGCCTGGCCGGGCAACCTGCGCCAGCTCAACAATGTTCTGAAGACTGCGGTGGTCATGGCCAAAGACGACCACGAGATAACAACAGTGCACCTGGCCGACGATTTTCTGGAGGAACTTGCCAAGTCGAGTCCATCAGCATCAGCCAAGGTGGACGCAGTCAAGCTGGTCGACCCTGCCGTCGCGCGTGCGCGCAGTTTTGCCGGGGGGAGCAGCAGCGACCCAGTCGACACATTGAATGCAAGAGCAACCAAGACAGGCATCCCGGATAACCTCGAGCAGTTGGAGATTTCGACCATACTGCGCGTGCTCGATGCCTGTGGCGGAAATGTATCAGCGGCCTCCAAACAGCTCAGCATTAGCCGCAACACGATTTACCGCAAGCTCAAGAAGAGCGCCTGAATTTTTAGCCAGGCTGGTCGAGCAGATAACGCAGGCTGACCCAGATCGATCTTGGCGCACCGGGTGCATAGAAAGTGGATTGCAG
>CAIPGC010000269.1 GCA_903864505.1 uncultured beta proteobacterium | reverse complement strand
CAGGACATGGCGCACGACGTGGCCAAGATTGCCCAGCAGTCCACCCTGCTGTCGCTCAACGCCGCCATCGAAGCCGCCCGCGCCGGCGAACTCGGACGCGGCTTTGCGGTGGTTGCCAAAGAGTTTCGCATGCTGTCCAACCAATCCGGTGAAACCGGTCGCCACATTGCAGAAAAGGTAAGGGTCATCAGCGCCGCCATCGCCGAGTCCAGCCAGGCAGTGCGCGAGTCTGTTGAGCAACGCGAAACGCGCGTGAAGGCTACCGAAGCCAGCATCACTGGAATACTGACCGACTTCCGGGACGTCACCGGTGCCATGGAGCGCTCTGGCGCATTGCTCAAAGACGAAAGCGTGGCCATCCAGTCAGAGATTGGCCAGGCCATTGTCGAATTCCAGTTCCAGGACCGGGTTGCCCAGATCCTGCAGTTGCTCAAGAAGAACATAGAGCGCTGGCCGCTGTTCGTGCAGGAACAGCAGGCCATCAATGCGCAGGCCGGACTGATGCAGCCGGTAGATCCGCAAGGCTTGCTCGACGATATGAAGAAGACCTATGTCATGGCGGACCAGCACGTCATCCACTCCGGTGGCACCGTCACAGAAGCCAAGCAAGACGAAGAGATTACGTTCTTTTGACCCAAGAACTTGAAAGTAACCACCATGCACATCGAATGGAAAGACAGTTACCTGCTAGGCGAGCCGCTGATCGACCAGCAGCACCAGCACTTGTTTGAGCTCGCCAACGCCATGTTTGTGGCCCAGGATCAGTCGGCGCTTCGCCTGTGTGCCATCAAGCTCTACCAGCACGTTCGGGAGCACTTTGCCGACGAAGAGTCACTCATGCGCAAAGTCAGCTATCCGGGCTACACGGCCCACGTGGAGTCGCATAACAACATTCTCAAACGCCTGAGCTCCCTGAGTCAGGCCATTGGAAACAACACAGTCGACCCGGCTGTGGTGTCCGAGTTTCTCAGCGAATGGGGACTCACGCACATTCCCAAAGACGATGCCCGGGTTGCCGCCTACGTCAGTACCCACCCTCTCTCCTAATCTTTTTAGAGAACTACCATGGCTAAAACCATCATGATCGTCGATGACTCTGCCTCCATCCGCACGGTGGTGGGTATAGCGCTGCGCGGGGAGGGCTACACGGTAATTGAGGCCATCAACGGCCAGGACGCCATCGACAAGCTCACCGGGCAGAAGGTCAACCTCATCATCAGCGATGTGAACATGCCCATCATGGACGGCATCACGTTTGTGAAGAACGTCAAGACCATGTCGGCGTACCGCTTCACGCCCATCATCATGCTCACCACCGAGAGCGATGAGTCCAAGAAGCGCGAAGGCCAGGCTGCAGGAGCCAAGGCCTGGGTCGTCAAACCCTTCAAACCCGAGCAGATGCTCGGTGCCGTGCAACGGCTGTGCCTGCCCTGAACGCAACTGACCCGGAGCACCCCATGGACACCCCCCTGACCCAAGTCGACCTGCACATTGAGGGCGAACTCAGTATTTACCGTGCCGACGAACTCAAACACGCCCTGATCGAGCCGTTGCGCGCCGGTGTACGCCTGGTGGTTGATCTGGCCGCCGTGACCGAGCTCGACACCTGCGGGCTGCAACTGCTGATGCTGGCCAAGCGCACCGCCCAGGCGGTACAGGCCGAATTGCAACTGGTCTCGCACAGCGCGCCCGTCATTGAGGTGTTTGAGCTCCTGAATGTGGCCGCATTCTTTGGCGACCACCTCGTGATTGAACCCAACCCTGTAACAGGCAAGAACTGATTGCGATGTCCCTTCTGCGCCCAAACAACCCGATTTGAAGAAGCCCACCATGAACCTCGACCAAGCCCTACTCATCTTCATTGCCGAGAGCCGTGAGCTGCTGGAGGACATGGAGAGCTCTTTGTTGGCGCTGGAACAGACCGAAGACAAGACTGAACTCATCAACTCCATCTTCCGCGCCGCCCACACCATCAAGGGCTCTTCCGGTCTCTTTAGTCTGGACCATGTGGTGGCCTTCACCCATGTGGTAGAGAACGTGCTCGACAAGGTGCGTGCCGGCACCTTGACCATTGGCGACGACCTGGTGGCTACGCTGCTTCTGTGCTGCGACCACATCAAGGCCCTGATCGACGGCGTGCAGGCCGGCCAGACCGAAGCCGACGAGGCCAGCACCGAGGCCGGAGCCCCGTTGCTGGAGAAGTTGCACGCTGTTCTGGGCACCAAGGCTGCAAGCGGGGGCGCACTGGTACCCGAACCCGACATCGATTCGACCCAACGCATGCCCGGCAAAGGCTCGGGCTCGGACCACTGGCACATCTCCATGCAGTTTGGCGCCGAAGTGCTGCGCATGGGGATGGATCCGTTGTCCTTCATCCGCTACCTCAGCACGGTGGGGCGCATCGTCGACATCCTGACCATCCCCGACAAACTGCCGCTGGCCCACACCATGGAGCCCGAGCTGTGCTACCTGTCCTTTGAGATGTCGCTCGACACCAAAGCGGACAAGGCAGCCATTGAGCGCGCCTTCGAGTTTGTGCAGGGCGATGTGCGCCTGCGCATTCTGCCCCCCAACAGCCAGGTCGATGAATACATCCGCCTGATTCAGGAGTCGCCCGAGATCTCCGAGCGCATTGGCGAGCTGATGGTGCGCTGCGGTGCACTGACCCGCCAGGAGCTCGACAACGCCCTGAGCGCCCAGGCCGACTCCGTGCCGGCACGCCAACTGGGCTCCATTCTGGTGGAGCAGCAGTCGGTTCCGGCGGCAGTGGTCGACGCGGCGCTGCAAAAGCAGAAGCAGGTCAAGGAAGTCCAGGCCCAGGAAAGCCGCTCGGTGCGGGTCGATGCCGACAAGCTCGACCAGCTCATCAATCTGGTGGGCGAGCTCATCATTGCCGGTGCCAGCGTCAACATGATTGCGCACCGCGCCAAGGTCATTGAGCTCGAAGAGGCCACCTCCAAGCTCTCGATGTTGGTCGAAGAAGTGCGCGACAGCGCCTTGCAACTTCGTATGGTGAAAATTGGCGCCACCTTTAGCCGCTTCCAGCGCGTGGTGCACGATGTCTCGCGCGACCTGGGCAAGGACATTGCGCTCATCATCGACGGCGAGGACACCGAGCTCGACAAGACCGTGGTCGAGAAGATTGGCGACCCGCTGATGCACCTGGTGCGCAATTCGATGGACCACGGTATCGAGAGTGCCGAGATTCGTGCCGCACGCGGCAAACCGATCCAGGGCACGCTCAAGCTCAACGCCTACCACGACTCGGGCGCCATTGTTATCACGGTACAGGACGACGGCGGCGGCTTGAAGCGCGAGCGCATCCTGGCTAAGGCAATCGAGCGCGGTCTGGTCGATGCCGGCCACCACATGACCGACTCCGAGGTCTATGCACTGATCTTTGAGCCGGGTTTCTCCACCGCCGAGAAAATTACCAACCTGTCGGGCCGGGGTGTCGGCCTGGATGTAGTCAAGCGCAACATCACCGCGCTGCGCGGTACGGTGAGTCTGACCAGCGAAGAGGGCAAGGGCACCACGGTTACCGTGCGGCTGCCGCTCACCCTGGCCATCATTGACGGTTTCCTGGTGGAAGTGGCCAAGCGGGTGTTTGCCATTCCGCTGGACATGATCGAGGAGTGTGTGGCCTATACCGCCGAGCCCGATCACGATTACACCAACCTGCGCGGTCAGGTGCTGCCGTTTATCCGGCTGCGCGATCTGTTTGGCATCAAAAACCCGCCACCCGTGAAGGGCGAGAACATTGTGGTGCTGAAGTACGCCGGGCAGAAAGCGGGTTTGGTGGTGGATACGCTGCTGGGTGAATTCCAGACGGTGATCAAACCTCTGGGGCAGATGTTCAACCAGGTGCAGTGCATCAGTGGCTCCACCATTCTGGGCAGTGGCGATGTGGCCCTCATTCTGGATGTGCCGCAACTGGTCAAACGCTCGGTCAACAGCCAGCTTCGCTCACCAGCCCACGCCAATCGGCAGGTGGAGGGGCAGTCATCATGAACCAGAAGCCCCAAAAACCCTTTGAGATTTGCCATTGGGAGGCCAGCCCATTGCACCGGCTGAACCAGCAGCCGGCCTTCGGTCCGCCAGGTAAGCACAGCGTTTCAATCCAACCGCTTCCAAGTCAATTCTTTCAGTTTCTTAATTCAGGAGTAATGCCATGTTGAACAATCTCAAACTCGGAGTCCGGCTGGGAATCGGCTTTGCCATTACCCTGATCCTGCTGGTGGTCATCGCCGCAACGAGCTACACCCGCCTGGGTGCACTCAATGACGAAATTGAAAACATGGTGTCCGACAAGTTCCCCAAGACGGTCATTTCCAATGACGTCATTGACGCCATCAACACCATTGCGCGGCAATTGCGCAACGCCTACATCATGACCGGCGGCGAGCGGACCAAGGCGCTGGAAGCCATTCCCGAGCAACGCAAGGTCATCTCCGACCGGCTGGAGAAGCTCGACAAGATGGTCACCTCCGAAAAAGGCCGTGAGGTTTTCAAGCGAATCCAGACGACACGCGCGGACTATGTGACACAACAGGACAAGGCCATCGAGATGATCAAGGCT
>CAIPGC010000268.1 GCA_903864505.1 uncultured beta proteobacterium | reverse complement strand
TGAAGTGGACCCCAGAGTCAGGACAGACTTGATGGCAGTTTAAGTTGCACTTGACTTCTCGCAGCTGGACGGCGCTGCCCCGGTTTTTGCAATTGGTATTGCTGGCTCAATCTCAATCCTGACTTTCTCGAACTCAGTCCCGCTGGAGCGAAGCGCAACTGGGAGTCTTTCTTTGGTCCGATATTTGTCCACGATCATCGCACCGCCGCCGCTTGAAGTCCTGTGAACCTCTTGCGGGGTTTGATTTCCCAAAGACTGGTGCGGCCGCTCTGTGTTGTAGAGGGCAAAGTATTTCGTCAGCCCAATCAGCAGCTCGCCCATCGTCGCGTAGCCGTTGAGATACACATCTTCGTGTTTGACGCTCCTCCAAAGCCGCTCGACAAAAATGTTGTCATAGGCCCGGCCCCGTCCATCCATGCTGATGGTGATGTCCTCGCGCTTTAGAACGCCAGTGAAGTCTTCGCTTGTAAATTGGCTGCCCTGATCACTGTTGAACACCTCGGGCTTGCCATGGTCGCGCAAGGCGTCTTCCAAGCAGTCGACGCAGAACACCGCATCCATGCTGTTGCTGATGCGCCAACTCAGCACACGCCGGGAGTACCAATCGATCACGGCCACCAGGTAGGCAAAGCCGCGTTCCAGCCGTACATAGGTGATATCGGTGCTCCAGACTTGATTCGACCGCACTACAGGCACGCCACGCAACAAATAGGGGTACACCTTGTGCTGTGGGTGCGCCACGCTTGTGTTCGGTCCTGGCGCCATCCCGGCAAGAAACATGGAGCGCATCAGGCGCTGTACCCGCTTGCGGTTGACCCGGTGGCCACAGCGAAACAGGTGCACCACCATCTTGCGACTGCCGTAAAACGGATGGCGGGTGTATTCCTCATCAATTAGGCGCTTGAGCACTTCGTCGATCTCGATGAACACCACCGACCGGCGCTTGGCGTAGACCGTCGTACGCGACACACCAGCCAGCACGCACTGGCGCTTTTGCGTCAGATCGGCATGGGCGCCGATCCAGGCGTGCCGGATCATGGCAGGCTGATCCCGGACTTTTTTTTGAGCCAGTCGAGCTCCATCTTCAATCGCCCGATCTCTCCGTAAAGCCGGTCAGGTGCACTCTCGGCTGACACCGGTTGTGGCCCGCGCTTGCCTTCAAACAGGCTCTTGGCCTGTGCCTGGATCTCGCGCTTCCATTGCCCGACCTGCACAGGATGAACTCCATATTCCTGCGCAATCTGATTGACGGTCTTCATCCCACCGAGCGCCTCCAGTCCCACCTTCGCCTTGAACTCCGGTGGATGAAATTTGCGCTTCTTTGACTCAGTCATTGGTAACCCGTTTCTTTAGACAGTGTCCCACTTAAACACCTGTCCCAATTTCCGGGTCCACTTCAGGCATTGCATTGAATTTGTCAACAGCACTGGCCTCCACACTTACTGCAGTGTCGATATCGAACCAAAACCCCTTGACTTCTGTTCCAGCAGCATTCAGTCAAGTTACTACCGGTACAGCGCCCGGCGCTGGATCAGCGTTCAGCCCCAGTCAAACTTTGCAGCCTGGCAGCCCCCTGGGCGGAAATTTCGACTTCTATTTAAAGATACCGGTAGGGAATCTATCGGGAAGCGTGGCCAATGCAGACTCGTTCACGCTGACCTTCACTGAAAGCAACGGCTCTGTTGTAACGGCCGACAGCTTTCTGAATGGCTCAGCCAAAAACGGCAATTCCGCAGGAGGCTTCTACGCACTGGCTGCCTTAAGCAACTCCACAGGAGTGGCGGTTTCCGGTCTGACGT
>CAIPGC010000267.1 GCA_903864505.1 uncultured beta proteobacterium | reverse complement strand
GTTGCCGCCAGCATTTCCTCTGCCGTGGCGATCACGGCCTTGATGTCATCGACGAGTTGCTGTGAATTGATTACGGAGGCGTGAGTATTGGACATGCTTGACCTTTCAAAATACGAAACCGTTAATTGACCTTGGCACTGGGCCGCTCGGCCACGCGGTCGCGCCAGGCCTGCAGTGCGGGCATGCCTTCGGCACCGGGGTTGAACTTCATCAACTTGGCAAACTCAATGGCACAAAACGCAGTGATATCGGCGATGGTGAAGCGCTTCCCGGCGATCCAGGGCTGGCGCTCGAGCACATGGTCAAACCACTGCGCCACCTCGCGCACCTTTTGCGCCTGCGAATAGCCAAAATCTGGAAACTGGGGCTGCTCCAGAGCAGCCAACCCGGGATGCGTGTGACGCACGCTGTTGGCAATGCCGGCCAGCAGGTAGTGCTCCACGCGGCGGTCGGCCATTTCAATAAAAGCGCGCTCTTCAAATTCATCGCCCATGAGGTTGATCTCTGGGTACAACCCTTCAAGGTAGGTGCAGATGGCACGTGTTTCGGTCAGCACCCGACCATCGTGCAACTCCAGTGCAGGCACTTTGGCCAGGGGACTGATGGTGCGATACGCCTCACCCTTGTGCTCCTGGGCGTTGAGGTCCACATTTACCAGTTCGATCCCTTCAATATTCTTCTCGACGATGAACATCGTCACCCTGCGTGGATTGGGTGCGCGGTGGGCTACATACAGCTTCATGGTCAAACTCCTCCTGCTTTGGATTGTCCGGTTTCCAGCATCTTGCGCGCACTTTCGGCAAACTGCCGTGCCTTTTCTGCGTCATCGACGCGCAAATCAAGGGACGACGCAGGGCGCTCGATGCCCCGCTGCACCGCGGGGCGCGCGCGCAACTGGTCGCGCCAGCGCTTGAGGTGGGGCAGATCATCCATGTCCACACCCGACCAGCGGTGGGTACGCACCCAGGCCCAGTTGGCAATATCGGCTATCGAGTAGTCACCCGCCAGGTATTCATGGTCCTGCAGATGCCCATCGAGCACGCGAAACAGCCGCTTGCTCTCGCCCTGGTAGCGGTCAATGACACTTTGGATTTTCTCGGGAAAGTAACGGAAAAACACGTTGGACTGCCCCATCATGGGGCCGATGCCGCCCATCTGGAACATCAGCCACTGGAGCACGCGCGAGCGGCCCTTGCGGTCGGTTGGTAGAAGGGTGCCGGTCTTCTCCGCCAGGTAGATCAGGATGGCCCCGGATTCAAACACCGCAAAATCATCTTCGCCGCGATCGACGATGGCCGGAATACGACCATTGGGGTTAATCGCGAGAAACTCCGGCCTTTTCTGCTCGCTCTTGGACAGATCCAGCACCTTGAGCGCATAAGGCAGCTCCATCTCCTCTAGTGCAATGGACACTTTGTGCCCGTTGGGGGTGGCGGCGGTATAGAGGTCAATCATGAAATGGGATCCGTGGAAGCTGACGGTTCGAGCTCAATGGGAGGCATCAGTGAAGGATAACCCCGATCCGCCTGTCCTGTCGGGATCCTTCTGCAGCCTTGGGAAAATGCGTGACATACACTGGACTGCAAACCGGATGAAAAATGATTGAAAAATATCACGAACGCCCGCCAAGGCCCGATGTAAGGACTTTTGTGAGGGACAAGTTCTTCGATGATGACCACCCTTGTTGTCCACCAATGGGGTGGGTCAGGCGAGGTATGACATTGTGGTTCACCGTGCTGGCGCTGACACCCAGCGTTGCAGCCGTGCGCGACGATGAGATTGCACAGTGCCTGAGCGGTGAAATGGTGATTTGGGGTGACGCGCAGGACCGGCCGGCCGTCAGCGTGCCCCTGGTCTTTGTGTACGACCACGCCACCGCGCCGGCCTGGTTTGACGAGCGCCTGGTGCTGGCTTCGCTCACCAATGCTGCTTCCCATTGGGCCGAGTGCGGCATTGCGGCCACGGTAATCAACCGCCCAGCGGCGGTTGCGAGTCCCGAGCGGGCGGTGTCGGTTCGGTGGAGCGATGCCGACAGCGGTGGCAATTTTGGCCTTGCCAACTATGGTCAACGCACTCTGGTACTGGGACCCGCAGCCTTTCAATTGCTGCGAACCCGCAACCCGACCCATGATGCGCGGGAAACGTTGCAGATGGTGATTTCGCACGAGATGGGCCATCTGTTTGGCCTGATGTCGCATTCAAGGCGATGCGTGGATGTCACCTCCAGCTACGACAACGGCAAAGGAGAAAAATGCACTGCCCGCGACATGACGCAACTTCGCCTTTACCCCGAGTACCGCTCCGCGTTGCCCACGGCCTGTGACATTGCGCGTTGCAAAGTGGTCAACGCGGCCTTGCCCAGGCCCTAGCTCCAACCGTGTTAGGGCGCACTACGCGCTTGCAGAAGCAGGTCGCGCGTCCTGATGGCTTCCCGCCGCGCCGCAGCAGCAAAGTCCTCGCCCGACGAGGCGTACAAAATCGCGCGCGACGAGTTGACCACAATCGTCCCCGTAGTGGCGGCTGCCGAACCGCGCCAACCAGCCTTCACGGTAGCGAGCGCATCGCCGCCTTGTGCGCCAATTCCGGGAATCAGCAACGGCAAGGTCGGTGCCAGGGCGCGCACCCGCTCGATTTCTGCCGGGTAGGTGGCACCCACCACCAAACCAAGCTGGCCATTGAGATTCCACGGACCCTGGGCCAGACGTGCAATGTGTTCGTACAGCAGCGGAGCCCCCTCCACACTGGCGAGGCGCTGCGACTGGAAGTCATCGCCCCCCGGGTTGGACGTTCTGCATAGCAAGAACGCACCTTTTCCGTGGCGTTTGAGGTAGGGCGCGACCGAGTCGAATCCCATGAAGGGCGACAGGGTTACTGCGTCTGCGCCGTAACGCTCGAAGGCCTCGATTGCGTATTGCTCGGCGGTACTGCCGATGTCGCCGCGCTTGGCATCCAGAATGATGGGAACCTGCGGTGCAGCGAAACGAATGTGCGCAATCAGGCGCTCGAGTTGCTCCTCGGCGCGGTGGGCGGCAAAGTAGGCGATCTGGGGCTTGAAGGCTATCACCAGGTCGGCAGTCGCCTCGACGATGTCGGCGCAAAAATTGAAGATCTTGTTGGTATCGCCCTGGTACCGGCCAGGAAAACGGCTGGGCTCGGGATCCAGCCCCACACAAAGCAGGGAGCCGTTGTAGCGCTCGGCATTGCGCAGTTGTTCCAGGAAAGTCATGGTGCCGATTGTAGGGACGGCTCGGTGCCCTGGATCACTTGCGCGGCCAGACACAAATCGGCCCAGGCCTTGGCCTTGTCGGCACTGGCACGCAGCAGCACTTTGGGATGGTAGGTCACCACCACCGGAACGCCCGCAAACCGGTATACCGCGCCACGTTGTTTTCCCAGGGGCAGGGCGACCTGATCCGGATAGTCGCCCAACAGAGTCTGCACGGCAAAACGCCCCATCGCCAGAATCGCCTTGGGCTGCACCAGCGCAATTTCCCGGCGCAAATAGGCCGAGCACTGCAGGAGCTCCGATGCCACGGGCAGGCGAGCGTGCGGCGGCCGGCATTTCACCACCGCGCTCAGGTAGGCACCCTGGCTGCCAGCGCCGCCCCGGCTGGCACCCACCGCCTTGAGCATGTTGTCCAGCAGCAGGCCCGACTGCTCCACAAAGACCTGGCCGGCACGATCTTCTTCTTCGTCTGGCGGGTCGCCCACCACCATCCAGTCCATCTGCACACCGGCGCCGGGCGCGCACAAGATGGCTTGCCGGCGGCCGCCACACAGGCCACACGCCTTGCAGAGTGTGGCCGCCTGTTGCAACGACGCACCATCCATCGCATCAAGTTCGGTGGCAGCCGTCAGCGCTGCCTGTGCCACCGGGGCGGCACCGGGCATCGGGGCTGGCGGCGCTTGCGGCGCAGGAGATTCCAGACTGGACCGAGTCGGCGCGCGTACGGTGGTGTCGGCAGCAGGACGCGTCGTTGCAGCCGCAGGGGGCTCAAAGGCGGCTCCCGGCAGCCAGACGCGCACACCCATCTCCTGCAGCATGGCACGTTGGCGGGCGTCAAGTTCAAGTGGCATGGCAGGTGAAATTTATAGTCGCAGGCTCATGACCACCGCGTCTTCGCGCAGGCCGTTGCCTGCTGGATAGTAGTCCTTGCGCTGGCCCATGCGAAGGTAGCCGTAGGACTCGTACACATGCAGCGCCCGTGCGTTGGCCAGGCGAACCTCCAGCCATACCCACTGCGCCGACTGGCCACGCGCCCACACTGCCAGCGCGTCGAGCATGGTGCGCGACCAACCCTGGCCCTGGTACTCGGGCGCCACGGTGATGTTGAGCAAATGCACTTCATCGACGCCCTTCATGGCTACAAAATAGCCCAGAACGGTGTCATCGGCCATCAGCATTTGCGCCTGGTAGCCCGCATGCAGGGCATCGAGAAAATTGGTGCGACTCCATGGGTGCGGGTAGGCACGCTGCTCCACCCGCAGCACCTCGTCAATGCGCTCGGCCAACAGCGGCTCAAACTGAACCTCGATGGCAGGTGATGTGGATTGCATGCCGTCAAACTTCCGGCGTTATCGTTGCTGCTGCCAGCGTAGCAGCCTTGTCGGCCGCACGCTCCAGCGTGGTTTGAGCCACCTTGTCCCGAATGTAGAGGGGCAATGCGTGCTCCGCCTCCACCGCAAGCCCGGCCGCCAGCAGTTGCGGAGCCAGCCGCAATAGTGCGGCCGCCGTAGGCAAGGCCGCAATCGACCGAGTCGATTCGCGCTGCCCAACCTGCAGGCGCTCGCCATACACGCCGAACACATTGCCGGCCAATGTTCCCTCTGGCAGGTCGAGCTTGTGTTGCATCGCCCGCAGATAGGTACCCAGATCCTGCGGGCGCACCAGCGCACCCCCTTGCAATTGCGTCCAGTGGGGGCCCTCGAACGCATAGGTTGCGACATATACCTCGTTCATGCGGGCATCCAGCAGAGCCGTGACCACGCCCTGTGGCTGGTCCGCCAATGCAGCGTGGCGTGCTTCTTCGGCAACAGCCAGCAAGGAGTCCACCGGCAGCACCTGTACCTTGGCACCAAATGCCAGTCCCTGTGCCACCGAACACGCTGTGCGCAAACCGGTAAACGATCCCGGTCCAGCGCCAAAGCAGATGGCATCGAGCGCGTCGAGTTTCAGTCCGGCCTGGTTCAGCAGGTCCAGGATGCTGGCAATCAGTCCGGTCGATGCCTGCGCCCCACCGATTGCGGTGTGCTGCCAAAGGCGCTGCTGTCCGGCCACCGTACGCGCCACCGCGATGGACATGGATTCGGTTCCGGTATCAAATGCCAGCAAGTTCATAAATATATGAAGAAAAAGCCTCAAGTGCCCGTATTTGCTGCACGAGCAGCTACTGGTTTAATAGCAACTCCAGACGCAGCGCGCACCCCGAACACGATACCGGCGGTCACCAAAGTCAGGCCAACGGCCAGGTTCCATGGCAGGGGTTCGCTCAAAAATGCCGCTGCCGCCACGGCCGACAAACCAGGCACCAGCGCGGTGATCATGGTGGAGCGTACCGGCCCAAAGTGCTGGATCATTTTGGTAAAGGTAATGCCCGAAATCACGACCGAACCCACACCCTGGAAAAACATCTGGAACACCACGTCATGCAATGGCGCGGTAAACACCTTGCCCGGCACCAAGTGCAGCAGCGCCAGCACGGTGTAGGTCGGCACAAAAGTTACAAAGGCAAACGCCGTGATGGCAATGGTGGCGCGCACGGCATTGAGCGCATGGCGGCGCACCAGAACGCTGTAAACAGACCACACAACCGACGACAGGATGAACAGCAGGTCCCCTATCCAGACATCACCCCCCTCGAAGGCATGCAGCAGACTGCTGCCGCCGACCAGCAGATCGCCCACGACAATCAGCGCCAGACCGAGTGCGCGCGATGGCGTAATGCGTTGGCCCAGCACAACCACCGCCAGCAAGGCAGTCCACAGTGGCAGGCTGCCCGGCATCAGCACCGAGGCGTGACCCGCCGGTGCGTAGACAAAGCCGTTGTAGGCCAGCACCGCATACAGCAACCCCCCGAACAAGCCGATCTGCAGCGTCGTGCGCAACGGCAAGGGCGACAGACCGCCCAGTGAACCCCCAGGAATTGCACTGAAAGGGACGCCATCTTCCCGCGCACGCACCCGGTCCCGCCAGTTCAGCCACAGTCCCCAGGGCAGCAAAATCATCGCCGCACCACAGAGCCGCGCATAGACGATGTCAAAGGGATTGAGAACGCCACCGCGCGAGGGATCGGCCGAAGCGCGTGCGATAACGATGAACGAGGTCCAGATCAGCACCGTCACCACCGCCGCCAGCAGCCCCACGGCTTTGGGGGAGAGAAATGGATGTGGACTGCTGGACGATGAGGACATGCCAAGGATTATCGCGGCTCTGCGTTTTAGCTCCCCACTCCCCCAAACCCTCGCCCCGATGGGCGAGGGGAGCTTTAACAGCCGATCTGGTTGCTTCGCGCCGAATGCGGAATTACGGACGGGACGCATCGGGGTGTTGTGTTCTCTGCTGTACCCGGATAATCAGCGCATGTTGTTTCGCCACAGTCTGTTCTGCGCGCTTTTGGTCCTGGCCTGCGCCGCGTATGCGCAAAACCTGCCGCCCGAAGTCGAAGCCGCGCTGGCCCGCGCCAAGGTGCCGCGTGATGCAGTCGCGGTGCTGGTGGTGGATGCGCAGGGCGTTGGGGTGCCGCGCCTGAGCCACCGTGCCGGTGTGGCCATGAATCCCGCTTCGGTGATGAAGCTGGTGACGACCTATGCCGCGTTGGACCTGCTGGGCCCGGCTTACACCTGGAGCACGCCGGTGTTCATGGAAGGCGCGGTGCGCGACGGCACGCTGTACGGCAACCTCTTCATCCAGGGCCAGGGCGACCCCAAGCTGGTGCTGGAGCGCCTGTGGCTGCTGCTGCGCCGCGTGCAGGGCATGGGCGTGAATGCCATAGCGGGCGACATCGTGCTGGACCACAGCGCCTTCAATGTCCCGGCGACCGACCCGGCCAACTTTGACGGCGAGCCGCTCAAACCCTACAACGCCAGCCCCGATGCCCTGCTGCTGAACTACAAGTCGGTGGTGATGACGATTGCGCCCGAACGCAGCAGCAATCTGGCACGCATTCAGTTTGATCCGCCGCTGGCGGGCGTGCAAATGCAAACCACCGTCCCGCTACTGGCGGGTGATT
>CAIPGC010000266.1 GCA_903864505.1 uncultured beta proteobacterium | reverse complement strand
GGCTGGTCAACGCGTCGTCAGTGAAAACTGCGCCTGGAACGGCATTCCTGAACCCTGTTCCTACGTCGGCCATGACGCACTCGGGTATCAGCAGCGGTTGCAATGCCTGCCATGAGAAGAACTATGTTTGGATGGGAATGAACCAGTATCCGATTACCCCAACCACCGTCGTTGCAAATGCGTCCTACAAGGGATTCCAGACGCGACCATACTCCGCTGCGACAACCTACAGTGTTGCCGATGCGGCGCATCCACCGGGGGGAGACTGTTCGCTGTGCCACAACAGTACGACCGCGTTTTCGCCGGCCGGTATGCCAAATGGACACATTTCGACTTCAGTGACCAATTGCGCTACATGTCACCTTGCTGCAGGGGATTATTCTCTGGCCGCATTGGCGTCCAGCACAATTGTGCACACTGGAATTACCTCCAATTGCATTGCCTGCCACACAGCAGGGAACGGAAAGGGACCGTTTGCCGGATGCACGACGCAGGTTGCCTGTACCGCACCGCCTCCGATTACCTATCAACCCAAGTTGATGCCGCTCGCCGCCGGGGGCTCTCCAACTGCACCGTCGACGGCTACCCACGTGCCGGTTGCGGGTATCGCGTGTGAAGCTTGCCATTCCAAGAGCAATTTCACGACTTTCTCCGGTACCCCCATGACAGCTGCTGCGCACACTGCAGCGGCTTCACAGACTTGCATGAGCTGCCATGAGAAGGGCTATACCTGGTTTGGCGGCTTTAGTAATTGGAAAGCGAGACCAAGCGCACACACTTCAGTGACTGCTCGCGCCGCCCCCAATGACTGTGACAACTCGGGCTGTCATAAGTATTCCAGCGGAGGCTTCCGTGCGGTGATCAAGCCCATCATTCGCAATGCCGCAGTGAATGCCACTCTGGGTAGTTTGCTGCCTAACCTGCAGGTTGAACAGTCAGGGCGAGGAACCCTGGGAGCCGACTATGACCACCAGGGCGTGGAGGCTGGAAAATGCAAATCCTGTCACGATGGAATGAGAGCATCTGGCATGCCGGCACGTCACCTCATGGTTACCAGTTCCTGTGATACCTGCCATCGGACGTCGACCTGGAAGCCTGCGTATTTCAACCATGGAGGAATCTCGTTCAATACCTGTCTGGTTTGTCATAACGGGATGGGAGCCCCTGCCAAGCCAACGGGACACTTTATGACAGCACGCTCCTGCGATAGCTGCCACAAAACGGTGGCCTGGCTGCCGGTGGCTTATTCACACTTGTCGCCGTCCTACAAGCCAGTGGCAGGAAATTCGACTTGCGTGAGCTGCCATGTGACGAACAGCGAAATGATTCCTCGGCAGATGCGTTCTTCGGACCGTACCAAGCCAGTGCCGGTGGTGCCATGAGAGTGCAGCATCTACTTGCATCCATTATTGGATACCCCGTGTTGCGACGCAGTTGGCCATGGTTACTGTGCCTGATGTTTGCGGGAGGTCAGTCAATTGCCCAGACGATTGACCGTCTTGAGTGGATAGATGCGGGCGGCGCAACATTGGCCAGAATCTCATTTGGTACCAATGTGCGATTTCTGCGCCAGGCCCCCACTGCGATATCAGATTTGATGCAAATCAGCTTTGACATCGCTGCTGCTGACGAAGCGGTGTGGCGACCAGTGATGCAGGAGAGCAGACGACTCATCGCCAGAGGTCAGTACCCAGATATCGCTTTGACCTACGCGCCGGTGGGGAGTGGTCGGCCCAAGATATTGAGTCTACAGTTTGGTAAAAGAGTGCAGGTATTGGCGCGGCAGGGTCCTGATGCACGCTCGATCGATATGGAGTTTGTCAGTATTGAGGGGCAGAAGGGAAAGCTCGCGCCATTGCCTGCGATGGTCGAGTCGGTCAACGACAGAAACTTTGCCGTCGTATTGAAAGTATTGGATTCGAAGCAATCGGCGGACTTCCCGAGGGTCCCTGTAGCATTGCAAGACTATGTGGTTTTTTCGCGCCAAGTTGCTATTGAGGGTGGGGCCGGACAAGCGCTGGCGGTCGGATACTTCAAAACATTGGAGGACGCCGAGGTGGTCCGCATCAGAGTTTTGTCGCAGTTTCCTTCAGCTTCGATTCTTCGTTTGGATGCAGAAGTCGCAGCGGCAAAGGTTCCCGAAGTAGTTCCTAGCCAAATGGCGGAACAAACCGCGCCCCAACTTCCGCTGGCTGCGGAGGAGACACGCAACGTGCCTGAGCAACAGACTCCAGGGCAGATTAATTCTGATGCGCAGGTTTTGTTGGGGCAGGCAAAGGTGGCACTTTCGCAACAGCGTTTTCGTGACGCGGTCGACGTTTTGAGCCGGGCGTTGCTGTTGCCACCCAACACTTCGACGGAACTAGCGCAGGAATGGATTGGCAATGCGTGGGAGGGTACGGGAGACGTTGACCGTGCGCGCATTGAGTACAAGCTGTACCAGCGGCTGTATCCAAATGGAGAAGCGGCGCAACGTGTTGCACAGCGTCTTTCAGCGATTGGGATGGGCACAGGTGCTGAAGTGAATGCGACATCAGGTAGCCTTGGCTCTAAGGAACAGCCAGGTTTCAGCTATTCAGGTGGCCTATCGCAGTATTACTACGGTGGTAGCTCGAAATCCGAATCTCTGGTGAATATTTCAGCGGGTATTGATCAAAATACTCTGAGCCGAACCAATCAATCGGCATTGGTTACCAGTTTGGATATGACGGGGCGCTACAAGACTGAATCGTCGGATTTGAAGCTTGTTATTCGGGGAAGCTCGGCAAGCAATTTCATAGCAACCTCGCAAGCACAAAGTTCTTTGGGCGCCGCTTACCTGGATTACAAGAACCTGAATAACCGCTTGGGTTTGCGAGTAGGAAGGCAGTCGGCGATTGCAGGGTCCATGTTTGGTTTGTTCGACGGAGTGTCGCTGTCCATGCCCGTTGCTGGAAGCCTCAAACTCAGTGGGTCCCTCGGTGTTCCAGCCAACACCCTGGTTTCGGCTCCGTCCCAGCAGTTATTTGGCGTCATGTTGGAAGCTGATAATCTGTTTGAACGGTGGGGAGGAGCCATCTCGCTGGTGGACCAAAGGACCGAGGAAATTTCAGACAGACGTGCCGTAGGTGCCGAGGTTCGCTATTTTGGCGAGGGGGTGTCAGTTTTCTCGCAGATGGACTACGACCTGAATTTTGAGAAGATCAATGCCTTTACTTTGCAGGGTTCCATGCAGGGGCCGATGGATACGTCAATTACGCTGTTGGTAGACGATAGGAAGGCTCCCTCTTTGCAGTTGAGTGATGCACTGATTAGCTCAGGCACGACGTCTTTGAAGACTTTGCTGCAACTCAGGAGCCTTGCCGAGGTGAAAGAACTAGCTCTTGGAACCGCGGCACAGGCGCGCCAGGCCATGCTAAGTGTTTCCCGTCCAATTTCACCCAAGTGGCAGTCTTCCGCCGACATTCGGTACAGTGAGATTGGTGAATTGCCAGCCATAGGCAACTTCCAAGCCATGCCCGCCACCGGTGCCCAGTACACTTTGTCGTTCCAGCTGACGGGTTCAAACCTTTATTCAAGCCGCGACATCAATGGATTCAATCTGAGTCTTCTCAATAGCGGTACGTTACAGGGCACGCAGTTCTCGTACAACAACCTGACCGGAATTTTCGATAACAAAGCCAGCGTCGAGTTCTCCATCAGCCTGTACACCCAAACAGACAATACGGCAACAAAAGTGAACAGGGTATCGCCTGGTTTGCGGCTCTCATACAAATTGTCCGAGCGTGCAAGCGTATCCGGCGAAACTATTTTTGAGCAATCGACTACCGACGGTCCAACCAATCACGACACATCTTCGGCCTATTTCTTCTATGTTGGGTATCGCTACGACCTGTTCTAGCAGGAAAAAAGTACCAGACAAAGATTGAACCAAATATGTACAAAAACAGGGGCGGCAATTCGAGCTCCACTGAGTTCCCAAGTCCAACCGATGAGCAACGCAGGAAGCGTCCAGAGTATTTCATTCGGCGAGACATGGAGTATTGCGTGCGACATGCCGAACAATATGCCTGTCAACAGATTCGGAAGACTCAAATATCTCAAGCGAGATTGGAAATGACGCAGAAGGTAGGAATGGACACCCATGCGAAAGATCACCTCCTCTGCAATGGGCGAGATCAGCAACAAGATAAGCAGACTGCCAACCGCACACGCATCGGGTTCAAGAGCATTCTGTGTTCGCTTCAGGAGGTAGGCTCCAAACGGCCCACAGATCATGCACAGGCAGTACGCCATCCATTGGTTAATTCTGGATGGGGAACGAGCAGGGCGCATTTTCTCTTGGGTGTTTCAGTAGTTTTTTCGGCCCTGTTGCTTGCCATGGATCCTGCCAGGGCTGCGTTGGGAGAGGTGGAGTCTACAACCCAGGGGGATAGTATGCGCATGGCGGCCCGACGCCACCTCGAAATTAGGCCCGCATACTCTGTCTACAACCTTGCGATGCGGGATGGTTCCTTGGTTCGGGAATTTGTATCAAGCGACGGCATTATTTTCGGGGTGAGTTGGCGCACGCAATACAAACCCAACCTGGAGAAGTTGCTCGGTGCTTCTTACTCAGGATACGTTAAGTCGGCCCGAGACAACTCTGGGCAGGTCGGTATACGTCGGAATTTCAGGCATTCCAGTAGTGATCTGGTAGTCAAATCCGATGCTCATTTGCATCTGTTCTCAGGTTGGGCTTACCGGAGGTCCCTGCTGCCGCCAGATTTCAGTCCGGACCAGATTGAATAAGACCATGCGGATGAAGTTGTTCCAACTGCTCATTTGGATTTCGGTCCTCGCGGGGTGCGGAGGGGGCGAGAATTCAACTGTCACTACCATCAGTGGCGGAGGACTTCAAGGCCAGAACGAAGGACCGGTTGTGGGTCAAGTTGTATTGCCCAAACTCAACAGCGTGGCTGTGACGGTCGACGGTGGACCAGATGGTGGGTTTTCATTGGCGCAGGCAAACATTCTGTACACCACAGTTGTAGTTTGTGAACCCGGGACGGAACGTTGTCAGTCCATTGACCACATTCAGGTAGATACCGGTTCGGTAGGGCTTCGGGTTTTGGCGAGCAAGGTTAAGCAACTTAACTTGCCGTCGGTCGTTCTCGCGAACGACGGCGCTAATGGGACAGCGTCTGTCGCACATGAGTGCTATCCCTTTGTCATCGGCGGCTTGTGGGGGCCGAATAAGGTTGCAGACGTTGGACTCGGAGCGCAAATTGCCAGTGCGATCCCGATACAGTTGATTCAGGATGATGTAAACGCTTTACCGAAAGTCCCGCAGGATTGTTCCGATGCGGTCAATGGCGAGGTATTGAGTACGGCCAGTGCCTTGGGTTCTAACGGTATTCTAGGAATTGGCAGTGTAAAACTTGATTGTGGACAAATGTGCCTCGCCGGTGACTACAGTAATTCGTATGTGCAGTACTATGGCTGCCCTGCAAGCGTAACTAGCGCATCGGACTGTAGGCCGGCAGCGGTGCCTAGCAACTTTCAGGTATTCAATCCCGTGGCAGCGTTGCCGCAGCATAACAACGGTGTCGTGTTGGTTCTGCCTCAGGTTACTGGCCTTGGCGCATCCAAAGTCAATGGAGAGTTGATTTTTGGTATTAACTCGTCCACAAACAATCAGTTGCCTGCATCTGCAACTCGAATTCACCTGGGTGTCGATTGGCAGCACAACTTTCCGTCCTATCTGAACGTCACTACGACCTACAAGGGGAAACTGTTTACAAATAGCTATTTGGACACCGGAACGAACGCATTATTTTTTCCTGACATGGACATTGGAAACTGCGTTAACTCAAGCTGGTTTTGCCCTTCCAGCGCGTTGCATCTCTCCGCAATCTTGTCAGATGGGGACAATCCTCAGGCGAACAGGGTTAACGTCGACTTCGACATTGGCAATGCGGACGCGTCGTTTTCAACATCCAATACGGCATTTCCGTACTTGGGCGGGACCTATGTTGCAAGTGCCTCCAGTGCCCCTTCATTTTCATGGGGTCTACCTTTCTTCTATGGTCGACGTACCTATCTGTCGATATGGCAGCAAGTTGGTGCGGAAGATGGTCCCTGGTATTCCTTTTGAACGGAGAGGTATGTTGATCTGTATTGCATCTACCTCGTTTTTACTCGCGAAGCAGGAGCTATTCTCATGAAACTTTTGAATCGATGGCTCCGCGCCTTGGGTTGCATTGTGCTGGTCATCGCGGGAAACGCGTGGGCGCAGTTGGTGCCAAACTGGACCTCTGCTGGCCCCTCGGGTGGGAGTGTGACGGCGCTACTTTCTGACCCGATTGCACAGAACTCGCTGTACGCAGGGACGGACTTGAATGGCATGTTCCTGAGTACTGATGTGGGCGCAACCTGGGTTGCAGCCAACGCGGGCATGTCGTCTCAAGGTGGGCGCCGTGTGTACTCTTTGGCGTACTTGGGCAACTTTGTGTATGCGGCAACGGACGGAGGTGTGTATGTGACACCCGCTGGGAGTGCGCCTCAATGGACCCGACTGGTAAATCCGGCCATCGTGGCATGTGACTATACGATGTTGCAGCGGGTTGCCGATACTTTGTACCTTGCCGCCGCGTGTGATTCTCGAGTGTACTCAACGACAAACAATGGCCTTGCCCCTGGCTGGAAGGCGGTGAGTGTTCCGTCGCGTCAGAATGTGACTGCATTGGGTGAACTGGAGGGGAATATTGCTATCGGAACATCTGATACGGTGTTTCTCTTGGACATACTATCGAATACTTTTGTGAGTAGCGAATCAGGCTTGGCGAAGGTAGCGCTATCAGGTACGGTGGTGTCCATTGCCTCGAATTCAAGCCGATGGGCATTTGCCTGCACTCTTGATGGCGGGATTTTTCAGGGTGATTTGTCGGGCGGAATTGCTGTGGTCAATTGGCGCAGGTTGTCCTTCGCGAGCGAGACCCTGCCTTCCAGCTGTAACAGAGTAAATGTCTTGCGTGCAGCCTCCAACCCGCCTCAATGGGTTGTGGCGGTGGCGACTGATTCGGGCGCTTTGGTCTCGTCACCCTTCGATGATCTGACTTCGGATGCTCCGAACTTATTGCCAGGCCCGGTGTTTCCCATGACAAACCACGTGAATGCGGCGGTGCAATTTGCTGGACAAAGTCAGTCCGTTCTGCTGTGGGCGACAGAGTTCGGTGTTTATAGCAATTTGCTGGAGGACCTCTTCAAGTGGTTGAGTCCGACTGCTCCTTTGGTCCTAAATGGTCCAGTGTCGGCAGCCAGTGCAGGTCAGCGCCTGAATAACGTTAATGTCGCAGATGTGGTTTTGCTGGGGTCCAATTTGTACGCAATTGTTGAGGCAAGCGGGCGTCCCAGCTATGCCGATGTCCTCAGGAGTAGCGACGCAGGCACTACTTGGGAGCGAACAGGACTTACAGCGGACTACTGGTTCAGTGCATCCCTCGGTCGCCTGCGTATTCTTACCATTGATACAGCCAACAAGGTCTTGTATGCTGGAACGACGAATGGGGTGTTCGCGTACCGTGAATCAACCAGAACGTGGTATTCGATGGGAAATGCGTTCGATGTGAGAGCGCTTGCCGTGGGAAGCCAGGCTTTGTATGTAGGGCGCGACGCTACGACAATCGATGAGGGGGGTGCAGTGCATCTTTTGTCGGGTGGAGGGTTGGTCATTCAATCGCTACTTGATCAGCCGAGTTTTTCTATCCCCACGGAAATGATGGGTTCTTTTCCTGCAGATTTGAGTGTCAGGGCTTTGACGATCGACAGAGGGAAAATTTATGCGGCGGGAGGGATTGCACGCAACGCAGACGGACTCTATGAAAACGCAGTTTATTTTGCAAATGACTACGCACCCAATATCCCTGCTCCTGCCTGGACCCGGGTTGGTGGGGCCCAGTTTGCGTCCAAATTGCTTCCGGTGTTGAGTCGTCTTGCCGTGTCAGCAGGGCAGGTTTTCGCTGGCGGCGATGGTTTTTTACGCCAGTGCGCTAAGGCAGATGCCCTCTGGACTGACGTTCCAGGCCTTCCGTTGCTCTCCAACGGCGACGGTGAAAGCGTGTCTTCATTGGCCACCGATGGCGAGATGCTGTACGCGGGAATATACGGTGGTGGAATTTGGTCCTGGAAGATCGGTTCCGGTTTTTCTATGCAATCGATCAACGCCAATGGCGGTGGATCTTCCAGTTTGCCCTCAGCGCTGATTAACGCGGTGCGATTTATGGATGGTCGAATATTTGTGGCCTCGTCGGCTGGAGTCTCGGTCGCTTCGCCAGTGCAGGCAACACAGACGGTGGCCTCGGAATCATCGGGGGGCGGTTGCTCAATCGCCCGTACCGCAAGACCGGACCCTGTGCTTTGGTTGATGGTGCTTTTGGCCGCTTGGATAACGATACGGCGTCGCGGCGAACTGGGTGGGAGAGCTCAATACCGTCCCCTGGCTGGCAACGATCAATTTGCCGAAAGGAAGGAACTGCAATGAGCGTGAAGGAGGCATCGGACGTTGAGTCTCAGGAAAATGTCCGGCGAGAGATTCCTGCGCTGTCCAAAGACATGTTTGTGTACGCCGGGATTGCCCTGGTGGTTTGGGGTGCGCGAGAAATCAGCCTGCTTAATCTGTTCAAAGCCGGTGAGGACGCAGGTTACTGGATAGGCGTGGTGGGGGCCAGCATGATGTTGTTGCTCCTGAGTTATCCAATACGCAAATATTTCCGTTTCACCTTTGGCTGGGGACCGGTGCGGCGCTGGCTGGCGTGGCACATGGTGCTGGGCATAGGAGGGCCGGTGCTGATACTGATTCACTCAGGATTTCGCTTTGGGTCGCTCAACGCCGGGGTGGCGCTGTGGAGCATGATCATCGTGGCCGCAAGTGGCGTCGTGGGGCGCTTCATCTACACGCGTATCAATCGCGGTTTGCATGGCGAACGCGTTGCCCTGGAGGAGTTAAAGGCGCGTGCTGGTATTGAACAGGATGGAGCACGGTCTCGTCTGAGTTTTGCGCCCAAGGTGGAGGTTGTATTAGCCGGTTTCAAAGTCAAAGTGCAGAATCCGACGCCGGGTTGGGTCGACCATTTGTACCGCGTCTTTCTGTTGCCTAGCGTGCAACTCATCACTTACGTGCGCTGCGTTCTCCTGCTGCGCGGCAGGCTGGAGAAATTGAAGATGCGCAACAACTGGAACGCACGGCAGTTGGGCGACCATCGGCGTCTGGCGCACAAGTTGGTGCGTCGCTATCTGAATGCCGTGGTGCGGGTAGCCCAGTTTTCCTCCTATGAATGGATGTTGTCCGCCTGGCATATTGCCCATATACCATTCGTGTTCCTGCTGGTGATCAGCACCTTCGTGCACATCTTTGCAGTGCATGCCTACTGACTCGTATTTGGGATGAACGCAATGCCAACCACCACTTCCTGGCGACATCTGGCGGGCCTTGTCGCATTTTTGTTCCTTTATTTGCAAGTGTCCTGGGTTTCGGCACAGGGAATTGAGTCTATTATGTCGCCGGGCAAACTTGCGAAGGTGCACGCCAAGTGGGAGGAGGATTGCGCCCAATGCCATATCAAGTTTGATCGTCCTGGCCAGGACAAACGATGCCTGGATTGCCACAAGGAAACTCGCGCCGATGTTCAGGCCCATACCGGGCTTCATGGCAAGATGAAGCAGCAGGCATGCCGGACCTGCCATTCGGAACACGGTGGTGCGGATGCCAAGTTGGTGAAGTTGGATAAGACGAATTTTGATCACAAATCCACTGCTTTCATACTGAATGGGAAGCACCAGAAAACTGACTGTGAAAAGTGCCACGTTGCCGGCAAGAAATTTCGCGAGGCACCTAATACCTGTCAGGCTTGCCACCGCAAGGACGATGTGCATAAGGGCTCTCTCGGTAACACCTGCAATGACTGCCACTCAGAAGTGAACTGGAAAGAAACAAAGTTCGACCATGAAAAGACCAAATTTTCTCTCACCGGAAAACACATTGATACCAAGTGCTCTGAGTGTCACAAAGATGCCACCTACAAGGAAACGCCAAAAACTTGTGTAAGTTGCCATCGAAAAATTGATGATCAAAAGGGACACAAAGGACAGTTTGGTGAGAAATGCGAGTCGTGCCACAACACCAAGGCGTGGAAACCTGCGGTGTTCAACCATGATGTTGATACAAAGTACGTGCTGCGCGGAAAGCATGTGCAGACAAAATGCACCAGTTGCCACACAGGCAAACTATTTGGTGTGAAAACTTCGCAGGATTGCTACGCTTGCCATCGCAAGGACGACAAACATAAAGAGTCATTGGGCCATGAATGCCAGAACTGTCACAATGAGAAGGGCTGGAAAGAAAAGACACAGTTTGACCACAGCAAGTCAGAGTTCCCCCTTTTCGGCAAGCACGCCGAAGCCAAGTGCAAGGCCTGCCATGAGGGAGTCATGTTCAAGGAGGCGAGCAAGGAATGTTTCTCATGCCACAAGAAGGATGACAAGCACGAAGCCACTCTGGGCAACAAGTGCGCGGATTGCCATGATGATCTCGGTTGGAAGTCGCCCCACTTGCGCTTCGACCACGCCAAGACGCGTTTCCCCTTGCGCAACGCCCATGCAGACAAAAAGATCGTCTGCAAGACCTGCCACGCTGACCTCAAGAGTTTCCGCAATACAACCATGGAGT
The DNA here is from genome assembly GCA_903864505.1 of uncultured beta proteobacterium. GTDB lineage: Bacteria > Pseudomonadota > Gammaproteobacteria > Burkholderiales > Burkholderiaceae_C > Allorhodoferax. The sequence continues at coordinate 43,276 of CAIPGC010000266.1, read as the reverse complement.
GTTTTAACTGTCACAAGAAGGACGATAAGCACGAATCGCAGCTTGGACAGAAATGTGAGCAATGCCATACCGACCGCAATTGGAAGGTGGAACACTTTGATCACAACAAGGCGAGGTTCCCGTTGAACGGGTTGCACGCGTTGACACCCTGTAAGGAGTGCCATGTAACCTCGCGTTTCAGGGATGCAAAGCGGGATTGTGTAAGTTGTCACTTGAAGGTGGACAAGCACAAGCAGGCATTTGGGACGAATTGCGAGAACTGCCACAACTCTCGCGGTTGGCCGCTCTGGTCCTACGACCATGACAAGCTTACGCGCTATCCGCTTGTCGGGTTGCATGCCAAGGTTAAATGTGCTGCGTGCCACACAGAACCCGCACCGACGGGCAAGGCGGCGGCGGCCCTTCCTGCCAATTGTTATTCATGCCACAGAGGCAAAGATCCACACGAGAGTCGTTTTGGAACTCGATGTGAGCAATGCCACCTGACGAGTTCTTGGAAGCGAATTAGGGGTCGCGGTGGGTAATATGACTGCAACCGAAGTAGATACACCGACGCTTGCACCGGCCACTCCATTGCAGGAGGAATCTCCCTATGCCCCTGTGCCGAGGGGGTTGCTGATTGGACTTGCACTTTTCTTCGTACTGGTGATTGCTGGGGTTTACCGGTGGAACCATTCCGCGCCAACTCCAGACTCAAACGCTACCAGGAGAAGCGACGTGACGGGCACACCGTCCGTCGATCCGGAAAAGGTTGAGGCAATGGTGAAAAGTCTTTCTGAAAGACTGAAGAACAATCCGGCCGACGCGGGGGGCTGGGCCATGCTCGCGCGAACTTACAGTGTCGTTGGACGAGCTTCTGAAGCAGCAGATGCCTATGCACATGCGGTCCAGTTGAGTGCGGGTGATGCGGCATTGCTGGTTGATTATGCAGACGCGTTGGCGGTAAAGAATAACCGGAGTATGGAAGGTGAGCCAATGCAACTAGTGCAACGGGCGCTTAAGTTGGACCCAAACAATGTCAAGGGATTAGCCATCGCTGGCAAGTATTCCTTTGACCATAAGGACTATGTCACTGCCATCAAACACTGGGACAAGGTGGTCGCCAACGGCGGGACCGAAAATTTTTTCGCCAAGCAAATTCAAGCGGACCTGGACATGGCGCGAGCGATGTCGGGCATCCCAAGTTCGGGGAAGGTGAGTGCGGCGGTAAAGTCCAGTGCGGAGATTGGGGCCACAATTTCTCTTGTACCGGCCCTGTTAGGCCAGACTACGCCGCAAGATTCAGTATTTGTTACTGTGCGCTCGCTGGTTGGCACACGCCTGCCGGTGGCCATACTCCGCAAGCAGGTGAAGGATTTGCCGTTTTCCGTGGTGATCAATGACTCTATGGCAATGTCTCCTGATTCCAAAATCTCGGGTGTAGAAAAAGTAGTCCTGTCCGCCAGAATCAGTAAAAACGGAAGCGCAACCCCGCAGTCTGGAGACTTGGTCGGTCAAACCGGACCGGTTGATGTTGGCGCATCGGGCGTGACTCTGAAAATTGGCGAAGTCTATCGGCCCTGAAGCGTTTTGGGCTTTGGCACAATCTGCGCATACCGGTCATTTCTCATCATGAACTATTTGTACCTCTACGCCGCCGTCCTTTTGCTCGTGATGGCTTTCTATGTAAGACGTCGCAAACGCGTCGAAACCGCGGAAGTTGCTGTATTACAGGAATCCGTCGAAGCGGGGTTGGCGGAGCCGCCGTCCTTGCATCCGGTCGTGGACCCGCTCAAATGCATGGGGTCGGGTGCGTGTGCCAGGTCATGTCCAGAAGGCGCGCTAGGGGTTGTCAACGGAAAAGCAGTGCTCATCAACGGTGCCCATTGCATTGGCCATGGCGCTTGTCGGGATGCGTGTCCGGTCGAGGCGATCTCATTGGTATTTGGTACTGAAAAGCGCGGCATTGACATTCCGAACATCTCGGCCGAATTTGAGACCAATGTCCCGGGTATTTTTATTGCGGGCGAGCTCGGCGGAATGGGCCTTATACGCAAGGCGGCCGAGCAGGGCAGAAAAGCCATGGATGCCATCAAGAAGCGTTCATCAGGGGGCGCTGCTGAATTTGACGTGGTGGTGGTGGGCTGTGGTCCCGCGGGTCTGTCGGCGGGCTTATCCGCCATCGCGCACAAATTGAAGTACAAACTGATTGAGCAGGAGGATTCTTTGGGCGGCGCGGTGTACCACTATCCGCGTCAGAAGATTGCCATGACCGCGCCAGTTGAACTGGCTTTGATCGGCAAGGTGCGCTTTGCCGAGGTGCAGAAGGAGAAGCTTCTGGAATTCTGGCTGGATGTGGTGAAGAAGACGGGTTTGAAGATTGGCTTTCGCGAACAGATGGAGAGTATTGAAAAAGTGGATGGCCACTTTGTTGTCAAAACAAACGTCGGTGCCTATTCGGCCAGGAATGTGTTGCTGTGCATGGGTCGTCGCGGAACGCCGCGCAAACTCGATGTTCCCGGTGAAGAATCTGCCAAAGTGGTGTATCGCCTGACCGATCCTGCGCAGTATGCCAAGCAGGCGGTAGTGGTGGTCGGTGGTGGAGATAGCGCGCTGGAAGCCGCGATAACGATTTCGCAGGAAGAAGGAACGAATGTGATTCTTTCCTACCGCAGCGCTGCGTTTTCGCGCGTCAAGCAAAAGAACCGCCTGATGCTGGAACAACAGCAACAGGCGGGTCGACTCCAGGTGATGCTCAATTCGTCGGTCAATTCAATTTCACCGGACTCCATAGAGATCAAGACCTCTGAGGGGGTGAAGGCCTACCGCAATGATGCAGTCATTGTGTGTGCTGGCGGTTTACTGCCAACACCGTTGCTACAAAAGATAGGAATTCGCTTCGATACCAAGTTTGGCAAGGCCTGATCGTCTGCCAATATCACTTCCACCCGCCCCCAAGCGCCTTGTAGAGCGTTACCAGGTTCTGATGCGACAGCGTTTGAGTTTGTACCTGAGCCAGTTGCACAGCGAACAGGGAACGTTGTGCGTCGAGTAGATCGAGCGTACTGGCAGCACCGTGCTCAAAGCGCAACTGGACAAGCTGCATGCGTGTCTTTTCAGCGTCAAGTTGCGCCGTTTGTGCACGCAGTTGCTCAGCCAGCGTGGCGTATCCAGCCAGGGCATCCGCGACTTCCTTGAAACCATTTTGAATTGCCTTCTCATACTGGGCGACCGCAATATCACGACTGACTTTGGCGCTGTCCAAATTGGCTTGATTGCGTCCCCCATCAAAAATCGGCTGCAGCAATTGCGGCACAAAGGTCCAGGCCGAGGTGCCGTTGCTGAACAGGTTCTCCAGATCGCTGCTCACCACACCTGCGCTGCCGGTTAGGGTAATGCGTGGAAAGAAGGCGGCACGCGCGGCACCGATATTGGCGTTGTTAGCAAGCAAAACTTGCTCGGCCTGACGCACATCGGGTCGGCGCATCAGCAAATCAGACGGAACGCCAGCTGGCAGGCTGGGTAACAGGTTCTGCTCCTGCAGTCCGAGCCCGCTGGGGAGATCGGAAGGTAGTGGTTGGCCAAGCAGGAGGACCAGGGCGTTCTCGTCCTGTGCACGCTGGCGGGTGACTTGCGCCAGAGCGATCCTTGCACCTTCGAACAACGATTGCGCCTGACTCAAGTCGAGTTTGGACGCAGCTTCATTGTCAAATTTGAGTTGCGTAAGTTTGAGCGAGTCACGGCGGGTGGCAAGCGTGTCGCGTGTTACGCGCAGTAGTTCACCGTCCGCCAGGAGATTGAGGTAGGTATTGGCCACCGACGCAAGCAGGCTGATTTGTACGGTCTTTCGTGCCTCGTCCGATGCCAGCAACTGAGCCTGCGCGGACTGACTTAACGCCCGCACGCGCCCAAAAATGTCCAATTCGTAGGCAGTGATGCTTAGCCCTGCTGTGTAGGTGCTGGCGATGGCTCCCGAAGTATTCGGGCCCCGTGTCAAATTGAGTCCGGCATTCAACGAGGGCAACTCATCGGCGCGGCGGAGTTGTAGTTGAGCGCGTGTCTGCTCCACTGCGAGCACGGCCATGCGCAGGTCGCGGTTGTTTTGCAGGGCAATTTCAACCAGACGTTTCAGGCGTGCGTCAGGAAAGAAGGTCTGCCACTCCATATCCGCTGCGCCTTGTGGTGCGCCAGCACCTGCGCTGTCCGTAGGAAAGGTTGCCGCCACGGGCGCAGCAGGGCGTTCATAAGTGGGTATGAGACTGCAACCAGCTATTGCCAGCGTGGCAGCCAGCGTTCCAAGGTGGAGCCTATTCATCAGCTTCTACTCCCATCTGGTGGCTGTGTTCCATGTCAAACTGGTGCTGGCGTTCGCTTACCTTGAAAAGGCCGCGAATCACCACAAAGAAGATCGGTACAAAGAACACGGCCAGTATGGTTCCCAACATGCTCCCGCCGATCACGCCGGTACCAATGGCGCGTTGACTGGCCGATCCTGCGCCGCTGGAAATGGCCAGCGGCAGCACACCCAACATGAACGCCATGGAGGTCATGATGATGGGCCTGAACCGCAGGTGCGCGGCGGCAAGGGCGGATTCCACCACGCTCTTGCCTTGCGCCTGTAGGTCCTTGGCGAACTCGACGATCAAAATCGCATTCTTGGCGGACAGGCCGATGATGGTGATCAGTCCCACCTGGAAGTACACATCGTTGGCGTAGCCGCGCAATACCGTGGCCAGCAACACACCCAGCACACCTAGTGGCACCACCAAAATCACCGACATCGGAATCGACCAACTCTCATACAGCGCGGCCAGACACAAGAACACTGCCAGAATCGCAAAAGCATACAAGATCATTGCCTGAGAGCCGGCCAATTTTTCTTCCCGTGACTGTCCGGTCCACTCGTAGGCAAAACCGGCGGGCAGTTGCGTGGCCAGTTTTTCCATCTCGGCCATCGCTGCTCCGGTGCTGTAGCCCGGTGCTGCGTTGCCGCCAATACGCATGGCGGGGTACCCATTGAATCGAATCGTTTGCATGGCCCCCTTGACCCAGCGCGTGCGGGCAAAGGCCGAGAGGGGTACCGGCTTGCCCTGTGCGTTGGAGGCATTGAGTTTGAGCAAGTCGTCGGGTTGCATGCGTGCGGTAGCGTCCGCTTGCACCACCACGCGTTGCAAGCGGCCTTGATTCGGGAAGTCGTTTATGTAGGCCGAGCCCAGTGCGGTGGAGATGGTGCTGTTGATGGAATCAAAACCTACGCCCAGTGCGCTGGCTTTGTCGCGGTCAATATCAATCTGCAACTGCGGGGCATCTTCCAGACCATCGGGGCGCACCTGTGTCAGAACCGGACTCTTGGATGCCATGCCCAGCATCTGGTTTCGGGCTGCGACCAGTGCATCGTGGCCCTTACCTCCACGGTCCTGTAGGCGGAAAGTAAATCCGGACGCATTGCCCAGTTCGGAAATCGGGGGTGGACTGAGCGGAAAAATGAAGGCATCGCGCACCTGCATCAGCGCCCCAAACGAGCGACCTGCCAGGGCCTGTGCCGAGTGCTCGGCACCGACGCGGTCCTTCCAGTCCTTGAGTGTCACAAACGCCAGCGCTGCATTTTGCCCCTGGCCGGAAAAACTGAACCCCAACACGCTGACCATGCTCTGCACTTCTGGTTGATTAAGAATGAATCCCTCTACCTGTTGCATTACATTCAGTGTTCGCGCCTGGGTGGCTCCCGGTGGCAACTGGACATTGACCAGCATCGTTCCCTGATCTTCGTTGGGCAAGAAGGAGGTTGGTAAGCGCATGTAGACCACAGCCACTGCGGCGATGATGGCTGCGTAAATGATGAGGTAGCGTCCGGCGCGTTTTAGCAGTCGCGCGACCAGCCCTTCATAACTCTTGGCAGTGCTGGTAAAGCCACGGTTAAACCAGCCAAAAAATCCAGTCTTGGCATGGTGGTGCCCCGCCTCAACCGGTTTAAGTAGCGTGGCACAGAGTGCGGGTGTCAGGGAGAGTGCCATGAACGCCGAAAAGGAGATCGAGCTCAGCATCACCGCGGAAAACTGACGGTAAATATTTCCAACCGAACCCTTGAAGAAGGCCAGCGGTACAAACACGGCGATTAGCACTACGGTCACACCGATGATGGCACCCGAGATCTGTCCCATCGCCTTGCGTGTCGCCTCCAGCGGCGCAAGGCCTTCGTGGCTCATGATGCGCTCCACGTTTTCCACCACCACGATGGCGTCGTCGACCACAATGCCGATCACCAGTACCATCCCAAACATGCTCAACACATTGATGGAAAAGCCCAGTGCCATGAGCATGCCGAACGTGCCCATCAATGCGACTGGAACGACGATGGTAGGAATGATGGTGTAGCGGAAACTCTGCAGGAACAAAAACATCACTAGAAACACCAGTACGACCGCAATCACCAGCGTCTCGGCCACCTGCGAAATGGAAATCCTGACGAAGCGCGAACTGTCGTACGGGATAGTCCACTTAACACCGGGTGGGAAATAGGTTTGCAGTTGCTCCATTCGCTCGCGCACCGCCTTGGCTGTGGCCAGCGCATTGCCCGAAGGCGATAGCTGTACGCCCATGCCGGCGGCCGGTTTGCCGTTGAGGCGGGCTGAAGTTGCATAACCCTGTGCACCGAGTTCAATGCGTGCCACATCTTTCAGGCGCACGGCAGAACCATCGGAATTTGCGCGCAGCAGGATGTTGCCGAACTGCGCCGCACCAGAGAGTTGGCCTTCGACAATGACCGTTGCGGCAATGGACTGCCCGGTGACATTGGGCAGGTCGCCAATGGCGCCAGAGGACACCTGGGCGTTCTGGGCGCGGATGGCATTGTTGACATCGTTGGCGGACAGGTTGAACCCCGCCAACTTGGCGGGGTCAATCCAGATCCGCATGGCGCGCTCGGTTCCGAACAACTGGGCCTGGCCCACGCCCGGCAAGCGTTGAATTTCCGGTAGTACGTTGCGCGACGCATAGTCGCCCAGCGCGATGATGTCAAAGTCCGGGTTGTCCGAGGACAGCATGGTGAATAGCAGAAAGTTCGACCGCGCCTTGTCCACGCGCACACCCGCTTGCGTGACCGCCGCTGGCAGACGCGGTGCCGCGCGCGAGAGGCGGTTTTGAACATCGACCTGGGCCAGGTCAGGACTGGTGCCGGTCTCAAACGTCAACGTGATATTGCCCGAGCCATCGGCTTGGGCGACCGACTCCATGTAGATCAGGCCAGGAGAGCCATTCATTTCCCGCTCGATCACGCTGATCACGCTGTCTTCCAGCGTTTGCGCCGAGGCACCGGGATAGGCCATGCTGACCACAATGGACGGGGGGGCCACCGGCGGATACTGGGAGACCGGCAACTGCGTAATGGCTACGCCGCCTACCACCAGAATGAACAAGGCAATTACCCATGCAAAGATGGGTCGGCTGATAAAAAACTGGGCCATGGATCGGGTTCCTTATTTGCCAGCCGATGCCGTAGCGGAAGGGGCTGAGGCAGGAACAGCGGTTGCTGGCGCGGCAGCTGCCCAGGGGACCGGCTTCACAGGTGCACCAGGTACCATCATTTTCTGGAACCCATCCACAATGACTTGTTCACCCGGTTGCAAGCCGCCAGTGATCACCCATTGACCGTTTTGCGCGTTGCCCACTTTTACCGGGCGTGGACCGGGTTTGCCATCGGGTCCCACTACCAGCACGGTGTCGCCCTGGTTGCTGCGGGTAACTGCCTGCTGGGGCAACAGCATGCCTGAAGGAAGTTCCGCCTGAGACAGTCGAACACGCACGTATTGCCCAGGCAGAAGCGTGCCGTCGGCGTTGGGCACCTCGGCGCGCAGGGTGATCTGGCCGGAAGTGGGATCCACCGTCAGGTCCGAGAACAGCAGCTTGCCGGCTTTTGGCAATTCGCTTCCGTCTTCCAATACCACCCGCACCACTACCGAGCCGTCGCCCGCGCTGCGTAGTTGTTTGGAGGCCAGTGCCTTGCGCAGGCGCAATACATCGGTGGTGGACTGAGTGAAGTTGACGTACATCGTGCCGGTTTGTTGAATCACTGCCAACTGCGTCGCCTCCGCCTGGCTTACCAGTGCGCCCTCTGTCACCAAGGCCTGGCCAATGCGGCCGGAAATGGGCGCAGTCACGGTGGCGTAATCCAGACTGATGGCGGCCGACTGCACCGCCGCTTTGGCCATAGCCAGATCAGCCTCACTCTGAGCTTTCGCGGTCACCAGGGTGGTGTATTCCTGCTTGCTGATCGCATTGGCTTCCACCAGTGGTTTGTATCGGTCCACTTGGGCGACGGCTTGTGCGAGGTTGGCCTGTGCCTTGCTGACGCTGGCTTGCGCACTATCCAGCGCCGCCTTGTAGGGGGTCGCATCGATCTGGTAGAGCACCTGTCCAGCCTTTACTTCACTGCCCTCTCGGAACAAACGTTGCAGCACCACTCCGTTGACACGTGCACGTACCTGCGCGACCCGCACCGGACTGACGCGTCCCGGTAATTCGGTCTGGAGAGCCACGATTTCGGGTGCTACGGTTACTACGCCCACTTCGGCGGGTGGCATGCCCCCAGCACCGCCCGCTACACCGGGTGCACCGTCTTTCCCCCCACAGGCCGTCAGTAACGCTGCGGCAGCAAATGCTACGGTGGGGAGTGCGAGTGCAAAAGCGCTGTGCTGACCTTGAGTACGGTTCGACGAAAACATGGAGTGACCTTCAGAAGAGGGGGCCCGACAAAGGCCCCGTGGCACGAGTGTACAAAGCTTGAGGAAAACTGGCATCGCCCTGGCGACACGTGCGGGCGTGGAGCGTGAACTGTTAGGCGGCTACTCGCATTGCCCGGAAACGACGGCTTCCATGGTAATCGCAACGCCTCCCAGCACCGCGTTGCCTGAGACGGGGTCGCGCGACTGATCGTTCAGCAGAGCGTTAAGGTTGGTTCCGGGTCGTTCAGCCGCCACATGAAGTTGCGTTCCGGGCCGGTCGTGCCCCCATCCGTGGGGCAGGCTGACCACGCCGGGCATCATCTCGTCGCTGATTTGCACTTGCGCCTGCACGCTGCGCGTTCCGTTGCGCAGATGGGCTTGCGTGCCGTCCTTCAATCCCAGACGCAATGCGTCCACCGGGTGGACCAGTGCGGTGCAGCGAAACGGACCCTTGGCCAGCGTGGGCAGGTTGTGCATCCAGCTGTTGTTGGATCGCACATCACGCCGGCCAATGATGACCAAATCCGGCGCTAGCGCTCGCAGATCCTGCGTAGCACGCTGCAAATCTTGTAGCAAAAGTGGCGGTGCCAACTCAATCTTTCCGCTCGGTGTGCGCAGCATTTCAGGTATGCGGGGCTGTAACTCACCCAGGTCAATGCCGCCGGTGGGGTTGGAGGCGATCACCTTGGCCAGGGTCAGCCCTTCGGGGCGTTGACCAAAATGGTCTCCATAGGGTCCGGTGCGCAGGGCAACTTCGAGGGTGCGCTCGGGGCCCTTCAGCGCCATCGTCGCTGCAATGACGGCATCGGCGTGGCTGCCAAACAGGCGCTGTGCATCCTCAGCAAACTGTGCATCGTCAAGCGCCTCGGCATCGCAGGCCGCGCCCTTGCCCTGCACGATCGCGGCAAGTTTGAGCAGAGTTTGCCATTCCTGCGGTTGCCCTGGCGCCGGCGGGAGTACCGGCGGACTGTAGCGCGCATGGTTGCGCCATGAAAGCTGCGGAAAGGCTACGTCAAAGTGCAGATCTTCCAGTGGCGACAAGCCGGGCAAAATCACATCGGCATGGCGCGTGGTCTCGTTCACATAAATGTCCATGCTGACCATGAAGTCGAGCGTGTCAAGCGCCCGCGCCAGACGCGGGCCATCGGGGCTGGAGAGCACCGGGTTGCTGGCCACCGTGAAGAGTGCTCGGACTTGGTCCTTGCCGGGCGTTTCGATCTCTTCGGCCAGGCAGGTGATGGGCAGTTCGCCATAGACTTCGGGTGCACCGCTTACGCGGGCGTGGTGGCGCCCTGTGGTTACCCCCTTGCCAATGCCAGGTTTCCCAGTCGTGTTGCTGGCGAAGGCAGCCGATTTGGCAAAAAGAACGCCGCCGATTTGGTCCACGTGCCCGGTCAGGGTATTGAGGACGTCCACCAGCCAGGAAGCTGCGGTGCCGTACTCCTGGGTGCAGGTGCCAATGCGTGCATATATCGCAGCGCGCTCGGTATTGGCCAGTTGGCGTGCCAGTTCGCGAATGGTGTTGGTGGCTATACCACAACGCGGGGCCGCAGCCTCGGGTGTAAAGGGCGCGACTGCGGCGCGCACCTGTTCCACACCGTTGACCCAGGCCGCCGTGCTACCCAGTTTCACCAGCCCTTCAGCAAACAGAGTGTGCACCATGGCCGCCAGCAGGAATACATCTGCGCTGGGACGAATGAAGTGATGCGCGTCTGCAACTTTGGCGGTTTCCGTACGACGTGGATCGATCACGATGAGTTTCCCGCCGCGCGCCTTCAATGCTTTTGCCTTGCCACGAAAGTCAGGCACGGTCCACATGCTGCCGTTGCTGACCAGCGGATTGGCGCCGATGACGATGAGCAGTTTGGTCCGACTGATGTCGGGTAGTGCCACCGATAACCAGTGCCCGAACATCAGACCGCTGGCGAGTTGCTTGGGCATCTGGTCCAGGGTGGATGCCGAAAATACGTTTTTTGTTCCCAGCGCACGTGCCAGTTTGCCAAAGTAGGTGAGCAGCCCGATCTTGTGCGCCGAGGGGTTGCCCACCGTGATAGCCACGGCATTTCGACCATGTGTGGCCCGCACTGGCGGCAGACGACGTTCAATTTCAGCAAACGCCTCATCCCACGTGGATGGTTCGAACACACCGTTGCGCTTGATAAGGGGGGTGCGTATACGGTCGGGGTCTTCGTGCAGGTCCTTCAGCGCCACCGCCTTGGGGCAGATGTAGCCAGCGCTCAGGACATCGGCATCATGGCCCCGGATGGATGTGACTTCTCCGTCCCGGAGCTTGATTTCCAGTCCGCAACAGGCTTCGCACAGGGGGCAGATTCGGTAGTGGGTGGATTCGGTCATGGCGTCGTCTCAGTAGGGGCATCAGGGGGAGTGCGCAGGATTATCGGGGACACCCCGGGACGGGCATCGTTTGGTTTTATGATTCGGGCATTAGGAGTAAGCCATGCGAAGTCAAGTTAGCGTTACGTTCAAAAACAATCCTCCGGTGCGGGTGGATCTTCATGAGGAGCCACCCATGCCCCGGGACGAGGCCCGCAGGTGGCTCGACGAGCAGTTCATCGCGATGGAATGCGAACCCCTGCGTGCGACCGGAAAACTGTTGATGGCAGACCGGGTCGTGGTGGTAGCCCAGGCCGCCGGGCCCACCAAATTTGCGGACGAAGCCTGGGCCAAGGCGTTTGCTCACGCAGCATGCTCCGTGCTGGGCAAGCCATCGGTCAATATTGATGCCGATGCTTTGAGCATCACATATTAGTCCAGGCCCCGTGGATGCTGCGTAGGCAGCTATCAAAGGTAGAGCAAGTCACATCACTTCTGTGGGCTCAGGCGGGCATCAGCCGGGCCAGTAGTGCACCGGAAAACCGTGCTTCCAGTGGTATGCGCACCAGCAGTGGGCTGCCCGGGGCTGCCGAGATGGGATCGCCCGCCAGACTGCGCATTTGCTCTAGCTTGAACACATGGTTGCCGCCGGGGTGGATCACCTCGATCTGGTCGCCCACCAGGAACTTGTTTTTCACTTCCACTTCAGCCCAACCGTCAAACACGTTGCGCACTTCACCCACAAAGTGGCTGTGGCCTATCGCGGAATGGCCGGTTTCGTAGTTCTGGTAGTCCTGGGACGGGCGGCGTTCCAGAAAGCCGCTGGTAAAGCCCCGGTTTGCCAGTCCCTCCAGCTCGGTAATCAGCCGGGGGTTGAACGGCCGTCCGGCCGCGGCGTCGTCGATGGCGCGGCGGTAGGTCTGCGCCGTGCGCGCCACGTAGTACAGGCTCTTGGTGCGTCCCTCCACCTTGAGCGAGTCCACACCAATTTTCACCAGTCGCTCCACGTGTTCCACGGCGCGCAGGTCCTTGCTGTTCATGATGTAGGTGCCATGCTCGTCTTCCATGATGGGCATCAACTGACCCGGCCGGCCGGCCTCTTCCAGCAGGTAAACCTTGTCGGCATCAGGGTGGCGGGCACTGCCACCGCAGGTGGCAAAGGACGATTCGGCCTCTTCCTGAGCCGTGCTGAAGTTGAAGCCACTGTCCATCTTTACGGCGATGGCCTCACCGGTATTGGGATTTTCGGCGCTGGTCTGGGTGCTGTATTGCCAGCGACAGGCGTTGGTGCAGGTGCCCTGGTTGGGATCGCGCCGGTTGAAGTAACCGGAGAGCAGGCAGCGTCCCGAATAGGCAATGCACAGGGCACCATGCACAAACACTTCGAGTTCCATGTCTGGGCATTCCTGGCGAATCTTCTCGATTTCTTCCAGGCTCAACTCGCGCGACAGAATGATGCGTGTCACCCCCACCTTCTGCCAGAACTTCACTGCCATGAAGTTCACCGTATTTGCCTGTACTGAGAGGTGAATGGGGATATCCTGATAGTTGCCCTTGTCCATGCCTTCTCGCACCATCATGATCAGGCCGGGGTCCGCCATGATCAGGCCGTCGGGCTTCATCGCGATGACGGGCTCGATGTCACGCAGGTAGGTCCGTACCTTGTCGTTGTGCGGCAGCAGGTTGCTGGTCACAAAAAACTTTTTGCCGCGGGCATGGGCCTCTGCAATTCCGATCTCGATCTGTTCCAGTTTGAATTCGTTGTTGCGAGCCCGCAACGAGTAGCGCGGCTGGCCTGCATAGACCGCATCGGCACCAAAGTCATAGGCGGCGCGCATTTTTTCCAGCGATCCGGCAGGCAGGAGGAGTTCGGGAGGGTGGAGGCTCATGGAGACGTATTGTCCGGCAAGCTTGGATTTGCTGCAGGCATGCGGGCAAGGCATATATTTGGCGGGACAATGGCGGTATGAACAAGCAAATCGTGATTGCCGGTGGAGGCATCGGTGGGCTGGCGGCTGCCCTGGCCTGTGCCAACGCAGGAGCACAGGTGCAACTGCTGGAGCGCGCAAGCGCGTTTGGCGAGGTGGGCGCCGGTATTCAGCTCGGACCCAATGTGGTCAAGGAACTGGTCGGTTGGGGGCTGGAGTCTGCGCTGCGGCAAGTGGCCGCCTTTCCGCTGGCGCTCCACGTGCGCAGCGCCTCTACCGGAGCGGAGCTGGGTTGTCTGCCCCTGGGCGAGCGTACACAGGAACTATATGGTGCCCCGTATGCCACCATTCATCGCACTGACATGCAGCAGTTGCTGCTCGATGCCGTCAAGCAGCGCCCACAGGTGAACCTGCAGTTGGGTCAGCGCGTCTCGGCGTTCAAGCAGGACGATGCTGGCGTACAGGTATGCACCCACGAAGGCCTGACGCTCGTGGCGCAGGCGCTGGTAGGCGCCGATGGATTGTGGAGCGTGGTGCGCCAGCAGTTGCTGAACGATGCGGCTCCGCGCGTGAGCGGGCACCTGGCCTACCGTGCTATGGTCCGGCAAGACAGCCTGCCTGAACGTTTGCGCAGTCAAGTGGTGACAGCCTGGCTGGGGCCGCGTCTGCACCTGGTCCAGTACCCGGTACGGCGTGGCGACTGGCTCAACGTGGTGGGCATCATCCAAGGCGTGGTGGGTGGAGAACTGGACAACTGGGACCACAGTGCAAATGCAGGCGATTTGCGCAAGGCTCTGGCCGCTACCTGCAGCCCGCTGCAAGACCTGGTAGGGGCAATTGAGCAGTGGCGACTCTGGCCCCTGTGCGATCGCCCGCCGATGCGCGGCGCGCATGAGCAGGCGAGAGGACGTGTGGCATTGCTGGGCGATGCGGCGCATCCCATGCGCCCCTACATGGCTCAGGGCGCAGGCATGGCGATCGAGGATGCGGTCTGCCTGCAGCAGGAACTTTCAAGGGATGTGCCGATGGCGCAGGTTTTGCACTCTTACGCCCAGCGGCGATGGCAGCGCAATGCGCGGGTGCAGGCTCGATCGATCCGTAACGGCGAAATCTTTCACGTCACCGGTCCCATGCGGTGGGGGCGGGATCTCGCCATGCGCTCGCTAGGAGAAAAACTGCTCGATGTGCCCTGGCTCTACCGGGGCCCGGACGCCTGACTCAGCCGGACAAACTGCCGGCCAGTGCGGCGGGTGGTGCACTATCTTGCAAGAATTGACGCAACTCACCGTCAGCTTCACGGATATGGTTGGATAACCAGTCGCGCAGAAGCGAAGCAAGTTGCAGCGCAGTGGTGGCCTGACCGCTGTTGTAGTCGCGCTGCAGGGCGTGCAAATGGGCCATCAACTCGATGTGGCCCTGCTTGTGCGAATCGAGATTCGGAAATCCCACTGCAGCCATCACATCTTCTTCGCGCAGAAGATGGTCTTGCGTGTAAAACACCAGTTCTGCCATGCGCTCCATCACGGTGCTCGGGCTGAGACCTTCGGTTGCTGCATCGTGCAGGCTGTTGACCAGATTCACCAGCAGGAGGTGATCTTCATCAATGGCCCCTCGGTCAATAATCAGTTCAGCGGTCCATTCAAAATAGGGCATGTTGGCGTTCGTCGGTGGTTGTGCGCTGCTGGATGCGGTTACAGAATGTTACATATTATCGGCCCGGGCTGCAGGTTGAGTTCAGGTAACCGCATTCTTTTGGTTGAATTGGGCCTGTTTCCATTCGTCGCTTTGCAACACTTGCAACAAATGCTCTACTGCGTTCCACACGTCCGCAAAGCCGATGTATAGCGGCGCAAATCCAAAGCGCAGGATGTCCAGATGCTGGCTGCCATCTCCGCCGCGAAAGTCTCCAATTACCCCGCGCGCAATGAGGGCTTGCACGATGGAAAATGCACTCGACCCTTCAGCGCGGGACGCACGTGTGAGGCATACCTGCGATCCGCGCTGATTGTGCTGGCGCGGTGTGGCCAGTCCCAGCCCGTAGCCCGCACAGCGCTGTTCCACCAGTGCAATGAACAGATCGGTGAGCGCCAGTGACTTGGCGCGCAAAGCCCCCATGCCGCCGAGTTTTTCTGCTGCAGAAAATACCGCTAGACCGCACTCCAGCAAGGACAAGCTCACGACCGGCTGTGTGCCACACAGGTAGCGTGTGATGCCAGAAGCGGGCCGGTAGTCCGGTGTGAATGCAAACGGGGCGGCGTGGCCCCACCAGCCAGAAAGCGGTTGCCAGAAACGATCGGCATGGCGGGGGTTGACCCATACGAAAGCGGGTGCGCCCGGACCCCCGTTGAGGTACTTGTAACCACAGCCAATGGAAAAATCGGCGTGGGCTCCGGTCAAATCCACCGGCAAGGCGCCGGCGCTGTGTGCCAGGTCCCACACGGTGAGGGCACCGGCCGCATGGGCCGCTGCGGTCAGCGCCTGCATGTCGTGCATTGCACCGGTGCGGTAGTTGACGTGGGTAAGCATCAGAACGGACACCTCGGACGTGAGCGAAGCGGCGATGTCCTGCGGCTCCACCAGAGTGAGTGTGTAGCCTCGCTCCTTGCACAGCCCCTGGGCGATGTACAGGTCGGTCGGAAAGTTGCTGCGCTCACTGAGGACCTGGCGGCGCTGTGGCGCGTCATGTGCTGCAATGTTCAGCGCGGCAGAAAGTACCTTGTAAAGGTTGATGGAGGTGCTGTCGGTGACTACCACCTCGTCCACACCCGCGCCGATGAGGGGGGCGATCTGGTTGCCCAGTCGTTGGGGCAGGTTGAACCACCCCGCCGTGTTCCAGGAACGAATCAGATCCTGCCCCCATTCTTGCGATACGACTTCTGCCGCGCGCGCAGGTGCCGCTTTCGGCATCGCGCCAAGCGAGTTGCCGTCGAGGTAGATGACGCCTTGGGGGATGGCAAACAGGTCCTTGAGGCTGCGTAGAGGGTCGTTGGCATCGCGCGCCTGGCATTCGTGCAGGGTCATCATGGCAGGGATCTTTCGTTGAACAGGAGGTGGCGACGACGCGCCCGCTGACAGGCGTCGGAGCCTTCCTGCAGTTCGTGGCAGGGCGACGGACGCCATTCATAGATGCCGCAAGCTACCTGTCGTCCCACGCTGCCGCTCAGCGCTGCGCAGCGCGGCGCCGCATGGTCGGTGCCGCGCATGCGACTGGTGCTGTCGGTCACCTGCTCGGTCAAACCGGCGGGAACCTGGCCACCACAGTGCTCGGCTTCGTGGACGGAAAAATCCACGCGGTAGCTGGCGCAGCAGGCACCGCAGGAAGTGCAGGTAGTCATGGCAGTCCAACGGCTGCGCTCAGGTCTTACGTCCCAGCAGCAGGTATTCCATCAGCGCCTTTTGCACGTGCATACGGTTTTCGGCTTCGTCCCAAACCACCGACTGCGGTCCGTCAATGACATCTGCGCTGACTTCTTCGCCACGGTGCGCCGGCAGGCAATGCATGAACAGGGCATCGGATTTGGCAACCGACATCAGCCGGCTGTTTACACACCAGGCAGCAAAGGCGGTGCGCCGCACTTCGTTCTCAGCTTCATACCCCATGCTGGTCCAGACATCGGTGGTGACGAGGTCTGCACCGGTGCAGGCCTCCAACGGATCACTATAGGTTTTATAGCTTCCTACGCTCATCTGGCGCGGGGCTGCGGCTGTTTTCTCATTCACTTCGTAGCCGCTGGGGGTACTCACGCGCAAATGAAAGCCCAACAGTGCGGCTGCCTGCAGCCAGGTGTTGGCCATGTTGTTGCCGTCGCCCACCCATGCCACTGTTTTGCCGCAAATGGGGCCGCGGTGTTCGATGTAGGTAAAGATGTCGGCCAAAATTTGGCAGGGATGAAACTCGTTGGTCAGACCATTGATGACCGGAACGCGCGAGTGCGCCGCAAAGCGCTCGATCTTGGTTTGCTCGTAGGTGCGGATCATCACGAGGTCCGTCATGCGGCTGATGACCCGTGCCGAGTCTTCGATCGGCTCAGCGCGACCAAGCTGGCTGTCGCCGGTGGTCAGGTGCACCACACTGCCACCGAGCTGGTACATGCCGGCTTCGAAGCTGACGCGGGTGCGGGTCGAGGCTTTCTCAAAAATCATCGCCAGTGTGCGGTCCACCAGCGGTTGGTGGCGAACAAAGGTCTTGAACTTGTTCTTGATGAACGCGGTGCGCTCCAGCAGATAGTGGTACTCGTCGGTGCTGAAGTCGGCAAACTGCAGGTAATGTCGCACGGGAGGTGCGCCTTGGGGTAAGGTGCTGAACAGGGCTTGCTGGCTCGGGCTCATGCGGTTTCCTTAAGCAGTGCCGTGATCAAGGGGCAGAGAATGACGACAATCTGATCGGCCTGCGCAGCGGTGAGGATGAGGGGAGGGACCAAGCGGATGACAGTCTCGGCCGTGACGCTGATCAGCAGTCCGTGGTCGACACACTGCTGCGTTAGTACGGTACAGGGCTTGGACAACTCTATGCCCAGCATCAGGCCCTGGCCTCGGATTTCCTTGACAGCGCCGCTGGCCAGTTCGGCTGCCAGTGCCTTTTGCAATCCGGTCTTCAGGTGTGCGCCTACGCTCGTGGCGTTTGCCAGCAGGTCCTGTGCCTCCATGATGCGGATGGTTTCTACCCCGGCACGCATGGCCAGTGGGTTGCCACCAAAGGTGCTGCCGTGGTTGCCGGGTTGAAAAATAGCTGCTGCCTTGGGACCAGCGACTACCGCCCCGACCGGAACACCCGAACCAAGGCCCTTGGCCAGTGGCATGACATCGGGATGAACGCCGGCCCATTGGTGTGCAAACCACTTGCCGGTGCGCCCCATGCCACATTGCACCTCGTCGACCATCATCAGCCAGTCGTTGGCGTCGCATAAGGCGCGCACGTCCCGCAGGTAATCCAGGTGCATGGGATGGATTCCACCTTCGCCCTGGATGGCTTCAAAAAATACCGCCACCACATTGGAATTGCCTTCGGTGGCTGCCTTCAATGCCGCAATGTTGTTGATGGGCACGCGGATGAACCCCTCAACCAACGGGCCAAATCCAGCTTGCACTTTCGGGTTTCCCGTCGCGCTCAGGGTGGCAATGGAGCGGCCATGGAAGGCCTTTTCATAGACCACAATTTCAGGTCGATCAATGCCCTTGTCGTGTCCGAATTTGCGCGCCAGTTTGAGTGCCGCTTCGTTCGCCTCGAGTCCGGTGGAGCAGAAGAACACATTGGTCATGCCGGAGCGCTCCACCAGCAGCTTCGCCAACTCTTCCTGCAAGGGGATGTGGTAGTAGTTGGATGTGTGGATCAGCTTGGTCACCTGGTCTTGCAGGGCCGCCACCAATTGAGGGTGGTTGTGCCCGAGCGTGTTGACGGCAATACCACCGAGCGCATCCAGGTACTGCCGACCTTCAATGTCCCATACGTTGCACCCCTGGCCATGCGACAGTGCAATCGGTAGTCGCCCGTAGGTGGGCATTACGTGGGGTGAGGTGGGTGCGACAGTGGGCGTAACGGTGGTCATGCGACGGGCTCCGAAAATGACTCCAAAACAAGGCGGCCCAACGATTGCATAAGCAGGTTGGGCCATTGAACGGTGATTTTAGTGCCTTTGGAGTCGGCTGCCGTCGCATGCACGCTTGCGCCACGGTCTTGATGTCAGCGAACCGCAAAGTGTCTCGGATAAAATTCACCCCGATGGTTCCCAACAATTCGAAAGAAATTTTTATTCTGGGTTTGACCCGGCAAGGCAAGCTCTTCCGGCCCAGCGACTGGGCGGAGCGACTCGCCGGCGTGATGAGTCAGTTTCGGCCCGGCGGTCCGCAACCCGGCAGCCATCTGCGCTATTCCCCGTGGTGCGTGCCGACCGTGATCGGTAAGGTCAAGTGTGTCGTCGTCAGCAGTGAACTGCGCGATTACGAAGTCATGGCCTGGGACTTTTGTGTCAATTTCGCGGTTGACAACGAACTGCAGGTCAGTGAGACGCGTCCGGACCTGCACTTCGGTCCAAGCCACTGAAATTTCCCCGGTTGCACAAAGCAAAAAAGCCGTTCATTGAACGGCTTTTTTGCTTTGCTGACAGCGCACCCGGTGCAAACGGCGAACCCTGCGGGCAGGATTCGTGCTGTTTTGCCTAAAAATTTAGGCGGCGAGTGCCAAGGTTTTCACCTTGGTGGCCAGACGACTCTTGTCGCGGGCGGCCTTGTTCTTGTGGAAGATGCCCTTGTCGGCCACGGTGTCGACCACCGCCTGCATCTTGCCAAAAGCCTCAGCGGCTTTGGTCTTGTCGCCAGCCAGAACCGCCTTCTCGACGTTCTTTACCGCAGTGCGGTACTTGGAGCGCAGGGAAGTGTTGGCTGCATTGATTTTGACGTCCTGACGGACGCGTTTACGGCCCGACGCCAGGCGCGGGTTCTTTTTCTTGGGTTTTCCAGATGCCATAGTAGTAATTCCTTGTGTCTGAGGATGTTGCCAGCAAAGCCGAGCATTGTAACAGCTACACTTCAGCCGTGAGCCTCCTTAAATCCGCCTCAACGGTCTCCCTGTGGACTCTTGTATCCCGCATCACGGGTTTGGTGCGGGAACTGCTGGTTGCCTCCACTTTTGGGGCCAGCGCGATGACCGATGCCTTCAATGTGGCGTTTCGCATTCCGAATCTGTTCCGCCGTCTGTTTGCCGAAGGTGCCTTTAGCCAGGCGTTTGTGCCCTCGCTGGCAGCCAGCCAGGCGCGTCATGGCGAGGAAGTAACCAAGCTGCTGATAGACCGGGTGGCAACGGTTCTGGCGTGGACGCTGGTGGTGACCTGTGTGGCTGGCGTGGTGCTTGCCCCCTGGTTGGTCTGGGCCATGGCCAGTGGCCTCAAGCAGGATCCACGCGGGTACGAGGCGGCGGTGTTCATGACCCGGTTCATGTTTCCCTATATTGGCTTCATGTCCATGGTGGCGCTTGCATCCGGGGTACTCAATACCTGGAAGCGTTTCGCCGTACCGGCCGCCACACCCGTGCTGCTCAACGTCGCCATGATTAGCGCTGCCTGGTTGTTGGCGCCGGTGTTCAAAGGGCAGGGGATTGAGCCAATTTATGCGATGGGTGTGGGCGTGATGGTGGGCGGGGCGCTGCAACTGGGTATGCAGGTGCCAGCGCTGTTGCGCTTGGGCCTGCTGCCGCGGGTGTCGTTCAACTGGCACGGGGTTCGGTCCGCATGGAATGATCCCGCCACCCGCAGCATTGCCAGGTTGATGTTGCCGGCTTTGCTGGGCGTCAGCGTGGCACAAATCTCACTGCTGATCAATACACAGATTGCTTCGCATCTGCCGCCTGGCAGTGTGAGCTGGCTCACCTACGCCGATCGTCTGATGGAATTTCCCACCGCAATGCTTGGCGTCGCGCTGGGGGTGGTGTTGATGCCGCAACTGGCCGCTGCACGTGCTGCGGGTGACCCCGAGCGCTATTCGGGCATGCTGGACTGGGGCTTGCGAATTGTGGTTTTGCTGTCGGTGCCCTGTGCCGTGGCGCTCCTGGTGTTTGCCCGGCCGCTGGTTGCGGTGCTCTACCACTACGGCGCCTTCTCCGCCAACGACGTGCAGCAAACCACCGTCGCCTTGATGGGGTGGGGTTCGGGTCTGGTCGGCATTGTGGCCATCAAGGTGCTGGCACCGGGCTACTATGCCAGTCACGACATCCGCACGCCGGTGCGCATTGCGGTGGTGGTACTGGTGATAACGCAGTTGCTCAATCTGGCCCTGGTGCCGCTGTTTCGCCATGCTGGACTGTCGCTGTCCATCGGCATTGGTGCACTGATTAACGCCGTCTGGTTGCTCGCGGGGTTGTTGCGGCGCAAGAGCTACCGTCCGCAGGCTGGGTGGGGCGTATTTTCGTTGCAGATAATTGCCGCAAGTGCACTGCTGGTGGTCTACCTTATGTGGGCGGCGCAAAGTTTTGACTGGATTGCCATGCGCGGCGAAGGTCTCAAGCGCATTGGGTTGCTGGCCCTGGTGCTTGGCGGAGCTGCTGTGGTTTACATGGGGTCGGCGTGGGCGGCCGGCCTGAATTTGCGACAGTTTCTGCGGCGCTGAGCGAGCCGTCGGTGGGATTGCAATGACACTTTCCTTTGTCGTCCCAACGCCGCTGGATTACTTTGCCGCACTGGTGCAAAGTGATGGTGATTTCGCCTTGTTTGAGGCGGCGGCGAGTCTGGCTCAGGACGAGTATCCCGAACTGGATGTGCAGTCGGTGCTGGGCGAGGTGGATCAGCTGCTTGCGCGTATACGTAGGCGCATTCCGTCGGATGCGATGCCACTGCAAAAGCTGCGTATTTTCAATCGCATCTTCTATGAGGACCTGAGCTTTGCCGGCAACGTCAATGACTTTTACGATCCCGGCAACAGTTTCATGAACGTGCTGTTACGCACACGCAGGGGAATTCCCATTTCATTGGCGGTGCTGTGGATGGAACTGGCGCAGGGTCTGGGGCTGTCGGTGCGGGGTGTCAGCTTTCCCGGGCATTTCATGGTCAAGGTCAACCTTTCCGTCGGGCAGGTGGTCATTGACCCAGTCGATGGGCGCTCCTTGAGCCGTGATGAACTGGCAGAGCGACTGGAACCCTATCGTCAACGCAAGGGCTTGGTGGATGAGCTTGAAGTGCCGCTTGGGCTGTACCTTCAATCGGCATCACCACGCGACATCATCGCCCGCATGTTGCATAACCTCAAGGAGGTGCACCGGACGCAGCGGGACTGGGTGCGGCTATTGGCTGTGCAGGAGCGTCTCGTTGTCTTGATGCCAGAGGCCTGGTTGGAGTATCGTGATCGAGGTCTGGCGCATGCGGAACTGGGGCATACGGAACAGGCCCTGGCCGACCTTGAATGCTACCTGGTGCATGCCGACGAGCGTCTGGACCTGGACGCAATCGCCAACCGGGTGGATGCGCTAAGGCGGTTCTAGACTGCGACGGATCAGGCGACGACTACGGCAGCCGAGTCACCACGTGCAGCGATGGTTCCGATCGTGTACACCGTCTCGCCCGATGCACGCAGCGTGGCGGCGCAGTCCTGTGCCTGGGCAGCATCTACCACTACGACCATGCCAATGCCGTTATTGAAAGTGCGGTTCATTTCGATGTCGTCAATACGCGCCGTTTCTTGCAGCCACGCAAACAGTTCGCTCTGGGGCCAACTGCCTTTCTTCAGGTGTGCAGCCATGCCGTCAGGCAGCACGCGGGGAATGTTTTCCAGCAAGCCCCCTCCTGTAATGTGGGCCAGCGCCTTGATCGGGTGCGCTGCGAGTGCCGCCAACACACTCTGTACGTACAGGCGAGTGGGTTCCATCACTGCAGAACGGAATGTCTTTCCGTCCAAAGTGCTGGGCAGTTCGTTACCGGCACGCTCGATGCACTTGCGCACCAGACTGAAGCCGTTGGAGTGCACGCCGCTGGAGGCCAGTCCCAACACCACGTCGCCAGACTTCACGTCGGCGCCGGTCAGAATTTTGGATTTTTCCACGGCGCCGACGGCAAAGCCCGCCAGGTCATACTCGCCCGCCGGGTACATGCCAGGCATTTCCGCGGTTTCTCCTCCAATCAGGGCACAGCCCGAAAGCTCGCAACCCTTGGCAATCCCGCCCACCACGGCAGCAGCAGTATCCACATCGAGCTTACCGCAGGCAAAGTAGTCCAGAAAGAATAGGGGCTCTGCGCCTTGTACCAGCACGTCGTTGACACTCATGGCGACCAGGTCGATGCCCACGGTGTCGTGCATGTTCCACTCAAATGCCAGCTTAAGCTTGGTGCCCACGCCGTCGGTGCCGCTCACCAGCACCGGTTCCTTGTAGCGCTTGGGTACTTCAAACAGCGCGCCAAATCCGCCAATGCCGGCCAGCACGCCCTCGCGCATGGTCTTCCTGGCGAGGGGTTTGATACGCTCGACCAGAGCATCGCCGGCATCAATATCGACGCCAGCGTCTTTATAGGACAGGGGAGAAGTGGTGTTGGATGGGTTCATTTGCAATGCATGCGGCAGCATGGGCGCTGGCCTATAGAATTTGCCCAGATTCTACGGGTTCGTCCCCGCGCCTTGTTTGATGCAATTCACCGCCACTCAAAAAACTTTAGTCGCCTGGAGCCTGATTGCGGCGCTGCTCGCAGTGCTTCTGTGGTTGCTATCTCCGGTGCTGGCGCCCTTTGTGGTGGCTGCGGTGCTGGCCTACGCCCTCACGCCGCTGGTCGACTGGATCGACGGTCTGGGGCGTGGCCGCATTCCCCGCCTGCTTGCGGTGGTGCTGGTGGAATTGCTATGTGTCGTTGCTTTGCTAGGAATCCTCTTTCTCATCGTGCCCATTCTGGCCAAGGAATTGCCCCTGATGCGGGATCAACTGCCGGTTGTGATGGAAAGCATCAACCGCGCTCTAGCACCCCTCCTCAATCAGTGGGGTATCCATGTTTCGCTCGATGGGGGTAGCCTCAAATCGTTCGTGGTCAAGTATTTCAGTGCCAATGTTGAGGATGCATTTGGCTCGATCATGGCATCCCTAAAACTCGGTGGAAGTGTGGCGATGGCGGTAGTGGGCAACGCCGTGCTGATTCCCGTGGTGCTGTTCTATCTTTTAATGGACTGGGACCACTTTGTCTCCCAGGTGCACCAGCTCATTCCACCGCGTCTGCGTGAATGGGCGTTGGGCTTCCTGCATGAGGCGGACTGGGTGCTGGGGCAGTACCTGCGCGGGCAATTGCTCGTTATGGTGCTGTTGGCAGTTTTCTACAGTACCGGTCTGGCTTTGTTCGGCCTGGACCTGGCAATGCCCATTGGCGTGTTCACGGGGTTGGCTGTATTTGTGCCCTATGTGGGGTACGGCCTGGGCTTGCTGCTTGCGACCCTGGCCGGCTTGCTGCAATTTTCTGCTTCGGGGGGAGCGGGGCAGGCCGTTGCCATGGTGGCGGTGGTGTATGGGCTGGGTCAGGTGGTGGAGAGTTTCATTTTGACTCCGCGTCTGGTGGGAGAGCGAATTGGCCTGCACCCTCTGGCAGTGATTTTTGCGTTGTTGGCATTCGGTCAGATGTTTGGATTTGTGGGAGTGTTGATTGCGCTTCCCGTAAGTGCAGTACTGTTGGTTGCGATTCGTCGGCTCAGGGCGCGTTATCTGGCCAGTCGCCTGTACCAGGCATGAGGCAATTGGGATGAAACAAATTGTGCTCGATATCGGTCTCTCGGCGGGACCGACGATCGCCAATTTTTGTCCTGGTCCGAACCAGGCGGCGCTGGAACATCTTGTCCTCTGGCTGGGGGGAAATTCGTCAACGCGGTCTCCCTTGCCAACCTATTATTGGGGCCCCGTCGGGTGCGGAAAGAGCCACCTGCTCAAGGGCGCGCGTGAGGCCTTGCGCGAGCAGGGTGCGCGGGTGGGTTGGCTGGATGCATCGTTGCATGACGAGGGTGAGTTCAATGAGTCCTGGGCGGCCGTATTACTCGACGACGTAGATCTGTACACCAGCGCCCAGCAGCACACGGCGTTCAACTGGTTTGTCAACGCCCAAACCCTGCAGCGCCCGGTGCTGGCGGCGGGAGAGCTTGCTCCGGTAGACCTCAAACTGCGTGATGATCTGCGATCCCGTCTGGGATGGGGTCATGTTTTTCGCCTCATGCCTTTAAGTGAACCCGAGCGACGTGCGGTACTGCGCCAGGCGGCCGATGACCGGGGAGTGTTCCTGGGCGACGAAGTCATTGACTTCATGCTCACCCGCTTCAGTCGCGACCTGGGCAGTCTGATGGAACTGCTGGAGTCGCTCGACGGCTACGCCCTGCAGACCAAACGCGCCATCACGATTCCGCTGATCAGATCCATGATGGAGAACACTTGAGTCTTCCTAAAATCGCTTTATTTGATTTGGACAACACGCTGTTGCCCATCGATTCAGATTACGCATGGGGCGAGTTCATGATTGCGCGGGGCTGGGTGGAACCGGTCGAGTTCAAGCGCGGTAACGACCATTTCTACGAGCAATACAAGGCCGGCGAGCTCAACGTGCATGCTTATGTTCGTTTTGCCACCGCCGCGATCGTTCGCGCTGGTGCTGCGAATTCGATAGCTGCCCACGCAGACTTCATGGGGTCTGTGGTGCAAAAATCCATAAGACCCGAAGCATCCGCGCTGTTGGAGCAGCATCGCCTGGCAGGCGATATGGTGGTGATTGTGACCGCCACGAACGAGTTTGTGACCCGACCCATAGCCACCGCCTTTGGCGTGTCCGAACTGATCGCGGTGGAACTCGAGCGCGACTGCACGCAAGGGGGTTCGGGCTGGATCACCGGCGCGATTGAAGGCGTCCCGTCCTTCCGTGAGGGCAAGGTGACACGGGTTCAGCAGTGGCTGCGCTCACGCGGATGGGACTGGGACACGGTTCACACCACCTTCTACTCGGACTCCATCAACGACTTGCCGTTGCTGGAGAAGGCCAACGTTGCAGTGGCAACCAACCCTGACCCGCGTTTGCGCGCACTTGCTACCGAGCGCGGATGGCGCATACTTGAGCTGTTTAAGTAGCCACGCACTGTTCTGCACAAGAAAAAATGATCAAGAGATTTATCGACAAATTGCTGGGAAAAACGGGTTTTGGAAAGCGTGTCGAGGTTCCGGTCCAGACCCACGGCATCGATCCCTCGCTGGTGGATGAACGCGCCGTAATGGTGGTGCGTACGCTGCAGGAAGCCGGTTTCGAGGCCTATGTGGTGGGTGGCGCGGTGCGCGACCTGCTGGTCGGACTGCGCCCCAAGGACTTCGATGTCGCTACCAACGCCACGCCCGAACAGGTCAAGGGCCTGTTTCGCCGGGCTTTCATCATCGGGCGACGCTTTCGGATCGTGCACGTGGTGTTCGGTCGGGGACGTGAACATGAGGTGATAGAAGTCTCCACTTTCCGCGCCTACCTGGACAATGCGGCGGCGGAACAAGTGGTGGGCAACGAAAAGACCAGCCGTAGTGAGTTGGCAGGCATGAAGCATGCGGTGGACAGCACGGGTCGCGTGTTGCGTGACAACGTCTGGGGTCCGCAGGAGGAGGACGCGGTACGCCGCGACTTCACCATCAACGCCATGTACTACAACCCCCTGACGCAGGTGGTTGTGGACTATCACCATGGTTTGAAGGACAGCAAGAACCGCATCCTGCGCATGATTGGAGACCCCACAACCCGTTACCGCGAAGACCCGGTGCGCATCATTCGTGCTGTGCGCTTTGCCGCCAAGCTCAGCGCACTCGGTTTTAAGCTCGAACCCAAGACGGCCGCACCACTGGTGAAGTCACAGGAACTGTTGGCGGATGTGCCGCAGAGTCGCCTGTTTGATGAAATGCTCAAACTGCTCCAGACCGGTCACGCGCTGGCATCGATCGCCACCCTGAAAAATCTCGGCATGGCGCGCGGTATTTATCCGCTGCTCGACGTCGTGGTGGAGCGCTCCGAGCAGCCTTTTGTCAATGCGGCGCTGAAAGACACCGACCGGCGTGTGGGCGAAGGAAAGCCGGTGGCACCGAGCTTTTTGCTGGCTTGCGTACTGTGGGCCGATGTGCGCGACGGCTGGATGCTTCGCCTGGAGCAGCGCCAGCATAGCCACCCGGCGCTGATGGATGCGGTGGACGATGTGTTTCAGGCACGAATTGGAGATGTGTCGGGTGGCGGCAAGCTTGCCAGCGACATGCGGGAAATCTGGGTCATGCAGCCCCGCTTTGAGAAGCGCGTGGGCAGCACCGCATTTGGACTGGTCGAACAACCCCGCTTTCGCGCCGCCTTTGACTTCATGCGCTTGCGTGCCGATGTGGGCGAGGTCGAGGAAGTGCTGGCCGACTGGTGGCAGGAGTTCAGCATGGCCAGCGATGCGATTCGCCAGGATATGGTGGACTTGGTCCGTGAGGAGCAGCATAAGCGCAAGCAGGCACCGCGAATCCACCGTGCCCCGCCAGCGGCAGCTTTGGGTGGGGCCGGAGGCAGCGCAAACAGCGACAGTTTTGCGGCGACATCCCCCTCAGGCACGGTCGCTGAGTCCTATAACAGCCCGGAAGGCGATGGTGGGGCACCGCGCAAGCGTCGTCGTCGTCGCCGCTCCGGTTCGGACCGGTCCGATGGCAACGTGCAAGGGGGCGCCGACAACGGCGCTTGATGGAAGCATATGCGCTCCAGCGTGACCGCTTATGTGGGCCTTGGGGCCAATCTGGGCGATGCACGGGCAACGGTACTGCGGGCGATGCAGGAGATTGCCGGTATTGACGGTGTGGTACTTAACAGGCGGTCGGCTCTGTATGCGAGCACCCCAGTGGATGCAAACGGTCCTGATTACGTAAACGCGGTGGTCCAAGTGTTAACGCATCTGAAGGCTTCGAAATTGCTAGAGGCTTTGCAAACCATTGAGACGCAAGCGGGGCGCACCCGACCCTACCGCAATGCCCCCCGCACCCTGGATCTGGACATCTTGCTATACGCCAATGCACACATAACCCGATCCAAGCTCACGGTCCCCCATCCCCGCATGTGGGAGCGTGCCTTTGTGCTGGTGCCGCTGGCAGAAATTGCTCCGGATTGTGTCCATGCCGACCAGTTGCACGCAGTACGGGGGCAGAGCATTGAAAAACTCCAGTAGTCCGCCACGGAACGCACACCTTGCGGGTGACCTCTGGGGCGGTACCGCCGCCATGCTGGTGGCACTTCCTTCGGCGATTGCCTTCGGCGTGGCAATCGTGGCACCACTCGGTGGTTCACTGGGTGCGCAAGGTGCCATCGCGGGCATATTGGGTGCCATTGCATTGGGGTTGCTGGCGCCGCTGCTGGGGGGCAGCACGCGACTGATTACGGCTCCTTGTGCGCCTGCAGCCGCAGTGTTGTCCGCACTGGCAGTCGGATTCGCCCATGCTGGTATGCCGCCTGAGAAGGCATTGATGCTGTTAGCGTTGATTGGTCTGCTGGCCGGATTGATCCAGATCGGTTTAGGACTGGCGGGCATCGGGCAACTCATCAAATACATTCCCTTCCCGGTGGTTAGCGGGTACCTCAGTGGTGTGGGTCTCATCATCATCGGCGGGCAGGTTCCGAAATTTCTGGGCGTGGGCGGTGCTACAGGTTTTCTCCAGACGCTGGGGCAGCCTTCGGCCTGGTTGTGGCAGAGTGCGCTGGTGGGTGGGGTCGTGGTGGCGGCCATGTTGCTTGTGCCCTACCTCACAAAAGCCATTCCCGCCACCATTCTTGCCCTGCTGTCGGGCGTGGCATGCTACGGGTTGCTGGCCTGGTGGGACCCGGCTCTGCGCACTGTGGATGGCAATCCGCTGCTGGTCGGAAGGCTGGCCGGAAGTGGAGGGGATCTACTCAACACGCTGGGCATGCACATGCCTGCGACCGATGTACTGACCTTGGAAACACTGGTTCAGGTCGGTGTCCCGGCGCTGACACTTGCGGTACTGTTGTCTATTGATACCCTGAAGACATGCCTGGTGATCGATGCCCTGAGCAATTCCAGTCACAACTCCAACCGCGAACTCATCGGTCAGGGGGTGGGCAATGTGGCATCGTCGCTGTTGGGGGGCATTCCTGGTGCCGGGACCATGGGCGCATCGCTGATCAACGTGTCCAGCGGGGGTACCACCAAGCTCTCCGGTTTTGTGACGGGCATGGCCTCTTTGCTGGCGCTGCTGCTGCTGTCGCCGCTGATAGCCTGGGTGCCGGTGGCCGCGCTGGCGGCGATTCTGATCGTGACCGGCTTTCGAATGATCGACCGACGCAGTCTGGCTTTTTTCAATACCGCCGATACCCGGTTGGACTTCATGGTGATTCTGTCGGTCATTGTGGTGGCCCTGTTTGGCAACCTGATTGCGGCCTCGGGTATCGGAGTGGCCCTGGCCATTTTGTTGTTCATCCGGGAACAGACACGAAGCTCCGTGGTGCGCAGTCGCATCGAAGGCCTGGATATTTTTTCCCGCCGCTTGCGCAGTTTGAATGCAGGGGACCCGTCTGCACTGACGGGTTATGAGGCGGTTGTGCTTGAATTGCAGGGTAGCCTGTTCTTTGGTACGGCCAGCCAGCTACATGCGGCGCTGGAGCCTGAAACTGTGGCACACAAGTATGTGATTCTGAATATGCGCCGGGTTCAGTCGCTGGACGTGACGGCCACCCATGTACTCGAGCAAATCAAGGACCAACTGGAAAAAAATAATGCCTTTTTGGTGTTCTGCGACATCCCGAAGGGGCTGCCCAGCGGGCTGAAGATGAAGCGGTTTTTAAAGGATACCGGAGTGGTGCGCCCGACCAACAAGGCCTTTGCATTCCGCCAGATGGAAGATGCGTTGAAATGGGTAGAGGAGCGTGAACACCCGTTTTGCCCGGTAGACTTTTCCCATAAAAGTGTGGTTGATTTATCCGCCATGGCGGTGCTGTCCGGTTGTTCGCCGCAAGCCCTTGAGGCCGTGCAGCAGATGGCACAGTTGCGCACGGTGCATGCCGGGAAAAAACTCTTGAAGCTGGCCCGCGGTGACGACAACCTGTACCTGGTGCGAAGCGGCAGATTGGGGGTGGAGGTGCCACTGCGAAAGCGCGACCGGGATCGCCTGTCGGTCGCCTGGGTCGAACCCGGCGCAGTGCTCTGTGGTGATGGCTTCTTGCAACAGGCGTCTGCGCCGACAGAAGCCGTTGCATTGGAAGAAACAGAGGTCTTTGTGTTGACGCGCGCGCAGTTCGATGCCCTGTCTGAGCAGCACCCGCCGCTTGCCATTGCCATTCTGCTAGCGCTCGCGTGCAATGCGTCAAACCAGCTTGTTAACGCAGTTACGCAGTGGCAGGATGTGCAGGGATAAGCACATTGCCGGGTTCCGCGATGAACCCGGTTCGCAGTGGCCGGTAGGCGCGCCCTGAGACGCAGGTTTCAGGCTATTTCGGCGATCAGTTCGATCTCGACGCAAGCACCCAGGGGAATTTGGGCAACACCAAAGGCGCTGCGGGCATGTGTGCCAATTTCGGGTCCAAAAACCTGGACAAAGAGTTCGCTGGCACCGTTGGTAACCAGGTGCTGTTCGGTGAAATCCGCGGTGGAATTCACCAGCGACATCAACTTGACGATGCGCTTGACGCGGTTGAGGTCACCCACCGCCGCATGAAGGGTACCCAAAAGGTCAATGGCGATCGCGTGGGCGGCCGCTTTGCCTTCTTCTGTTTTCATATTCTTTCCCAACTGGCCAACCCAGGGTTTGCCATCTTTCTTGGCAATGTGGCCGCTCAGGAAAACCATCTTGCCGGTTTGTATAAATGGTACATAGGCCGCAGCGGGAATGGCAACGGGAGGCAAGGTGATATGCATGCTGGTGAGGGTGTCGTAGACGTTCATGGTGGAGTTGCGGTGGGTGAGAAAATTGAGACTTTTGACCTGTGCCCCCGTGGACAAAGCATAAGGCGCTACCTAAATAATAGCAGCCGGACGTTGGCTTTGACTCATGTCCTGGCTTGAGCCTTGAGTTTGTGACTGGGATTGTGACTGGCCCAGCGGCGCGAATACCTCAAAGGGCTCTACCGTCACACCTACTGTCAGTGTGTGATTTGCGCCACCGTGGATGACACCCCGGATCGGTGACACATCGGCATAGTCCCGCCCGATCGCAACCGTGACATAGTCTTGCCCGGGTGTTCCCCAGCCATCTCGATTGTTGGTCGGATCCAGGTCGCACCATCGCGCGTCGGTCGTTGTGTTGCCCAGGTCGGGCAGGTAAACCGAGACCCATGCGTGTGAGGCATCGCTGCCAATCAGACGCGGTTGACCGGGAGCGGGTTGGGTCAGCACATAGCCGCTGATGTAGCGTGCCGGTACGCCGTTGGCGCGCAAGCAGGCGATCATGATGTGGGCAAAGTCCTGGCAAACGCCCTTTCTCTGTTCCAGCGCCACCAGTGCCGGAGTGTTGACCTGGGTGCTCTGACTTTCGTAGGTGAAGTCCAGGTGGATGCGCTGCATCAGGTCCCTTGCCGCCTGCAACAGCGGTCGCCCTGGGCTGAAACTGGGGCGCGCATAGGCAGCGAACTCCGCGTGGCGGGGCACGTAGGGCGACGTGAAAACAAATTCCGCGGCAGCATCAAACGGCTTTTTCGCGCAGTAGCGGAAGCGCTCACGCACCTCTTCCCACCCGATTTCACTCTCGGGCATCGGGCAAGCCTGGGTCGAGACAACACTGTTGGCGGTGACTTTGAGCTGGGTGTGGGACGCTTGCAGTGAAAAAAATTGCCGCGTGTTGCCATACACATCCTGGGTGGCGATCTGTTGCGCCGGTTCAGGCGTGATGAGCAGGCTGTGACTCAGCAGGTGCTGGTGGCTGTTGTTCAAGGGCTGCAGGTAGGCCATATGCTGCGCAATGTCGACCGCAGGTGCGTAGTCGTAGCAGGTTTCATGGGTGATCCGCAACTGCATCATGCCCCCAGGCTCTGGCCTGCCTCGCCAGAGTGTGTAAAGTACTGCGCACCGATTTCCTCGGACACATGGTAGGCCGCTTCGCCACAGTCCATCAGTAGGTTGGTAAGGTTACTAAAGCCAATATTGGGTCCGGCATCGCACAGGGTTTCCAGGTGCCACTGGCTGGGGTCGGGGACGCTGAGCGACAGCAGGCTGAGCTGGTCGGGCTCACTGCCGGCGAGCTTGGCCAGGCGTCCGCGCAGCGTCTGTACTACCCATGCCAGGGAGCGGGGGTTGTCACGGTCGAGTACCAGCAAATCGATCAGAGCGGCCATTTCCCGGCTTTGCTGGTACTGTGCGTGAAACGTGATGGTGCTGTCAAACAGCGCCACCATCGCCTCAAACCCTCCGCTGTAGTGAACACACGTTGTCTCAAATCCATTGCGCAGTGCCGACGATAAAAATCCCAAACGTTCTATGTGGCGGCCAATGCTCAACAGCCGCCAGCCATCGTCGCGGGTCATGCGGTCGGTTTGCAACCCGGTGATGGCGGCCAGGTGGTCGCTGGCGATCTTGAGCGATCCCATTGCCTGCAGTGACGAGTAATCGGCATCGATCAAATGCTCGGAACAACTCTGGAAGAAGGCTTCTTCGGCGCGCTGCATCAGGCTCCAGTGCTCCTGCGACAGGCGCTCGCGCACCGACGCTCCTGCCAGTCGCACGGCGCGCAGGTTGTAGCCCACACTGGTGGCCTGGTTGCTTGCGCCCAGGCTTGCGATCAGTGCGCGTTCAAACACGCGGCGCGCTTGCGCCACTGGGGTCGGCGCGGGCACACCGGGAAGCACAAGGGTGTTGTGGATGGCCATTCGCCCGAGCCAGGTCAGCAGGGGCTGGGAGGACTGGTCCTCACCTCCCAAGGCCTCAAGCGTGAGTCGTGCCAGGCGCACCGAGTTTTCAGCGCGTTCGGTGTAACGCCCCAGCCAGAACAGATTTTCGGCGGCGCGACTGGTGACCAAACGCTTGCGCTGGGACAGGCTCGACGGCGTGAGTGGTGGTTGCAGCAGGGTGGTCTTGTCCACCGCTTGGGCGGTGATGGCCCACACGTCGGCACTGCTGCCGCCGTTCTGCATGGATGCTACATCGGCGCTACCGCCCGCCACACGTGCCAATCCTCCTGGCAATACGCGCCACGACTGCATTCCATCCGATACGGCGAATACCCGCAGCATGACCGAGCGTGGCACTACTCCGGGGTGGCCATCGCTGGCTTGCCAGGTGGGCATTTGCGAAAGTGGCAGATAGGCCTGCACAGTGTGGTCTTCGCTTTGACTCACGATGCGGTTCGCCCATTCATCGACTTCGCGCGGCGAAAGGGTGTGCCCCTGCACCGAATCGAAATTCCCGTGGTTAGCCGAGCCTGGATAGGTTGGCTTGATGGTGTGTTCTGCAAGATGCGGCAGTACTTCTTCCATGGCCGAGCGCTCTCCGCACCACCAGGTAGGAAGCGCTGGCATCTGCAGTTCTTCTCCCAGCAAATGCTTGGACAGGGCCGGCAGGAATCCCAGCAGTGCAGGTGACTCCAGAAAGGCAGAGCCGGGTGCATTGGCCACCAGAACATTGCCGGCGCGAATGACCTGAAGCAGGCCAGGCACCCCCAGTGTCGAGTCCGAACGCAATTCCAGCGGGTCCAGAAACTGGTCATCCAGCCGCTTGAGCACGACATCCACCGGAACCAGCCCGCGCAGGGTCTTGAGGAACAGGCGCTGGTCACGCACAATCAGGTCGTTGCCTTCCACCAACGTCAAACCGAGGTAGCGCGCAAGATAGGCATGCTCAAAGTAAGTTTCGTTGTAGGGGCCGGGGGTGAGCAGTGCGATGTGGGCTTCCGGCCCGGCCGGGCTCAAACTCTTCATGCTGTCCATGAGCGCGCGGTAAGTACCTGCCAGGCGCTGAACCTGAAGGCTCTCGAAGGCCTGCGGAAAGAGTCGAGACACTGCCAGCCGGTTTTCCAGCAGATAGCCCAGACCGGACGGTGCCTGGGTGCGCTGCGACACGACCCACCAGTTGCCGTCTGGTCCGCGGGCAAGATCAAATGCCGCTATGTGCAAATGCGATCCCCCCACCGGCTTGACGCCATGCATGGCCCGCAGATAGCCAGGATGCGCATGGACCAGGGCGGGTGGGAGCAACCCATTGTCCAGCAGGTCCTGGGGGCCGTACACGTCGGCCATAACCCGGTCCAGAAGCCTTACCCGCTGTAGCACACCGGACTCGATCTGCTG
Organism: uncultured beta proteobacterium; assembly: GCA_903864505.1. Taxonomy (GTDB): domain Bacteria; phylum Pseudomonadota; class Gammaproteobacteria; order Burkholderiales; family Burkholderiaceae_C; genus Allorhodoferax. Next base: position 9,613 of record CAIPGC010000266.1, on the reverse strand, counting down.
CCAGCTTTGGGCGGAAATAATCAAAGGAAAAAGATCCAGTGACCACGGTCGCTGGGGGCCGTCCTCGTCGGCGTAGACGTTGTAGGTGACACCGTTGTCGCGAATCTGGCGTGCCAACCTGACCGAACGCTGGTTCAGGTCACCCGCACCATCCGACTCTGAATTGGCGAAGAATTGGCTCCAAGGGCCCGTCATGCCTGCTGGACCAGCTATCAAATGAGAAGCGCAGAGAGGGCGGTCACTGGCTGGCGAGGTGCAGCCATGCAACTCGTCGTAATGGCCTGGCGCAGCCCAGGGTGCGTGCACGGCACGACCCACCGCAGACGGGTTCGCGTAGTGGTCAGGGTCGGCGGATTCAGATGCAATATTCACTGCGCTGAAGTATGCCGCAAAGCAGGTCCGCCAATTGGTGGGGGAGACCCAGTCCCTGCTTGCACCTGGGTGCTTGCGGTGAACGCAGTACCTCGGCTTCAGCCTAAGGGCAGACTATCAAGACTTTGATAAGCATTCTTCAGCCATGTCTTCACCCGCTGGCGCTCCAGCATGCCCAGCGCGTCGGGACCTGTGGTGGTGTGCATCGCCGCCCAATAGCTGGTGTTGCTGCGGTCGATCTTTCGCATGCTCGCTTCGTGGAGTTGCGCCAGCGTCATGACATAACCACCCACCGCCTGCACCTTCTTCAGCGCTGCTGATGCGTCGAGCAGTGAAAAGTCCGAACCCCGCCCCAGATTCTTGACGACAATGTAGTTGGGACCTGCGCCGTAAGTAGCCACCAAGCGGTCGAGCAGGTCCACCGAATCTTTGCCTGCATCGGCGATATGCCAGAAGTTCACGGTCACACCGATGCTCGCCATCAGTGGCACCAGGTCCGAATCCTGTACCCAGCGTGCCAGGGGCGTTGCAGTTTGGGCTGCCAGATCCACAATTACGTTGGGCGACGGGCCTGCAGGTGGTTTTTCTTCAAAAACCGCGGCAATCAGGTCCAGTCCCTCGTAGGTGTCTACTACCACCGGCGCCGCATAGTCGGCATAAAAGCGCGTAAACGAGGTATGCGAACGGTCGGTGTCAAAGCCGGTGAAGGGGCGGCCTTTGTCGATGAAATATTGTGCCAGCAGGCGCGATACCACGGACTTGCCGACTCCGCCCTTTTCGCCGCCTATGAAATTAATGGATGACATGATTTTCCTTAAATGAGTCAAACAGTACGCAAGGAACGGGCCGGAGTGATCGGATGTCGAAACGACCACACCCGCTCAAAGTAGCCAAAACAGCAGCGCCGCAACGCACGTTGGGGGCAGCGCCGCGAGGAGCAATTGCGCTGGGCTTACCGCGCCTTCGTCAAAATGCGTGCGCAGTATGGCAATGCCAGCTGGATTGGGTGCGTTGGCAATGATGGTTAACCCTCCACCAGTCACCGCGCCTGCCACCAACGCGTATTTGAAGCTTGCACTAAGGCCTTCCACCAGGGAGCCCAGGTAGGTCAGTGCAGCGTTGTCGGTGAAGGCCGTCAGGACAATGGCACCTATAAAGACCATGTCACTGCTCATGCGCATCAACAGCGGTTGCAGCCACCACTGCTGCTGCCCACCCAACACCACCAAGCCAGCCAGGAAGAACGCTACCAGCAGTCCCTCTTTCAGGATCAACCGATCCTGGTGGCGTTCGTAGGCGTGCGCTATCCCGAGAAAGAACAAGAAAAGACCCATAAAAATGGGTGGATGGTGGGCAAAAACTACCACACCGACCAGGAAGACGAAATGCACAAACACAAGCGTCCAGGGTACAGGAATCTGTTCGGCTGTGCCGGAAGGGACGAGCAGGGGCAGCCCCATCAGTTCCTTGCGAAAGAAGAATGAAACCCCGGCGGCATTCACCACAACCGCAATGGCCGCTTTCCAGCCAAAGGTCGATGCCATAAAGGCTGTGTCCCAACCCCACTGCGCCGCCACCATCAGCACCGGCGGTGCGGCAAAAGAAGTGAGCGTCCCGCCTACCGATACGTTGACAAAGAGCACCCCCAACGTGGCGTACTTGAAACGAGCAGACAATGCTCTGGCATAGAAGCGGTTGCCCAGAATCAGTGCGGCCAGCGTCATGGCGGCGGGCTCGGTAATGAATGAGCCCATCAGGGGTACCAATACCATCACCACCAGGTAGTAGCCTAGGCTGCCGCCCAGTGGGACGGCACGTGCAATCCACTGCACCAGATCGATCGCCGCCTGCAGAATCGGGCGCGTGGCGGCAATGACCATGACCGCAAATACAAACATCGGCTCGGTATAGTTGCGCGTGTCTATGTACTCAATGGCCGGCTTTGCGCCGATCAGGGCGAACATGGTGATGACAAGCACCAGTGCCCAGAAGCCGAACACCACCTCTACTTCCCCAAGCCAATGCCACAGGCCTGCGTGGCGGGGGTGTTGGTGGGCAAGGTGCTCGAAATACTTGGTCGAAAACGTGTGGACGATGGCCAGCGCAAACAGCACGCTGCAGACCAATTCAAAAGGGGTTGCTGACATGGGGATTGCGACGAATGGGGTCATGGCGTGTGGCAAGGCGGGCTGTCGGCTCGGACTGCCGGTGCCGAGTACCATTGATCTGCCGCTACCAACTTGGGATCAGCAGGATCGGCGATGTACTGGGGCGACATGATTTGCACACCATACTCATTAAAGATATCCTGAATATTGGCAAGCAAGTTGCTCAGCAGAATGGCGCGCGGGACTGGCCCCTCTGGCACGGCCTGGCAGACCAGGCGGTAGATCGGGTACCAGTCGGACAAGGCTGTTTGGAAAACCTGCGGAGCCGGATCGTGCAGCACTCCAGGGGTGCGCTTTGCGGCCTCGATCAACAGGGCGTGCACCTGCCTCCACGGAGTGTCGTAGCCAATGGTGACGGTGGTGTCAAGGACGAACCCGGCACCTTTCACAGCGCGCGAATAGTTCTTGGTCGTGCTGCCAAGAATGCTCGCATTGGAGATGGTTAACTCTTCACCCAGCCCGGTGCGGATACGTGTTGTGAACATGCCCATCTCGGTCACCGTGCCCTCCTGGTCGGCGACGCGCACGAATTCCCCTTTCCGAAAGGCACGACCGTAGGTCAGGATGAGCCCGCTGGCGGCCTGCCCGACCAGACTAGAGGCGCCCATCGACAGCATCAATCCCACCAGCACCGAGAGTCCCTTGAATGCCTCGGTATCGGACCCCGGCAGGTACGGATAGGCCGCGGCCAGCGCGAATAGCCACACCACGACCTTGGCAATGCGTTGCGTGGGCGCGGCGCTGTCACGGTCCAGCCACTGCAATTGCACCTTGCCGCTTTGTACATTCGCAAAAAATCGGTCCAGCGCCCTGGTAATCCCGTAGGCGAGGAAGAAAATCAGTAATGCTGTCAGAAGCTCCGGAACGGCGCCTACGGCTGCTGTGAGCACCGGCACGGCAAGGTTCAGCAGGAAGCCGTTCAAAGATTCACCCCAGCCGCGGGTGAACGGAAAACTGCGCAGGACAAAACTCAGCCATTCCACGGTCAGCACAAGTACCAGCAGGCGATACGCGAGCGTCAGCACCCAGCGCACGCCATGGGCCAGGCGCGCCTGCTGCAACAGCGCCATGCCGCCCACGTGCAACTTAGCAGAGTGCTTTTCCGCCACGGCAACCAGACGCCCCGCCAGCGCACGCTGACCTCTGGCCGCCAACCACACCAAAACGGCGTACAACACGCTGGCGGCAACGGCCTGCGCCAGCGCGCGGGTCAGTGTCTCCAGGCTTCGGCTCTCCACGCTCTCACGGATAGCCTGAGTCAGAGCCTGGGCAGCCAGTTGCGCGGTCTGCTCCAGGGTGTCTTCTCTTCCAGGGTCGAGGTCGGAGGCGAGCACGACAAAACTCGTCCCCCCGTCGATCTGCACCTGCACAGTGTTTTGCTCGGATTTGAGTGTGACAAGATGCGGTCCCGTCAAGGTAAGTTGATCATGGATGCGGGTGTGCGCGCGCTTGACCCGGTCACGCGCTGACACCCCGAGCAGCGCCGATCGAAAAATGAATACCGGACGACTGAACAGCACCAATGGCTCTGCAACCACGGGTGATGTCGCTGCAGCAGCGGGAGCGACCACCGCTCGTTCTCCTGCAGACTGGCCAAATGCGGGGCGCACCAGCATGCTCATGGCGAACGCGAAGGCGTAGAGGAAAGCGACGAGGTAGAGGCGCATGAAGGTATTGTTACCCAATATGATCGACATCGTGCTGACCTCATTTTGCAGAAATCAATGTGCATCCGCGCTGGCTGTGCTATTGCTGGGCCTGAGCTCGCTTGTGTCTGCGGCGGAGCGTCCCAGGGTGGGGCTGGTGCTTGGTGGGGGTGGTGCGCGTGGTGCGGCACACATCGGCGTGCTTGAGGAACTGGAGCGCTTGCGCATTCCGGTGGACTGTGTGGCCGGGACCAGCATGGGAGCCCTGGTGGCTGGGGCATGGGCGGCCGGGTTGGAACCTGCCTCCATGCGAAGCGAATTGGCCAAGGCCGACTGGAACGACATGTTTCAGGACAACCCGGGTTATGCCGACTTCAATTACCGCAACAAACGACTGACGCAACGCTTCCTGCCTGGCAGCGAAACAGGCGTTACATCGAACGGATTGGTGGCACCCCCGGGTGTTGTTTCTGGCCAAAAGATCAAACTGTTCTTCAACCAGCTCGTTCATGCGGACCGGGGAGAGCGTTCGCTGGAACAACTGCCCTTGCCGGTGTCCATGATCGCCACCGACATTGGCAGTGGCGAACGGGTGGTCTTTCGCGATGGCAGTCTGACACTGGCCATGCGTGCAAGCATGTCGGTGCCAGGGCTGATGGCACCGCTGGAGCACATGGGAAGAAAGCTGGTCGACGGCGGTCTGGTGGATAACTTGCCGGTACGGGAGGTGCGCGAGCGTTGTGATGCCCAGGTGGTTATTGCCGTTAACGTGGGGTCTCCTCTGCTCAAGGCCAGCGACATCAGTGGGTTTCTGAGTATTTCAACCCAGATGGTGTCGATTCTCACTGAACAAAACGTGACGCAGTCCCTGGCGCTGCTCAATCCGGGTGACATCTACATCCGGCCCGATCTGACCGGAATTTCTGCGATGGATTTTGATCGAAGTGGCGAGGCGGCGGAGCGCGGTCGTGTTGCCGCGCTGGCTGCCACCGGGCTGCGCGACCTTGCGGTAGATCCGGCAACCTATGCGACCTGGCGCAAACAGGGGACGCCACCACCGTTGCCGTTGCCTGCGGTGGATGCGATTGAAATCGCCACGCTGTATACCGTGAACCCGGCTACTGTCACGCGGTACATGGAGCAGAAACTGGGCGACTCGCTCGACGTTCCCAAGCTCAATCGTGACTTGCTTCGGGCCTACGGGGATGGCTATTACGAGCGCGTCGACTACACCATGACGCACGAGGGGGAGCGTAACGTGCTCCGCATCTTGCCGATTGAAAAATCTTGGGGACCGGACTATCTGCGTTTTGGGCTCAACCTGAACTCAACCTTCAGTGGTCGCTCTACCTTTAGCGTGCGAACCGCTTACCAAAAGACCTGGATCAATACCCTGGGCGGTGAACTGTTGCTGACCGGTGAAATAGGGTCAAACGCGGGTATCGGAGCGGAACTCTACCAGCCTCTTGACCCAGCACAGCGCTACTTTCTGGACGCAATTGCAACGGTGCGCCGCGAAAGCACGGCACTGTTCGTGGATGACCTTAGAATCTCGGATTACCGAAACACAATAGCCCGACTGGATGTCTCTGCGGGAATCAATATCGGCCTGATTGGGCAAGCCCGCATGGGCTGGCGCGAGGAGCGCCAGGAAATCAACCTGGAAACCGGTGTTGCGCTGTTGCCAACCGATCCTTTGCGCGTTCGAGGTGCATTGGCGACGTTTGAGCTCGATCAAAAAAACCAACTCTATATCGCGACCAACGGATGGTCTGCCAGAGGCACCTGGTTTGAATCGAGCCACAGCGATTACAACCGCCTGACGATCGCGCTGGATGGAAGTTACCAGTGGGAGGAATGGGTGCTGGGTTTGCGTGGCAGCTATGCCGGTTCGACCTACGGTAGTTTGCCGCCCCAGGAAGCCACCAAGCTGGGAGGATTTCTCAATCTGTCGGGCTTTGCGAACGACCAGTTGCTGGGAGACAAAGTGAGCTACGGGCACCTGCGGGCGGAGCGGATTTTTGGGCGCATGCCGCTGGGCATGCGGGGCGACTTGCGTGTTGGCCTGGCGCTGGAGGCGGGCCGGGTGGATCTACCGCTATCAGAACCGCAGCGCACCGGTCTGCTCAATTCGGTGTTGCTCTATGTTCGAGGGGAAACCCCGTTTGGACCGGCCTATCTGGGGTTTGGACGCGCCAGCACCGGTCAGGTAAATGCTTACCTGTTCATTGGTACACCGTAGGATTGGGTGCTTAACAATGCGGATGGCAGCAGGCCAGCGAACAATCCGTCGCACAAGCATCCGCTGGAGGCAATGTGACAACAATCTGCGAAAATCACCGATACAACAATATACTATGGGGGGTATACTTGCGTGTCTGCAATAACCAGCCAAGCCAGTTATTGATTTAACCCATTGTCAACCGAGGAATATGGAAATGAGTTCGTTCGAACATATCACCCTGATCAAGAACATCAACGAGAACCTGGCACCATTGCGAAAAGCCCAACCGGATGCGATGCAGGCATTCGGGCAACTGGCAAAGAGTGCCATGGCGGAGGGAAGCGTCAGCGCGAAACACAAGGAGTTGATGGCACTGGCGATCGGGATCACGCAGCACTGTTCTGGGTGCATCGGATTTCATGTCAAGGCGTTGATTCGCCTGGGCTGTACCCGCCAGGAATTGGAAGAGATGTTGAGTGTCTGTGTCTACATGGGAGGGGGGCCGGCTCTGATGTACTGCTCAGAGGCCCTCAGCGCCTATGAAAAGATGAGCGCCGAGAAGTAGGACACCGCGATGAACGTGTGGGATGAACGCTTCTCGGAGCCAGGTTTCAAGTATGGAACCGAGCCCAACGCATTCGTTCGCGACAGCGCTGTGCGACTGCCGCAAGGAAGCCGGGTGCTGGTGCCTGGAGATGGCGAAGGCCGCAACGGTGTTTGGTTGGCGCGCCAGGGCCACGTGGTTATCTCGGTTGATAGCTCCGTGGTCGGATTGACAAAAACCGCCTTGCTTGCGAGCGAACGCGAGGTTTCCATCACAACGCAGTTGGCGGACCTGGCAGCATGGGTACCCGATGAAGCCAGTTTTGATGCACTGGTGTTGATCTACACCCATTTGCCGAAGTCATTTCGGCAGCGCGCGCATCGCGCACTCGCACGCGGCCTCGTGCAAGGCGGCTGGATTTTTCTGGAAGCATTTCACCCCTTGCAACTAGCCCACACCAGCGGAGGGCCTAAAGAGGTTGACATGCTGTACACGCCCGAACAGTTGAGTGCCGATTTCGACGGAATCATTGCACCCGAATTGACCTGGCATGGGGAGATTCATCTCGCAGAAGGCCCGGGGCACCAGGGACTGGCACATGTGACGCGCTGGATTGGTCAACGTATTTAAGAAGGAGATCTATCGATGCAAGCCCAGAAGAAATTTCACCTGGTTTTTTCCTTTGTCATGGGGGCCATGATGATTTTCATCATGACCTTTGTGATCAGCCTGGTCAATGTAGGGTGGAGCGCTCAGTTCTTGCAGACTTGGGCCAAAGCGTTTGGCATCGCCTACGTGGTTGGAGTTCCGGTCATATTTTTTCTCGCTCCAGTGGCAAGAAAGGTAACAGGGCGTCTGCTCGGCATGCCTGCTTGAGAGAAGCCGCAGGCCATTGACGGTCACAGGCACGCGTTGGCAGCGGCTTATTGCAGCGTCGTGCTGTGTCCGAATAACTCGTTCATTTCACCCTCGCTGAACACTCGGGAGCGAGTGTGAAAGGCCTTCCCTTCGGGGCCCTCCAGTGAAAAGGTGCCACCTGTTCCTTCAATCACATCAATGATGAGTTGCGTGTGTTTCCAGTATTCGTATTGTCCCTTGCCGATGTAGAACGGGCAGCCGCCGATGTCGCCCAAATAGACATCGCCAGCACCCATGGTGATCTCTCCCGGCAGAAAGCAGTTCGCTGCACTGTTGTCACAGCAGCCGCCGGACTGGTGAAACATCAAGTCGGGTCCATGCTTGGTTTTGAGAAACGCCACCAACTCCAGCGCTGCAGGCGTGGCAATGACTTTATCAACCATTTCAGTCTCCAAGTAAGAAAGGGGCAGTAGCCTGCCCCTTCTGATTCACTTCATGATGCGGGTCAGTTTCAGAAGAATCCGAGCTTGCTTTCGCTGTAGCTTACCAACAGGTTCTTGGTTTGCTGGTAGTGGTCGAGCATGACCTTATGGGTTTCACGGCCAATGCCGGACTCCTTGTAGCCGCCAAACGCGGCGTGCGCCGGGTAGGCGTGGTAGCAGTTGGTCCAGACACGGCCGGCCTTGATGGCGCGGCCCATGCGATAGGCCACATTGCCGTTGCGACTCCAGACACCCGCACCCAAACCGTAGAGCGTGTCATTGGCGATTGCCAATGCTTCGGCTTCATCCTTGAAAGTGGTCACGGCCAGGACCGGTCCAAAATTCTCTTCGTGGAAAATGCGCATCTTGTTATGGCCCTTGAACAACGTGGGCTGCACGTAGTAGCCGCCTTCGAGATCGCCACCCAGATGGGCCTGGTTGCCACCGGCAAGAACCTCAGCGCCTTCCTGCTTACCCAGATCCAGGTAGGACAGGATCTTGGTCAGTTGCTCCTTGGAAGCTTGTGCACCCATCATGCTATCGGTGTCGAGCGGGTTGGCATGCTTGATGGCAGCCACGCGCTTCAAGACACGCTCCATGAACTTGTCGTAAATGCTTTCCTGAATCAGGGCGCGTGAGGGGCAGGTGCACACTTCACCCTGATTGAACGCGAACAGGACCAAACCTTCAACGGCCTTGTCCAGGAAGCCATCGTCCTTGTCCATGATGTCTGCGAAGAACACGTTTGGCGACTTGCCACCGAGTTCCAAGGTCGCGGGAATCAGGTTATTGGCCGCAGCCTGAGCTATCACGCGACCCGTGGTGGTCGAGCCCGTGAACGCAATCTTGGCGATGCGCTTGCTGGTTGCCAGCGGCATTCCCGCTTCACGCCCATAGCCGTTGACGATGTTGAGCACGCCCGGGGGCAACAGGTCGGCGATCAGTTCGGCGAGCACCAGAATGCTGATGGGAGTGGACTCAGCAGGTTTGAGCACGACGCAGTTGCCGGCGCCCAGGGCGGGGGCAAGCTTCCAGGCGGCCATCAGGATCGGGAAGTTCCAGGGAATGATCTGTCCGACGACACCCAGGGGTTCCTGAATGTGGTAGGCCACGGTGTTCTCGTCGATGTTGGAGAGGGCACCTTCCTGTGCACGCACGCAACCGGCGAAATAGCGGAAGTGGTCAATCGTCAGAGGAATGTCGGCGTTGAGCGTTTCGCGGATGGCCTTGCCGTTGTCCACGGTTTCAGCGTAGGCCAGCAGTTCCAGGTTGGCTTCAATGCGGTCGGCAATTTTCAGCAGAACGTTGCTGCGCGTGGC
>CAIPGC010000265.1 GCA_903864505.1 uncultured beta proteobacterium | reverse complement strand
TTTGAAGAAGGCTTTCTTGATCAACCGGCTCGCTTTCTGCAGCGAATTGCCGCCGTAAAACCGGATTCGCCGAATCCGGGCATACAGTCGCCAAGGCGCCTGACTCTCTAGTTAGAATGCTTCTTTACGACGTTAACAAGCACTTGGACATGACATCCTCATTCAGCCAAATCACCGGCAGCATCGTGGCACTCGTCACACCCATGCACGAAGATGGCAAGGTGGACTATTCCTGCCTACGCAAACTGATCGATTGGCACATAGCAGAAGGCACGGATTGCGTCGGTGTCGTTGGCACCACCGGTGAGTCGCCCACAGTCAATGTCCAGGAGCACTGCGAAATCATCCGTGTTGCGGTCGAACAGGCTGCCGGGCGCATACCGATCATGGCTGGATGCGGGGCCAATTCAACAGCCGAAGCCATTGAATTGGCAAGTTTCGCCAAGGCGGTTGGTGCCGACTGCCAACTGCAGGTTGTTCCCTACTACAACAAGCCAACCCAGGAAGGACAGTATCTGCACTTCAAGGCCATTGCAGAGGCGGTCGACCTTCCCATGGTGCTCTACAACGTTCCGGGTCGGTCGGTCGCAGACCTGGCCCACGACACGGCACTGCGTCTTGCTCACGTCGACGGTATTGTTGGCATCAAGGAAGCTACCGGAAATATTGAACGGGCGCAGTGGCTTATCCGGGAGGCGCCAGCGGGCTTTGCTATTTACTCAGGTGATGACGGAACAGCCGTCGCCCTTATGCTGTGTGGTGGCCACGGCAACGTCAGCGTTTCGGCCAACCTGGCGCCCAGACTGATGCACGAGTTGTGCATCGCTGCCATCGCTGGTGACAGAGCCAGAGCGATGGAAATTCAATTCAAGTTGCTTCCCTTGCATAAGCATCTTTTTGTGGAGGCCAACCCTATTCCGGTGAAATGGGCGATGGCACGAATCAAGTTGTGTGGGGGAACGATGCGCCTGCCCATGACGCGTCTGACGCAGGCCAACGAGGCGGTCGTCGAGAGCGCTTTGCGCGCAACCGGCCTGCTTTGACAAATTCCACCCGACCCAATTCATCACCGTAAGGGAACATTTTTTGTGAATCATTTCCGCAAACTCGTACTACTGAGCCTCCCGCTGGCATTGGCAGCATGCTCGGTTCTCGATACCGACAAAATCAACTACAAGAGCGCAGGCAAGGGCCCGTCGCTGGATGTCCCGCCCGATTTGACCCAGCTCTCCCGTAACACCAGGTATGCCGTTCCCGGCGGAGTAGTCACTGCGTCAAGCTTCCAGCTCGGCCAAGCCGCCTCGACCACGCCGACTGCAATCACAGAGTTGGGAGATGCACGCATTGAGCGCGCCGGCAATCAACGCTGGTTGGTCATCAGTCGACCCGCCGACAAGCTTTGGGATACGGTTCGAGATTTCTGGCAGGAAAACGGCTTCCTCTTGATTCTCGACCAGTCCAATCTTGGGATCATGGAAACAGAGTGGGCCGAGAACCGCGCCAAGCTACCACAGGACTTCATTCGCAGCACACTGGGACGTGTATTTGATTCACTGTACTCGACCGGTGAGCGCGACAAATTTCGCACTCGGCTGGAACGCAATGCGAGTGGTGGAACTGAAATTTACATCAGCCACCGCGGCATGATGGAGGTGTACAGCAGCAAGGAGAAGGACTCCACAGTGTGGCAACCGAAGACACCGGACCCGGAACTTGAAGCAGAATTCCTGAGCAGATTGATGGTCAGACTCGGGGCCACGCCTGAGCAATCGAAGGCCATCATTGCGGTTGCACCGGGCAAAACAGCTGCTCGCACCGCCGTGGTCAACGGCGTCTCGGTAGTCCAGATTGACGATGGCTTTGACCGCGCTTGGCGACGTGTTGGCTTGGCGCTTGACCGGGCCAACTTTACAGTCGAAGATAGGGATCGTAGCCAAGGCATCTACTTTGTCCGATATGTCGAGCCTTCGGCTGACAAGTCGGAGCCCGGTTTCCTGGCATCCTTGTTCGGGACGTCAAAGGACAATGTTGCGCCTTTGAAATACCGCATCAAACTGGCCAGTCAAGGGGAATCAACAACCGTAACTATTTTGAATGCCAGTGGTGCTGCGGACAACACGGCCAACGCACAGCGTATCGCCAAAGTCATTGCCGATGACCTGAAGTAGGCCACACGCCCGATCAGTTTCGTCCAATCTTCCAAAAAAAAGCCACCTGACGGTGGCTTTTCTTCTCAAACTGGTTGAGAAATCAGAAGCTTTACTTCTTGGCGCTGGCAGCAGCCTCTGGTGCCGGAGCAGCAGCGGAAGCCGGAGCAGCAGCCGAAGCAGCAGCCTCAGGTGCCGAAGCAGCAGGAGCGGGAGCAGCAGCGGGAGCGGGAGCGGGAGCGGGAGCAGGAGCTTCCTCTTTCTTACCGCAAGCAACCAAAGCGGCCGCAGCAATAACAGCAGCCAAAATGAGCGTTTTATTCATTTGAAAATTACCTAGTGAGTTAATGAAACAATTTCCGGAAATTGTCACTGCAG
>CAIPGC010000264.1 GCA_903864505.1 uncultured beta proteobacterium | reverse complement strand
CTTCGCCAGGTCGGTGGCAGTGCGAACCTTTTCAACGTCGTCACCCGAGCCCGACTCACCCGTGCTGTAGCTGATCATCGCAACTTTCGGGTCGATCCCGAAGGCCAATGCACTGTCTGCACTCTGCTTGGCAATGTCGGCCAGTTCCTGCGCTGTCGGATCGGGGTTGATCGCGCAGTCTGCGTACACCAGTACCTGCTCCGGCATCAGCATAAAGAAACAGGACGAAACAAGGGATGAGCCCGGGGCCGTCTTGATCAGCTGCAGCGCGGGGCGCACCGTGCTGGCCGTGGTGTGCACCGCTCCGCTCACCAGGCCATCGACCTCACCCACCGCCAGCATCATGGTGCCCAGCACCACCGTGTCCTCCAGGGCAACCAGGGCTTGCCCTGAAGTCATGCCCTTGCTCCGGCGCAGTTCCACCATCGGGGCCACGTACTGCCTGGCGATCTGTTCAGGCTCCAGAATTTCAAGACCAGGCGGAAACTCGATCCCCAGCGCGTCGGCGACAGACTCAATCGCCTTTCGCTTGCCCAGCAACACGCAGCGGGCGATACCCTTCTGGGTGCAAATGACCGCCGCCCGAATCGTGCGCGGCTCGTCCCCTTCTGGCAGCACGATGCGCTTGTTGGCGGCGCGCGCTTTCTGGATCAACTGGTAACGGAACGCCGGGGGCGACATGCGGGTCGACGTCGCATGTTCCAGCCCCGCATAGATCGCGTTTCCATCGAGCTTTTCGGCCACGCTTTCGATGACGTTGTCCATCCGGCTCAAATCGTCCTGCGGCACCGCCAGGGGCAGACGGCTGATATGGGCGGCTGTCTGATAACTGTCACCATCGGTGCGCAACACCGGCAAACCGCTGTGGAATGCGCGCGCGCCAAAGCGCTCGATGCGTGGACTAATGAAGCTGTGGTGGGTCAAGACCAGACCGGCGAGTTCGATGCCGTTGCTTGCCGCCAGCGCGGTGGCAAGAATGACATCATCGCGGTCGCCCGCGCTAATCACCAGCGCACCGGGTTTGAGACGCGCAATGACTTCCGACACCGAACGGGCGGCAAGAACGGTTTCAAGCACCCGGCGGGTCGCAATTTCACCTTCAATCATCACTTCGGCACCCAGATGTCGGGCCACATCGATGGTGCGCGGTGCAGACAGCGCCGGATTGTTGTAAATCACACCCCAGATCGGCACGCCATCGAGTTGGCTGGCAACAGCCGCTTCATCGAAGCCCGCCATGGCACGGTTGAAAATGACCCCCGCTACGTTACGCCCCGCATGGCGCACCTGGGCAACCATGTAGTTGGTCTCGTCAACACCCTGCTGGTCGGCACCACTGGCCACCAGCACCACCTCCGCCTGCAGGCTGCGCGCGATGTCGGCCGACAGGCGCGGTATGAAGGCCCGGCTCGGGTCGGCATGAATGCCCTCAACCACCAGTACATCTGCCCCGGCGCTTGCGGACATTGCCAGGCTGACAATGTCTTCCAGCAGATCATCGGTCTTGCCGCTGGTTACTTGCTGCGTTACCAGACTCATGGGCAAGGGATCGGGCGTGTGTGCGACGTGACAAATACTGCGCGCGAACAGCACCGAAGGTTCCGCATCCGGTGTGCGCTTGGTCACGGGTTTGACAAACGCAACCTTGAGCCCTCGCCGCTGCAGTGCCCGCAGCAGCCCGAGTGACACCGAAGTGAGACCTACGTTGGGTTGGGTTGCCGCTATGAAATAGGTACGCATGGGTAACAGAACTCCGCTGGTGAAAGGTCCACCGATTTCCTGAATAGCAGGGGCGGTGGTGCACCGAATGATAGCCTGATCAAGGGTTAACCCTAATTAGAAAAGTCCACTCGCATCAAACGCCGCTTGCAGCCACTGCACCCCCTTGGACTCGACCAGCACCACGTCAAAGCGGCAAGGAGGCGGTGTACCCAGGCGCATCAGGTAATGCCGCGCTGCAAACACGATGCGCCGTTGCTTGGATGTGCCTACGCTGGCCGCTGCCCCACCAAACGACCGGGACGCACGTTTGCGCACCTCCACAAACACCAACGTTCCATCGGCGGCGCGCATGATGAGGTCGATTTCGCCCCCACCGCGTCCGGGAGTCCGATAATTGCGCGACACCAGGCGCAGGCTCTGGGCCTGCAGATAGCTCAGCGCCTGGTCCTCGGCCGCATCCCCTACCTGCTTGGTAGTGGTGGCTGGCGTGGCGGGAGATCGCGGTGAAAGGAAACCCATGTGAGCACTTTATTTTCTACGGCCCTGGCGGCCTCGGCCGAGGCGGCCTCTGGTCAGCATTATCCGCAAGGTGCCCTCTATGTAGTGGCCACACCCATCGGGAATCTGGCCGACATCAGCCTGCGCGCGCTTTATGTACTCGGACTGGCCGACATCATTGCCTGTGAGGACACCCGCCACACCCAGACCCTGCTGCGTGCGTATGGCATCGACAAAGCGTCGGGGCAACTGCTCGCCGTTCACCAACACAACGAGAGCGAGGCGGCCCAGTCGGTGATAGCCCAGTTGCGACAAGGCAAGCGCGTGGCGTATGCAAGTGATGCCGGCACGCCGGGCATCAGCGACCCCGGCGCACGACTGGTCGCTGCCGTGCAGGCCGATGGACTGCGCGCAGTGCCGTTGCCCGGACCAAGCAGCGTGACAGCCCTGCTGTCGGTCGCCGCTGTCACGGACGAGCATCCCGGTGGATTCGTATTCGTCGGCTTCTTGCCGACCAAGGCGGGCGAGCGCGAACTTGCGGTCCAGGCACTGGCCGAACAGGCCCGTGCCGCCGTGCTGCTGGAGGCACCGCACCGCATGGAAGCACTGGCCCACGCGCTGACAGTTTTAGGGTCGCGCAGGATTACGGTAGGGCGAGAACTGACCAAGCAATTTGAAGAGATTGCCACGGTCCCGGCCGACCAGTTGCCGGCCTGGTTGGCGCAGGACAGCAACCGCCTGCGTGGCGAATTTGTACTGACGGTCCACCCCGCCGTGGTCGCTGCAGCAACGGGCGCAGACACCCGCATTCTGAAATTGCTGCTGGAACACCTTCCTTTGAAGACTGCGGTCAAACTCGCCGCGGACATCACGGGGGAAGCACGCAATGGTCTTTATCAGGCCGCACTTGACCTGAAACAAGGTGCGGTCTGAGTTCTACCGGTCAAGCGCTGCCGGCAGCCACAATGTGACCGTGGTTCCGGCACCCTTCTGACTGCTGAGTTCGACCGAGCCCCCGTGCAGTTCAACAATCTCCTGCACGATGCTCATACCCAGACCCGTGCCAGGAATCCTGCCCGAGGTATCGGCCCGGTAAAACCGCTCGAACACGCGCGCCTGCTGTTCGGGAGTCATTCCGATGCCGTGATCGATGATGCCGATACCAACCTGCGCCGCCGCGCCACTGGGCACCCGCGAAAGCAATTCAATCTCCACTGCACCCCCGGTCGGGGAATATTTGTAGGCATTAGACAGCACATTGAGGATCGCCTGGCGCGCCTTCCTGTCGTCGGCAACTATCACCAGACCGGCGTCGGCTGAAATAACCACCGGTGCAGCGCGTTGCGCCGGTGGCTTGAATTCGCGCACCACGGCTTCGACCAGCATCGAAACCGATATTTGCTCCAGCACGAAGTCCTTTCCACGGCGCGCCTCGATGCGTGCAAGGTCAAGCAGTTCATTGAGGATCGAGGACATCAGCGACGACTGCCGGTAGATGATGTCGAGCATCTCCTTGCTTTGGTCGTCAAGATCCTGCGCCAGCAACACTTCAGCAAAGCCATAAATACTGGCCATGGGCGTGCGCAACTCGTGCGCCGCCGTGGACAAGAACTCGCTCTTCATGCGCTCGACTTCGGTTTCGTGGGTCACGTCGCGCAGGTACAGGATGCGCGCAATGGTGGACGCTTTGCTATGGACACCCACCAGTTGCAGCACCTTCAGTGCGGGAGCGTTCAACTCCAGACTCATCGGTTTCATAGGTGCTCCAACCTCGTGGAAGCATCCTCCAATACCGGCGAAGGCAGCCGGTGTCACACAGCGTTTTCTGATCTCGTCGTTCAAGAGGGTTTCGCCGTGCCCTTCAATGATCGCTTGCGCAATTCCGGTCATCTCGTAAAAGGCAGGGTTCACAAACCTGACGCTGCCGTCGGCGGAAAAAGCAACCAGCCCATCCGGGCTCAGGGTGAACAGGGCGCTGAGCTGCGCGTTCTGGTCCTCCACTGCGGCGCCCGTCATCTGCAACTGCGCGGTCTGCTCGTGCACCTTGCGCTGCACCACCGCTGTATGGCCGGTAGTCACCAGCAGCAACACCTGTAGCAGCGCCGCTAACGCCAGGCCTCCAGCACCCACCAGCATCGTGGTCCAGTGGCTGCCACTGCTCAGGAATTGAGCGGTCGGGAAAACGCTCAGGCGCCACGCCCGATCGGCCATCATGACATTCTGCTGCCACAGGTAGTCGCCCTGCGCCAGCCCCTCTTCGGGGTGCGAACTGTACAGCAGCGACTGGTCTGCCGGTGCCTGAACATCATCAAGGCGAAAAACCAGGCCCGGGATCGATGCGCTTCGGGTGGCTATTTCTACCAACTGGTCAACCTTGACGACACCCACCGCAAACCCCATCAGCGCACCCGTCCCGGAATCGTGCAGTGCAGTCGGCGAATGGGCCGGATGCAGCAGCAGCACGCCCACACGCTTCTTGTTCTCCTGCACCAACTGCACTGCGGCGGTCACTGCAGGCTCTGCGGAATGCCTGGCGCGCTCAATTGCGTCGTGGCGCACTGCTTCCGAGTTAATGTCAAAGCCTACCGCCGGCCGGTTGCCGTCCAGAGGAGCAATCAACCCCACTGGCACATAGTCGGCGCGTTCGCCCGCGCGCACCAGGCGGCGCTGACTGTCGCGCTCCTTGATTTCGAACCCGGGCGCACCCGCACGCTGCGCCATCTCGCGCTCAAACAACGCTCGGTCAGCCGCTCGCACCAAGGGGTTGATGCTCAGCGCGAAGATGTCCGGGTGGTCCTTGAGGGTTATGCTCGTGAAATACTCGAACTTGGCCTGGTTCATCTCCGGAGTCACCTCAAACAATCGGTGCAGCGCAGCAAGGGCCTCCTGATGCGCGATAAAGCGTTGCGTAAGCAATTGCGACAACGCCTCACCATGTCGGCTGACAGTCTGAACTATCAGGGTCCGCTCCCATTTGGCTGCCACCACGAATGCGCCGCCCACCAGGCACAATGCGACAGCCATTGAAGTCATCAGGGTACGTAGGCGGCCATGCCACGCAACCTCACGGCGCTGAAGCACGGCCAGACCCATCGGCATCACAATCAGCACACCCAGAACATCGCCCGACCACCAACTCCACCAGGCGCTGCCATAGCCTTCAGACGGAACCAGTTGTGCCCAATACAGCATCGGTAAGGCAAGGCTCGAGGCCACCAGGCAGGCGACCGGGCCCGCCAGTGCCAGGCAGCGGATGATGTCGCGCTCGTCTTCGAGCGCGCGCCAGCCTTCGCCAATGCTGCGCACGACCAACCAGCGCCCACCCAGGGCCTGCAGCGATGTGGCAGTCGCAATGCCCGCCGCCAGCGCCACGCTGCGCCCGTCAAGATCACCATGCATCAGCGCAATGCCCAGATTCAACAGCGCCGAACCCGCCCAGATGGCCGGCCAGCTACTGCTCCCGGCCCACAGCAGGTAGGCCACCGCGAAGCCTGCTGCCGGAAAAATCGGGCTGGCATAGCTCGGAGCGATGGCAAAACTGATGCCGACTGCACCGAGCACCAGATAAACGGCAGCGGCTATCAGTGAGCGCCCCTGCGACAGTCGTGTCACCATTGATGTGGTCCGGTGTGAAACTTGAACTATGTTACAAAAATGAGCGTTCCCGCACCAACCTACTGATCCTGGTACCGAGGGAACCACAGCGTTACCGTGGTCCCAATGCCGGGTTCGCTGCGCACATCCACTCGTCCGCGGTGCAGCTCCATTATCTCCTTGACCAGACACATTCCCAACCCGGTGCCGAGTTGCTGGCCGGAGGTATCGGCCCGGTAAAAGCGCTCAAACAAGCGCGCCTGCTGCTCGGGTGTCATGCCGATGCCGCTGTCGGTAATCCTGACCCCCACCGCAGGCCCACCGTCTGTCCCCGCAGCGGCCTCCAGCAAGGCAAGTTGCACCGTGCCACCAGCGGGCGAATACTTGTAGGCGTTGGCCAGCACGTTCAACACGGCTTGACGCACCTTGGCGGCGTCGCCCCATACTGTCGAATGCCCCTGGGTGAGCGCCAGCAAGGGCGCACTGCGTCCGGGCGGAAGTTTGAAGCCATTGACCAGCAATGTGACCAACGGCTGCACTGCGACGACGCGCCACTGCATGTCTCGGTCGCGCCGCTGGTCGATACGGACCAGATCCAGCATGTCATTCAGGATCGCCACTACCGCTTGCGCCTGCTCATGTACTACCGTTGCCACCTCAAACCGGGTGGTCTCCTCAAGCTGCTCATGCAGCAACATTTCGGAATAGCCGAAGATGGTGGTCATGGGCGTGCGCAGTTCGTGCGCTGCGGTAGTCAGAAATTCACTTTTCAGGCGCTCGACTTCTGTTTCGTAAGTCACATCGCGGAAATACAAAATTTGTGACACCCCGCTGGAATCGCTTTCGCGCAGGGCGACATCCAGTACGCGCTTCCCCTCAAGTGCCAACTCAATTCGGTGACGCGGGCCCACAGCGTCCACCGATTGCCCCTTACGCAGGGTCTCAAACCCCTTGAAGTTGCAATCCGTGGCACAGTTCTGTCCCAGCAGTTTGGCAAACGCGGGTTCATCCAGACCGTGCGCCTGCGCCATGGTGATGGAGGTCATGCGGGTGAACGCCGGGCTGAGGTGGCTCACACGCCGGTCTGCATCAAACGACACGAAACCGTCCGGGCTCAAGGCAAAGATGGCATCAAGGTGCTCGGCGTGCTGCTGCGCCTCCAGTTGTGCCAACTTGCGCGCACTGATGTCATGCGAATAGCCTACCGTGCCCAGAATTGTTCCGTTATCCGCGGTCAGTGGCTTGATAAAGACCTCCACCCATCGGCCCTCGCCGGCCAATGCGTCCAACTCTTCACGCGCTCTTGTTTGCCCAGATTGCATCACCTGTGCATCAATGGCCTGATACATCAGCGCCTGCTCGCTGGGCCACAAATCCAGATCGGTCAGTCCCGCCAGATCTTCGGGGGATGCGCACCCACAGGCATCTGCAAGCACCTGGTTGGCCGCCAGATAACGCCCCTGCGCATCCTTAAGCCAGAACTGAAACGGCAGGTTGTCCAGCGTGGCACGCAGGAAGAGCTTACGCAAACGCAGAGCCTCGTTGGCCGCCTTGAGCGACATGGCAAGCTCAAGTTGGTCCAACGCGCGCTTGTGTGCCGTGATGTCGGTGCGGATCGAAACATATTTTTCGATCTGTCCATTCGGACCGAAGAAGGGCGAGATCTGGGCCTCGACCCAGTAGTGCGAACCGTCTTTGGCCCGGTTGCACACTACGCCCTTCCAGACATAGCCCGACGCAATCGTCTTCCACATCGCGTCCCAGAACTCGGGGCCCTGCACTTCGGATTTGAGCAAGCGATGGTTCTGCCCGATGAGTTCCTCACGGCTGTAGCCGCTGATGCGCGTAAAAGTCTCGTTAGCAAAGATGATATTGCCGGCCAGGTCGGCCATCGACACGATCGCATGCTGGTTGATCGCCTCCCACAGGGCATCGAGGTCGCGCCCGCCGTGGTCCGAAAAGGCCAGCGCAGCAGCCGCAGTGGCATCGCCGGCACTGTGCACCAACATGGAGATTCCGGGTTCTAGGTCCATCGACATTCCAGCAGTTTATTTGCTATTAAATAGGGAGCTGCTTACGCAGTAAATACGGGGCCTGCAGCCATATTTCAAGAAACAATTCTGGGCCCGTGCGCCGGCGGCACCATGGTCCCGAGCGTGACCGCCTTTTGCTGCAGTTCTTCGTCGCTGTCGGCAAACCGCTCGGCAATTTCACGGAACTCGTCGACAATCGACGCAAAGGCATCGATCACGTCCGGGTCAAAGTGACTGCCCCGCCCATCCATGATGATTTGCACCGCCTGTGCGTGCGGCGCCGCCTTCTTGTAGATGCGCCGGCTGATCAGCGCGTCGTAGACATCGGCCAGCGCCATCAGCCGCGCCGAAATCGGAATTGCATCGCCCGAGAGCCCCTGCGGGTAACCGGAGCCGTCCCACTTTTCGTGGTGCGAATGAACGATCTCCTTGGCAATTTCCAGAAAATCGCTGCTGGCACGTGCATCCGCCTGCGCCCGCGCCAGCGCTTCGTGTCCGAGCGCAGGGTGTTGCTGCATTACTGACCACTCGTGCGGCTCAAACTTGCCCGGTTTGAGCAGCACGCGGTCTGGAATTCCGACCTTGCCAATGTCGTGCAATGGCGCGCACTTGAACAGCGCCTGAATCCGGCTCTCCGTCAGAAAATTCGAAAAACGGTGATGCGGCTTGAGCTTGCGCGCCAGCGCCAGCACGTAATGCTGGGTGCGGCGCAAATGGTTGCCGGTGTCGGTGTCGCGCGTCTCGGCCAGGGATGCCAGTGCCAGCGTCGTCACGTTTTGCAGGTCCAGCACCTGCTGCGTGCGCTGGTTGATTTCAAACTCCAGATATTCGTTGTTCTTGTGCAGATTGCGCACACGCCAGGTGTCGGCAATGTGCGCCTTGACGCGCGACTGCAGGATGCGCGGATTGATCGGGCGGGTGATGTAATCCACCGCGCCGAGCTGCAAGCCCATCTCCTCGTCTTCGACATCGCTCTTGCTGGTCAGAAAAATGATCGGCACAGCCAGCGTCTGCGGCTGTTCCTTGAGCCGGCGGCACACCTCATAGCCGTCGAGATCGGGCATGACGATATCGAGCAGGATCAGGTCGGGCGGCTCGGACAATGCCAGGTCCAGCGCCTTCTGTCCATGGTTGACCGCCTTGACCGTGTAGTCGTCCTTCAGGATGGCAGAAATCAGCGACAGGTTGGCCGGTGCATCGTCGACCACCAGCACGGTCGATTTGATCGGTGGAAACAGCTTCATCCTAGGCGTCCATTAAAGTGCAATTTGCGCCGCCCGAGCGGCATTTTTGAGTTCAACCAGGGCTACCGAGAAATCAAAGTTCTCTACATGGGTGCGGATCTGGTCAAACGATTTGCCCAGCCCCGAACTCAGCAGCTCGGCGTTGTCGCGCATGCAGTTCTCGGAGTGCGCCTCACACGCCTCCAGCAGGTCGGCCAACTCACGGCACACCAGGTCCAGCTTTTTCCTGCCGGCAGCATCAAGCTCTGCCGGCGCGCGTTCCAGCGCGACCGGAAGTGCGTTGCAGATCTCCGCAATCAGGCTGAGCAGGTGGCGCTCCAGCGCGGGCAACAGCGCAAGCACTTCGGACGGTGGCCTTTTCGCGTCCAGTGCAGCTTCCATCTGCTGGGCAAGATCGCGACAATGCATGGCCCCGATGTTGGCCGCGACACCGCGCAGGGTGTGTACCTTGCGCAGAGCGACTTCGGTGTCGTTCGCTTCGAGTGCCAGCCGCACCAGGCCGGGGGCATCGGCCATGGTCGAGGCAAACTGCTGCACCATGCGCCGGTAAAGCTTGGGGTTACCGACACAGTGCCGCAGCCCCTGCCCCTGGTCCAGGCCGACGATATCGGGGAGGTGTGCGTCGCCTTCAAGCGCGGTCGGCGGCGCCGGTCTTTCAGTCCTGCGCCGGGCATGGCTTGCATTGGGCTTGCACCAGCGCAGCAGACACTGGTGCAGGGCCAGAGGATCGATCGGCTTGGTCAGGTGCTCGTTCATACCCTCTTCCAGGCAGCGTGTGCCTTCCTCGGCAGACGCATGGGCGGTCATGGCAATGATGGGAAGGTTCGCAAAACGACTCTGTCTGCGCAGCAGCAGCGTAGCCTGATGGCCGTCCATGACGGGCATCTGCAGGTCCATGAACACCAGATCCCACGGCAACGGTTCGGGTGCAGCTTGCAGCATATCGACTGCCTCGCGCCCGTTGCCAGCGATGGTCACACCAATACCGAAAGTCTCCATCAGTTCTGTGGCAATCTGCTGGTTAATCTCGTTGTCTTCCACCAGCAACACCCGTGCGCCATCGAGCTGGCCACCTTGCGCCACCACGTCGCGCAGGTCCACCGGCTGCTGCAGGGGCCGCACCAGGCCGGCCAGCGCATCCCACAGACGCGACTGGCTGATGGGCTTGTCCAGAAATGCGACCGCGCCGGCTGCCTGCCCGGCTTCGCGCACCTCCTCGGCACCAAATGCCGTCACGATCACCACCTCGGGGTGATGGTGCAGGCTCTGGTTGTGCCCAATCCGGCGTGTCGCCTCGACACCATCAACCCGGGGCATTTGCCAGTCCATCAGCACCAGCATATAGGGGTCGGTGTCATCGGCCTCCATCAGGGCGGTCATGCATTCTTCGGCACTGGACGCACTCTCTGCGCGCAGCCCCAGCGAGGACAGCTGCTCGGACAGAATCTGCCGCGCAGCCGGGTTGTCGTCCACCACCAGCACATGCAGGCCGTGCAGTTCGGCCACCGG
>CAIPGC010000263.1 GCA_903864505.1 uncultured beta proteobacterium | reverse complement strand
TAGGTCATCAATGAGCAGCACATCCACAGTGGCCAGCTTGGCCAGTCGCTTGGTAATGCTGCCATCGCCATGGGCGACATGCAAGTCCTGCAGTAGGCGCGAGGCACGGGTGTAGAGCACCGAGAAGCCCATGCGTGCGGCTTGGCGCGCCAAAGCACACGACAGCCAAGTCTTGCCGCACCCTGTCGCCCCGGTGAGCAGGATGCTGCGACCACGGCGTACCCAGTCGCAGCTGGCCAGATCACTCATCACCGTGCGCTCCAGCCCACGCGCGGCGCGCCAGTTTATGTCCTCCATGCTGGCCGAGCTGACCTTAAGGTGCGCGTTCTTGATCAGGCGGGTAAGCCGCTTGCCGTCACGCCAGTCCACCTCTCGTTGCACGAGCAGGCTCAGGCGCTGGTCAAACGAGAGCTCAGAGGTTGCAATGGCCGTTGCCGGGTCGTTGAGTGCGGCAAGCATGCCGTCCAGGCGCAGGCTGCGCAGTTGTTCGATGGTTTGGTTGTCAATCATTGGGATTCTTTGGACATGGTTACGGTTCTGAAAGAGTGCTGGGCTCGTGGCCTCAGTGGTAATAGTTGGCTCCGCGCACGTTCTCGTGCAGGGGCAACTCGCCCTGGACCTCCTGCTGAGCTACTGGCAGGTTGTCCATGCCGCTCTTGAGGATGGAGTCGATGGACTTGAAATTGGGCGCTCGGATGGACTGGGCCCGTGCGCAGGCCGCCTCCAGTCGGTCTCCTCCGTAGGTACGCAACAGGCGCATGAGTCCAAGGCAACTGCGGTAGGCCTGCTCCGGGTGCGCCCGATGCTCTAATTGCCAGCGCACCACCATCTCGCAAGCTTTGCCCACTCGTTGCGCCCAAGCGATGAGCTTGTCCGGGCTCCACTGCAGCTGCTCGCGGTGGTTGTCGGGCATGTGGTCTGGCAGGGTGGTAAAAGAGCCCTTGCGGGGGTGGGCCGCGTGCATGGCCACCCGCAGATTGTTGTGCATGATCTCTACCGTGGAAGATGTCGCACGCAGTTGGACCTGTTGGCCCACCAACTGATAGGGTACGCTGTAGTAACGATACTGGTACTCGATGTGATAGTCCACGTTCACGCGCGGGGACTTGAAGGTGTAGAGCTGCATGCGCTGTGCCGGCAGGGGCCGCAATACCGGCTTATCCAGCTCCTCGTAGGCACTGCGCCGACAGCCTTCGAGCTTCTTGAAGGGTCGGTTGTTGAGATCGACCACGAGCGGGGCGATAGCGGCGTTGAGTTCGGCGATGCTGAAGAACTCTCGCTTCCTCAAGCGTGCCAGGATCCAGCGCTCTACCAGGAGCACCGCAGCCTCCACTTTGGGTTTATCACGCGGTTTTGCTGGGCGTGCTGGAAGCAATGCCACGCTGTAATAGGTACACATCTCGGCAAACAGGCGCTGGGCGGTGGGCTCATAGCGGTCTGGGCGGGCGCTGACCGTGCGAGGCTGGTCCGGCACCAACAGGCGTGTGACGCCACCGAAATGTTCCAGTGCGGCGATGGTGCACTGGACCCAGTCTTCAACCTTTTGCGCCTGGGTAGCGCAGGCGAAGGTGTAGCTGGAGGCACCCAGAACGGCCACAAATATCTGCGCCTGCGTGATTTCGCCGGTTTGAGAATCGATGATGGGCACGGTATGACCGGCAAAGTCCAGAAAGGCCCGTTCACCGCCCGGATGAATCTGGCGCATGGATAGCCTAAGGGTCTTGTTCCAATTGCGGAATCGATCGCAAAAGGCACTGTACTTGTAGGCGTTGGAGCCATGCTGAGCCTGGTACTCCTCCCACAGGAGTTGCAGGGTGACATCGGCGCGCTTGAGTTCGCGATACAGGTACCTGTGATCTGGCTCGATAAGCTGGGAGCGACGCACGGTGGAGGGCTTGTAGATGCGTGCGCTGAGCTCGTCATCACTGAGTTTGTTGGCTGCCTCCCAGTCCATACCCGCCAGGCGAGCCGCCTTGGCGATGTCGCTAACACTGGATTTGGAGATGTTCAACGCCGCCGCAATCTCGCGAGTGCTGAGGTGGCCGTCGTGCAGAAGTTGAAGGATTTGTCGTTGTTTACTCATGGGGACCCTTGGTGTGGGCATCGCTCGGCTCCGGTAGAAAAACCGGCGAGCTTATGCCCGGTTAAAGGTCACTCAGAACAACGACGACTGTCCGCCATCAGTTTGGAATGGTGTCCGCCATGAGCGCGGAACTCTGTCCGCGATCGTGTGGAATGCTGTCCGCCATCACCGCGGAATACTGTCCGCCATCAGCGTGGAACGGTGTCCGCGATCACGCGGAATATGCACCGAAATGAATCGGTCACCTGCACCATGAGCGTGATCTCCATTGACAGAGGTTCAGTTCAATCGTGTTGACCTTCGAGACAGACCGTTGAAATGTACGCCAAGAGGTGCTTATTCCGCGCAAGCGTAAGTCAGCAATGGGTCGGTAAGCCAGGAGCCAGGGCAAATGATTTTCTTCGTCGAGAACGACTCTTGCTTTCAAAGCCTTCGACGCGACTCATGAATTGCTGGATGGTTGGTTGTCAATCACAACACTCGGCATTTCCCGCGCTTGGACATCGACGACATCGGATGCCCCCATTCCTTCTCTCACGTTCGACCCACGCTATTGTCCTGCCCTGAATTGTTGCGATGATTTCCGGAATTGATTGAAGACAGTGAATGCTGCCGGCTTGCGCCCTCTCAACAGCGACCACACTACAGAAAGTAGTGCAATGCCAAGTGCAACGACCATGATCAAAATTACCACTGCAGCGCCCAAGGCAATGAGCCATAGCCGCACGAGCCCGTGAAGAACGCCTTCAATCATGACAATCTATCCAGTTTCATGCAGCTTCCACTTAGGTCGATAGCTTGCGCCCCAACAGCGACTCGACCGCTGTGACCTTGGATTTCATCCGGCTGGTCAATCCCGCCCGGAAATCAATCTTGATTTGCGAGCTGATGCGGGGACAGTCGACTTCCAGCGATCGAAAACAGTCTGTAACAACGCCCATGACCTCGGCCCATTCACCCTCAATGATGGTTCCCATGGGCGTGAGTTGATAGGACAGACCGCTCTTGTCGATGACATCAAGAATGCGCGCCACGTAGGCACTCTTGCTCTCTTCCCTTGAAGAGGGCGTCATAGAAAATTCCAGTAGCACCATGTCGTTCGTTCCTGCCTTGGGGGATATTCTGAGTATGCCTTGCCCAAATGAAGGAGCTATTGACAGTCGCCTGTAGATCATTTCCAGCGAACAGCAATGCCATGGCTATTCCATGGTGTGCAGGGGATAGGACTATGAATAGCCGCGCTGCACCCGGCGCCTGAGTTCAGTCTTGAGGATCTTTAACGGATTCATGTTCGGCAGGATCGGCATGACCGACTGAGAACCGCGTCGACTGGTGAGTGAACCCCATCGTTTTACGATGAGTTTTTGTCCGAAGAGGTCGGTTCCCGTTTCCAGTCGGTACCAACGGCCCTTTTCCAGATTCTTGAAATCGATCAGTGTCTCGATCATGTGCCGATGGTACGGCAGCCCCGATGGCAATGCAATCACATGCGTCAACATCAAACTTCAAATCCAGCTGGATATAGGTTCACATCGGTAGCTTGGCTTTGACCGCCGCGCCGTCCAACAGTGCTACGCAGCACCTACCCAACTCGAATCCTCCGAGATTGGTTTTGAAGATTTTCAAATCTAAGAGTGCTTTTGCAGTGCGCAAAAGTGACTCCATCCTATGCCGCCAATAGCGGCAAAGAAATAAAGGGGTGTGGTTCTCCACTGGAATAGCGCACAACGCATCTTCCTCCCCAGCGCTGCAGTGCACGGCGAGCCAGGCGCGTTGCGCTCGATGGAAGCGGCACCTGCCGTGTCTTGGTCATGCCCAGTCCTGCCATCGGACTACAGTTCTGCATTTTGCAATCCGCTGGCCGACGGCTGCGCCGTGTCAGGGCATGGCCGCGACAGACGCCTTGCAAGGCCAACACGGCATAAAGCCGTTCGTGTACGCATGCCAGTCACTGCGCTGTGCTGCGTGTACCGGCCCTGTCACTCACTATTTATACGTGTTTGCCCTGCATCCCTTGGCACTGGGAAGGCAGTTGCGTTGTGCGCTCTTCTTACTCCGCTGACTGAGAGCGTGGCAGTCCCACCCGTGTGGGGTGCCCGGCAAACCAAGGAAGCACCATGACATTTCCATTGAACCAAATCGTACTTGGCGACTGCTGCCAGGCCATGCAACAACTCGGAGCCGCAAGCGTGGACTTCATACTGACCGACCCACCTTATCTGGTGGGCTACCGTGACCGCGAGAACCGCATTGTCCCGGGAGACACCGACGGCGCCTGGCTCAAGCCGGCGTTTCACCAGATGTTTCGGGTTCTCAAACCCGACAGCCTGTGCGTATCGTTCTACGGCTGGAACAAGGTGGACCTGTTCTTTCATGCGTGGAAGACGGCGGGTTTTCGGGTGGTGGGGCACATCACCTTTCCCAAACGCTATACCTCTACTACCCGGCTGATGCGCTACCAGCATGAAGGCGCCTACCTGCTGGCCAAGGGATACCCGAAACAGCCACAACACCTGATTGGTGACGTAGTCGAGTTTGCCTATTCGGGCAACAAGTTGCACCCGACTCAGAAACCGATCTCCATCCTCACCCCGCTGATTGAGAGCTTTTGCCCACCGCGTGGCGTGGTGCTGGACCCCTTTGCGGGTTCCGGCTCAACCTGCATTGCTGCGCGCAGTGTGGGGCGCAGCTATGTCGGCTTCGAGATTGATGCCGCCAACCATGAAGCTGCCAAACGCCGCATGTACCACTACGGCGAGCATCTTGCCGAGCTGGCCCACCAACGCACGGCACTTGCCGCCTAAGGAGCAGTGATGGCACACACTACCAAAACACCACTCCAGATCGTTCAAGACCTGGCCCACCTCACGGGTGCCACCCTT
>CAIPGC010000262.1 GCA_903864505.1 uncultured beta proteobacterium | reverse complement strand
GAAGCGGTCGGCCACGGTGTCCACAATCGTCAGAGGCCCGGGCAGCGTGAACTTGAGTTTCTTTTTGGTATGGGCGCGTGCCAGTTGCGCCTCGAAGGCATGGACCCGGCCTTTCAGGCGCAACGGTGCAATCACCTGCGGCACCTGCGCGTCGTAACGGTTGTTGCGGATGCCCATAGTGACCTTGTGCTCAAAGTCGATGCCCTCCACCTGCTCCAGAAAGCCGTGCACAAAATGTTGGCGCGACTGCTCGCCGTCGCCCACGATGTCCAGCCCCGCGTCCTCCTGCGCCTTGATCCACAGCAGCGTGGCGTCCGCCTTGGCCTGCTGCAATTGAGCACCAGCGAGCTTCCACTGCGGCCACAGCTTTTCGGTTTCCGACAGCCAGGACGGTTTGGGCAGACTGCCTGCAATCACGGTTTCAAACATCGCTTTCTCCATTTAGATTACTATAAATTCAATAGCGGTACACGCACAATCTGCGCGGGCTTTGGCACAAAATAACCTCTGAGTCCGGGCGATTCAGTCCGTCGCCCAGACCACTGCATCATCTACGGAATACAGTTTGCAGTCCGCCTTTTCTTTGCGAATGCGGTTGCAATTGTCCAGGGCACGCCGCAGCGGGTCATCACCGCCATTGGCCCAGCCCCAGGTTCCGCTGGGTGCAATGGCAAAAGCACGCGGAATTTCCTTCGTCAAGTAGGCCTTGTATCCAGCGCGTCCGGTGTCTCTGACATAGGGCAGTTTCGCTTCGTCCTCCAGCGGCGCGAAATCCGTCCTTGGGGGCGTGTTCATCAATACCACCGCGCCAAACCGACGGTAGGGTGCCAGCGTCTCGTAAGGTAGCCCAACCGACGCCAGAAACTTTGACACCTCAGGCTGCCAGATGGGTGCACCTGCGCGCGACGCAAACATGGCATGTGAGTCATTGCCGAAGCGACCGAATTCAACCAGCCGCGCTTTGCCACCGGCGGTCGTGTATCGCTCGAACATGGCACGCGAGGTATTCGAGTTGAAATAGCTGTCGTTCTCCCCATAGAACCAAAGGGACGGCACCCGAGTGGCTTCGGCGTAACTGGCCGCAGCCTTGGCCAATCCACCTTCCCAATTCACGCAGCTTTCCTGTCGCAATCCGCCAGCAAAATTGATAAGGCCCCTGACACCTGGGTAATTCAGCGTTCCAAACGCCAGCGTGGTCCAGCCCCCGTGCGACTGACCGACGACCACAGCATTATTCCTGTCCGCCCAGGGTTGCGCCACTGCGTAATCCAATGCAGCCTGGACGTCTTCCGCCTGCACCAACCCATTGCTCTGAATGTTGCATCCAGGGTAGATGTAACTGCCACCCGACCTGGAAAAACCTTGGCGATTTGGCACCACAACCGCGTAACCCCGCTGAAGAAAATAGCGGGCGGCGATGGCGGGACGGTAGCGGCCTTGAAAGCGCGTGTCGCCATGCGCTTTGCCGTGATTGATGATCGCCAGCGGAAACGGGCCGTCACCATCGGGTTTGTACAGCGTTGTTTCAAGTTCAACCGTGAACAACCCTTTCTTGGGAATCATCAGAACCGATTCGTTGAGGTTTGCGTCGATCTCGATCGGCTGAGCCAAGGCCACCTGTATGAGCAGGCAAGTAGATGCAAACACCTCAAGAATTTTTCCAGCATTCATGCCGTCCCCCGTTCTGCCTCCTGCAGCGCGCGCCACATCACTTTACCGGTGCCGCTTTTGGGCAGTGCCTGAACAAACTGCACCAGACGCGGCGCCTTGTAAACCGCCATATTCTCGCGGCACCAGGCAATGATGTCGTGCTCGGTCACCAATTCGTGCCCGACCTTGCGCACCACCACCGCCTTGACGGTCTCGCCGCGGTAACTGTCATGTGCGGCAATGATGCAGGCCTCGGCAACGGCGGGGTGCCGGTACATCAGCGCCTCCACCTCGGCCGGCCAGACCTTGAAGCCCGATGCGTTGATCATGCGCTTGAGGCGGTCGGTCAGAAAAAAGTAGCCGTCTTCGTCCACGTAGCCCAGGTCACCGGAACGGAAGAAGCGCTTGCCCTCAATCTGCACAAATGCGGCCACGGTTGCCTCGGGCCGCTTCCAGTAGCCTTGAAACACCTCGGGTCCGTGAATGACGATTTCGCCCTGCGCACCCACCGGCATTTCCTGCAAGGTATCGGGGTCGACGACGCGTGCATCGGTACTCAGAATGGGAATGCCCAGGCATTGCTGCTTGGGGTGGTCAGGCGGGTTGGTGTGTGATGGCGCGGCGGTCTCGGTCAGGCCATAGCCTTCCACGTAACGCAGGCCAAATTCTTCCAGCAGACGCTGCGCCACCGCTTGCGGCATGGCCGCACCACCACCGCCAATCAGCACCAGACTGGACAGGTCGTACTCGGCAAAGCGCGGGCTGGCGAGAAGGTCGATCACCATGGTGGGAATGTTGGTCCAGTGCGTCACCTTGTAATGCGAAATCAAACGCCCGGCCAGATCGCGGTCCCAGCGCGGCATGATGACCAGCGTGCCCGCGCCACGGATGGTGGTATGCATCACGCTGACCATGCCGGTGATGTGGAACATGGGCACCACTGCCAGCGAGATGCCCTCCGAGCTTCCATTCACCCACAGGTTGGCCGCAACACTGTTGTGCATGATGCTGGCGTGCGTGTGCATGCAGCCTTTGGGCAGTCCGGTGGTGCCGCTGGTGTAGGGCAGGATAGCCAGGTCACTGGAGTCGACCACAGGCTCAGGCAACGGCACGACTCCAGGAGTTTCGGCCAGCGCCTGGTCCCAGCGGTGCAGCCGGGTGCCTTGCATCGACGGCATGGCGTGCTGTGTGAGCAACCATTGGTGCCATGCAACCGGCGGTGCATCTTCAGACGACACGTCCGCATCAAAACTGTCTGTGAAATGGGTCGTCAACAGGTGCAGCAGCCGCTGTCCGGGCTCCAGCGCATCACTGGCAAGCGCCCACTCCTGTGCCAGATCGGCGGTGGTGATGGCAACGCGTGCATCGGGGTCGGTGATGTAGTGCTGCAGTTCCTGCGCACGGTTCATGGGGTTGACGGGCACCACCACCGCGCTGGCGCCCAGAATCGCAAAGTGGGCGATGACGAGCTGCGGGCAGTTCTGCATGCACAACACCACTCTGTCACCCTTTTGCACCCCCAGACCCCGTAGATACTGCGCAAGCCGCTGCGCTTTTTGTAGCAACTGGGCATAGGTCAGTACCGTGCCAAAGAACACCAGCGCAGGCTTGTCCGGGTAGCGTCGCGCACTGGTAGCCAGGTTATCCCACAGTGACGTGACCGGCACGGTGATGGCGTGGGGCAGCCGGTGGGGCCAGAATTTGAAGTGGGCGCGCATGGTCAACGTTGCAATCAAAGGAGTTGTGCATTCGGTCGCCACCCCGACCCCTCTGGCACGGAAAGTGCTGGCGGTCGGCATGGGCGAACGTTTGATGGTCGGTATTAGGTCATGCAAATTATGTATTGGCGCTACGTGCAAACCCGGGTGTGTCGCAGTTAGACCAGAGCTATTATCCAAGCCTGTGCCAGCACCATGCTGGCGCATGGCTTGGGTAATTCATTTCTTACTTATGTTGGAGAACACTTCATGTCGATGAAAAAGATCAAACTCGCCGCTGTCATAGCTGCATCTTTGGGCGCCCTGTTGTCAGCCCCGGCCCACGCCGGAAAAACGCTGGATGCGATCAAGGCACGTGGCCAGGTCATTTGCGGCGTGAACACCGGTCTTGCAGGCTTTGGCGCGGCGGACTCGAACGGCAAGTGGACCGGTCTGGATATCGACTTCTGCCGTGCGTTTGCCGCTGCTACGCTTGGCGATGGCGAAAAGGTGAAGTACGTTCCCCTGAACGCGCAGGCCCGCTTTACTGCATTGCAGTCGGGTGAGATTGACGTGCTGTCACGCAACACCACCTTTACGCTCACCCGCGACGCTTCCCTGGGCTTGAACCAGACCGCGGTAACCTATTACGACGGCCAGGGATTCATGGTGCCGCTCAAGAGCAAGATCAAGAGCGCCAAACAGCTCAAGGGCCAAACGGTCTGCGTCCAGTCCGGCACCACCACCGAGAAGAACCTGACGGATTACTCCAAGGCCTCCGGTCTGGGCATCAAGCCCGTGGTGTTTGAAAAGCTGGAAGCTGCTGAAGGTGCGTACTTCGCGGGCCGCTGCATTTCCTACACGACCGATGCGTCCGGTCTGGCTTCCACCCGCAACAAGGTTGCCAAGAACCCCGCTGACCACATCATCCTGCCCGAACTGATTTCCAAAGAACCCCTGGGCCCGCTGGTGCGCCGTGGCGACGACGAGTGGTTTGCCATTGTGAAGTGGACCATCTATGGCCTGCTTGAAGCCGAAGAGTACGGCATCACGCAAGACAATGTAGACCAGCAAAAGACCAGCGTCGACCCGGTGGTCGGTCGTATTCTGGGCACCACCGAAGACACCGGCAAGCTGCTGGGTCTGGACAAGGAATGGCTGGCACGTGCCATCAAGACAACCGGCAACTATGGCGAGATCTTCGAGCGCAATGTAGGACCCAAGTCTGCGCTGCAGCTGCCACGCGGCCTGAACAACCTGTGGAACAAGGGCGGAATCCAGTACGCTCCCCCGGTGCGCTAATGCTTCGCTGCGGTGCTTGAGTTTCTCATTCACTGCTGAAGAGGGCAGCCGCAACCTAGCTTGCGCTGCCCTTTTTTCAAGAACTGCTTTTCGACTACTGAGCAAGGGCTTCGATGTCTGCATCCTCCCCCCCAAAGAAAAAGTCTTGGTCCTGGCGCAGTCAGGCCTTCCGTGGTCTGGTCTACCAGGCGCTTGCCATCCTCGTGATTGTCGCCAGCGTGATGTATCTGGCGAACAACACCTCCACCAACATGAAGGTGCGCGGCATCCAGAGCGGGTTTGATTTTCTGACTGGCGCCGCGGGTTTCGATATTGGTGAAAGCCTCTACGCCTTCGACTCGGGCGAGCCCTATTGGCGCGCCTATCTGGTCGGCTTCACAAACACCTTGCGGGTAGCCATACTTGGCATCGTCCTGACCACCGTTTTGGGCACGCTCATCGGGGTAGGACGTCTTTCACGCAACGCACTGGTGCGGGGTCTGTGCACCTCCTATGTGGAGTTTTTTCGCAACATCCCGATCCTGCTGCAGTTGTTGATGTGGTACCTGATGTTCACCGAGGTGCTGCCTGCGGCGAGCGAGCCGATGGTGGTTGGGCCATTCTTTCTGAGCAAGGCGGGCTTTAGCTTCCCGATTCCGGAGTGGGCCAACGGTCACGTGTGGGCCGCCTGGGGGTTGTTGCTCGGCGCGGTCGCTGGCTGGGCCTACCGTCGCCACGCCATCCAGGTGTTCGAGAACACAGGACAAATCAGGAGCCAGTTTGTTGCACCCGTGGCCATTGCCGTGGCGTGCTCCCTGGTTGCCTGGGCACTGGGGGGCGCACCCAGCGCGTGGAACCGCCCGGTGCTGGGCGAGTTTGCCATTGAGAATGGCGGAGCGCTCACCCCGGAATTCCTGTCCTGCCTGCTCGGACTGACGGTGTATACGGCAGCCTACGTGGCCGAGGTGGTGCGCAGCGGCATCCAATCGGTGGCGCACGGGCAGACCGAGGCCGCCGCCGCGCTGGGCCTGAGCCGGGGGCAGACCATGCGATTGATCGCCCTGCCGCAGGCACTGCGGGTCATCATTCCGCCCATGACCAACCAGTTCCTGAACCTCACCAAGAATTCCTCACTGGCGGTGGCCATTGGCTACCCCGATGTGGTGTCGATTGCTAACACTGCGATCAACCAGACCGGGCGCTCGGTAGAGTGCATTGCCATCATCATGCTGGTCTACCTGAGCACGTCGCTGCTGACATCGTTCCTGATGAACTGGTACAACGCCCGCGCGGCCATCAAGGAGCGCTGACATGAGCGGACAAACCTTTCAACCGATTCCGGCCCGAACGGCACCAGTCAATACCGAAGGCCTGGTGGCATGGATTCGCTCCAACCTGTTTGGCAACTGGAGCACGTCGCTGGGCACGCTGACCATCGTGGCGACCATGTTGTACGTGCTTCCGCCCTTTTTGAAGTGGCTGCTGGTCGATGCCGTGTGGATACCCAACTATGACGCCTGCCATGCAGACGCAGCGGGTGCCTGCTGGGGCGTGATTGCCGAAAAATTTCGCCTCATCATCTTCGGCCGCTACCCGTTTGAAGAACAGTGGCGCCCCCTGGTGGCCACCCTGCTGCTATTGGGATTGATTGCGATCAGTTGCACCCGCGCGTTCTGGAAAGCCTGGCTTGCCGGGGTGTGGGTAGTGGTGTTCGCGCTGTTCTTTGCCATCATGTTCGGTGGCATGTTTGGACTGACCTGGGTGGAAACCGACCGCTGGGGCGGTTTGCCGCTAACGATTCTGCTCTCTACCCTGTGCATGACGGCGGCGTTTCCGATTGCGCTGGTGATTGCGCTGGGGCGGCGTTCCAACCTGCCCGCGATCCGCAGTGTTTGTACCATTTACGTGGAACTGATCCGCGGCGTGCCACTTATTTCGGTGCTGTTCATGGCATCGTTCATGTTTCCGCTGCTGATGCCGCCAGGCTTCAACATCGACGTACTGATTCGCGTCATGGCCGGCATCACGCTGTTTGCGGCTGCCTATATGGCGGAGGTTATTCGCGGCGGCCTGCAAGCCATTCCAAAAGGTCAGATTGAAGCGGCGGCCACGCTGGGTCTGAGCTACTGGCAGACCCAGCGCAAGATCGTTCTGCCGCAGGCGCTGGCGATGGTGGTGCCGGGCGTGATGAACAATTTCATTGCGACCTTTATGGATACCTCGCTGGTCACCATCGTGAGCCTGTACGAACTCACCGGCTCCATGAGTCTGGCGCTGAACTCGGATGCCAACTGGCGGCCGTTCAAGATCGAGGGCTATCTGTTCATCGCCCTTATCTATTTCATCTTCTGCTTCTCCATGTCGCGCTACAGCAAGTGGATTGAAAAGCAGGTTAACAAGAGCAAGCTTCGCTGAGGTATCCATGGCTGACACCACCCCTACCCCCTTCATCATCTTCGACAAAGTCAACAAGTGGTACGGCAACAATTTCCACGTGCTGCGCGATATTGACCTGAACGTTGCCAAAGGCGAACGCATCGTCATTTGCGGCCCGTCGGGCTCGGGCAAGTCCACCCTGATCCGATGCATCAACCGCCTCGAAGAGCACCAGGAAGGTCGCCTCATCGTCGACGGTGTGGAACTCACCGACGATGTGAAAGCGATTGACCAGGTGCGCA
This sequence comes from uncultured beta proteobacterium, assembly GCA_903864505.1. Lineage (GTDB taxonomy): Bacteria > Pseudomonadota > Gammaproteobacteria > Burkholderiales > Burkholderiaceae_C > Allorhodoferax. Next base: position 3,193 of record CAIPGC010000262.1, on the reverse strand, counting down.
AGGAAGTGGGCATGGTGTTTCAGCAGTTCAACCTGTTCCCCCACCTTACGGTGCTGGAGAACCTCACGCTGTCGCCCATGTGGGTGGGCAAGGTACCCAAGAAGGAAGCCGAAGAGAAGGCGATGGAGCAACTCAAGCGCGTGCGCATTGCGGAGCAGGCCTCCAAGTACCCGCTGCAACTCTCCGGTGGTCAGCAGCAGCGCGTGGCGATTGCCCGTGCGCTGTGCCTAAAGCCAAAAATCATGCTGTTTGATGAACCCACCTCGGCGCTCGACCCCGAGATGATCAAGGAAGTGCTGGACGTGATGATCGAGATGGCCAGCCAGGGCATCACCATGATTTGCGTTACCCACGAAATGGGTTTTGCCAAGGCCGTGGCCGACCGCGTGATCTTCATGGACCAGGGCCAGATCGTCGAGCAGAACAACCCGCACGACTTCTTCAATAACCCCCAGAGCGAGCGCAGTCGGGACTTCCTGTCGAAGATTCTGGGGCACTAGGGGTTCATGACTGCTGATCCCGGCTCCATGCTCGGAGCTCCCATTGCCGTTCCTCGTGTGCTGGTGGTTGATGACTCGGAAATCAATCTCAAGCTCATGGAAGTCTACCTTCGCCAGGGAGGCTACGAGGTGCTGCTGGCGTCCGACGGGGTGGCGGCGCTGGAGATTGCGAAGACGCAACAGCCACAGTTGATCCTGCTCGATGTCCGGATGCCCGGCATGGATGGGTACGCGGTATGCGAAAAGCTCAAAAGCAGCCAGTTAACCAAAGATATCCCCGTCATATTCATCACAGCAGACACCAACGACGACTCAGAAAGCCAGGCGTTCGCAGCGGGTGGGGCAGACTTCATTCCGCGACCGGTCAAACGGGCTGTGGCGCTGGCGCGCGTCAAAGCGCATATTGATGCCTATGCGCAGCGAAGAAGTCTCGAAGGCATGTTTCGCGATGTGCTTGAATTTGCGCCGGACGCGTTTGTACTGACCGATGCGCGCGGACTCATCGTGCAGTTCAACGCCTGCGCCGAACGCCTATTTGGCTATGAACGCCAGGAACTGCTCGGCACACCGCTGGAGCGACTGGTTTCCCAATGCCTGCAAGGCGGTCAGTCCAGCACCCAATGCCACCGCAAGGACGGAACCCTGTTTCCGGCGGAGGTAAGTTTCGCGCCCCTGCAGACCAACCGTGGAATCCTCAACATGGCCGTGATTCGGGATGTCACTGTGCGCCAGCAGTTCGAGAATGATCTTCAGACATCACGTCAACAGCTGCGTGAACTGGCTGCCAAGCGCGAGGCAACGCGCGAGGCCGAACGCAAGCACATTGCCCGTGAAGTACACGATGAATTGGGGCAAATACTGACTGCGCTGCGCATTGATCTTTCTGTGCTCAAGATCCAGCTGGCCAATGACAATCCGTTGATGGAGCACAGGCTCCAGAACATGAAGGATCTGGTCGATCAGGGCATCCACGCCGTTCGCAATGTGGCTGTTTCCTTGCGTCCGTCCGCATTGGACATGGGATTGGTACCGGCAATCGAGTGGCTTTGCGATCACCACGCCAAGCACTCTGGCGCCAAGTTTGAATTTCGACCGGCCGAAGATAATGTCGCCATTGATGAAGTCCGCGCGGTCATCATCTTCCGTATTGTTCAGGAGTCGCTGACGAACGTCGCCCGCTACGCCAAGGCATCGCGGGTAACCGTCACCGTCGAGCGCCGCCAAAATGAGCTGTACGTCATGGTGAAAGACGATGGCCAGGGTTTTGATGTGGAGACCATCGGCCAAACCAAGTCGTTTGGTCTTCTCGGAATGCGCGAGCGCGCCATCGCGCTAGGCGGCGTACTGGAAGTAGACAGCACCGTGGGCCATGGCACACAGATTGTTGTGAAAATTCCGGTGGATACGATACAGAAACAGGAAGTGCCATGATTCGACTCTTGGTGGCAGACGACCATGCAATCGTTCGCAGCGGTTTGAAGCAGATATTTGCACTGGCCCCCGATCTGTGCGTGATTGCAGAGGCATCCAACGGGTCCGACGTGCTGGATGGGCTTCGAACCCAAGAGCCGGACATGATCCTGCTGGACATGAATATGCCCGGCATCAGCGGCGTTGACCTGATTCAGCGTATTCGGGCACAGCGCCCAAAGCTGCCGATTCTGGTGTTGAGCATGCACAACGAAACTCAACTGGCATCCCGTGCGCTGCGTGCCGGGGCCAACGGTTATGTGACCAAAGACTGTGAACCAGAGATATTGCTGGCTGGAATTCGCAGGGTGGCCAACGGAGGCAAGTTCATCGCGCCGGTAATGGCCGAAAAAATGGCGTTCGACTCCAGTTCCCAGTCCGAGGGCTTGCCCCATACCCGCCTCTCAGACCGCGAAATGGAAGTGTTTCGATTGCTCGTTGCCGGACTGGGTGTCAACGAGATTGCCGAGAAGATCTGCATCAGCAACAAGACCGTGAGCACCCACAAGGTTCGTCTGATGGAGAAGCTCAGCGTGACGAGCCTGGCGGAGCTGGTCATGTACGCGGTGGAGCACCAACTCAAGGATTAGCCCCGCCTGCAGCAGGGGTAGTCATTTTCTGACATCGCGACGGATTTTTCCGACACCAGAACCGGACACGTCTGATGGCGTTGGCAGGGGCATTCTTTCATCATTGAGGTTCGAGACATTGAGCAAGGTGCGCAGCACATCGCTGCGCGATTCGGTTCAACTCACCGCTCCAAGGAACATGATGCCAACCACCTTTGACCTTCCAAGCGATATGCGAATCTACAGCGCCCTGAATACCCGAGATGCGTTGCTGGCATGGGTGGAGTCACAACCAGGGGAGGAATACCTGGAGGTGTCGGCCCGCGATGTTCAGGAGGTCGACGGCTCAGGACTGCAGTTGCTGGCATCGCTTTCGAACCTGGAAACCCCATGGCGCCTGGTGGAGAGCAGTGAGACATTTGGCAATGCGTGCAAGCTGATGGGGTTCGGCCAATGGCTCGACAAGCGCTACCTCAAGAACACCTCCGGTGGGAGCGCAACATGAACTACGGCACCCAGACGGACCAGGAATTCATAGAGCAGGCGATGCCGGCCTTTATCAGCGAGGCGGCCGAACAGATCGAAGCCATCGAAACCCTGCTGCTCGAACTTGAAGAACAACCCGACAACCGCGAACTGCTGGACTCACTGTTT
>CAIPGC010000261.1 GCA_903864505.1 uncultured beta proteobacterium | reverse complement strand
TGTATTGGGGACGCCGGAAGGTCCATTCCCGTCAAATGTTCAGTCGAATTCATTGCCACCATCGTATCAAACTGGGAGGCGTCCTGAAGGACTGTAAACCGCGGCATACGAGTCAAGAAGCGGGCCCTAATTGAGCAAATGGAGTGGGTGTCAACTCATCAATTTTTTGCCCAAGCGGATGACTGCTTAGTGTACCGACCAATGACTGCTCAGGGCACGGTGCGCTACTTCACGAACGACCGCAGCCTGGCAGGCTGATAAATTCGGCTGCTTTGTGGTGGGCAAATCGAAGTGGCAAATCACAGATCGTGACCAGGTCCTGCCGTCCATGATGTTGCCTCCATTGAAGTCATTGAGCGAACCGATTTCTCTATTCCAGTCACTCAGTCCGAAGCAATGAGATTTGGTCCTGATCGGCTCCAGTGCCGCGGGAGCGGTCCCCCAGCGCATATCCCAATTTGATGCGATGTTGGTAATAATTTCAACCAAACTCAGACACAATGACAATGGTTAGTACCCACAAGGCGACATCCGCATGAATACTCGTTCCGTCAAGACCTACCACGGTATGTGTCATTGCGGCGGCGTACGCTTCACAGTTGAGACTGATTTCCCTGAATTGACCATGTGTGACTGCTCAATCTGCAAGAAGAAGAACGCGCTGATGGTCAAAGTCCACGAGAGCAACTTCACTTTGCTCGAAGGCGGCGAACTGCTCACAGAGTACCAGTTTCACACCAAAACAGCGCGGCACTATTTTTGCAAGGTGTGCGGCATCTACCCGTTTCATCGCAAGCGGGTTACTCCTGACCAACTCGGGATCAATGTTTTCTGTCTGGAAGGGTTCAACCCAGAGGGAATTCCAATACGTCATGCCGTTGGGGCGGCCATGCTATGAGTTAGAAGACCTGCACGCTTCACGTTTTGGCGGCTCACCACCTAACCCGAGAAATTCTGAATGCTGGAAGCTGAAACTTCGCAAGTCTGACCATGGTTGCCGCTGATTTGCCGCGAAAGCTGTCGTTCACGATGCTCTGAACAGGAGCTACCATAGTTACCATGGGAACCTGCTTGCGTATCGTTACTTCCGATGACTCCGAGTCTATTTCGGCACTGGTTCGAGAGAGTTTTCAGAAACTTGCTGCTGCTGATTGGGACGACCAGGCACAGCAGATTTTCATTGCCAATGCATCGACTGAGTCGATTGCAAAAGCGCTTCAAAGCGCTATCTATGCCGCTGCTGAATTCTCAGATGGTCAGCCGACGGGATTTATCCTGTTTCCCAAGCCATCGCTCCTGGGAATGTTGTTCGTTAATCCAAACCACCTTGGACAAGGAATTTCCCGGCGTCTCTGGGAAGCGGCGCGCATGCACATCGAATCGGTCTATCCAGATGTGAAAACCATTGAACTCAACTCGACGCCCTATGCACGGAACATCTACCGAGCGCTGGGCTTCGTTCCAATTTCCGCGGAGTTTGTGGTGGACGGCTGCAGAGCTACACGAATGGCATGCTGGCTGCGGGCAAGATCATTGGGTGCAGAGATTTGAACACTTTGAATGTGTTGGCGGCTTTCAGCCCACAGCAGGTCTACGATTTTCTCGATCCTAGTCATCCAATTTTGAACGTCCGCGTCAGAGAAAAGTGGTTGGCTCCAGAAGACGCGATGTCGACGCATCTCATGGCGCTCTGCCAACCCATCCCCGACATTGGCTTCTATGCTGCACAGTGGCAAAAATGGCGCCGAATTTGTAAGGTTATTCAGTGAGGTTGAAGCTAGCAAAAAGAATTGCGGTAAAAGCTGAATTTGATCACTACTAGGTGCTTTATGAAATTCTCTGGCTACCTATCTATCTTTGGAATTGTTGCCGCTATTTTCGGGCTTGGCTTTATTGCGATTCCGGAAATGATAGGTGCCATCTACGGAATCCCGGCCGCGCCTTACACCGTGATCATGAGCCGATTCGATGGTGCAGCGCTTCTAATGATCGGTGTGCATTTTTGGTTGTTTCGCAACGTGCGTGATGACGATACCAAGTGCACTATTCTGAAGGCCAATGTGGTCGGTGGGATCGCCGGTAGCGGCGTAAGTGTCTGGGTTGCACTGTCGGGTCTAGAGAATCAGTTGGCGTGGAGCACCGTATTGCTTTACGTTGGGCTTGCAGTGGGCGCAATCTATTTCCTAGCATCGCCGGCTCGGCGCGCCTGATCGCCGATTGGGGGGAACACTGTGGAAGAATTAGCCCTGCGGCAACCAACTGCACAGAAGTTGCGAACTTTTGACGATCTACCCGGTCCCAAAGGTATTGCGTACTTTGGAAATGCACTGCAAATCGAGACGGCACGTTCGCACCAGCAGTTTGAGCAATGGTGCCGCGACTATGGTCCCATCTACAAGTTGCGGTTACTCAAACGCAAGATCGTAATCCTAGGCGGCCACGAACAGGTCGCCACCATGCTGCGTGACCGCCCCGATGGCTTTCGTAGAACGACCCGCCTAGAAGAAATCTGGACCGAGATGGGATTGCCGATCGGTGTGTTTGGTGCCGGTGGTGAAGTTTGGAAGCGCCAGCGGCGCATGGTCATGTCGGGGTTTGACCCAGTGCATGTCAAGGCCTATTTCCCGGCTCTTCAAGGCGTGGCATCCCGTCTTGCCAAGCGGTGGCAAATAGCCGCCAACAGCGGCCATGCAATCCCATTGCAATCTGATCTGATGCGGTTCACCGTGGACACAATTGCCGGCCTGGCCTTTGGTTCCGAGGTGAATACGCTGGAGTCCGATGAGGTGGTGATTCAGCAACACCTGGACCAGATATTCCCGGCGCTCTTTAAGCGCATCTTCGCACCTGTCCCCACTTGGCGTTGGATCAAGTCTCCAGCGGACAGGCGACTGGACGCCAGTATCCGCGAAGTGATGCACGCTGTGGACGGGTTTGTAAGTCAGGCGCGTGTACGCATGGAGTCACGACCTGCACTGCGTGACCATCCGACCAACCTGCTTGAGGCCATGATCGCTGCGGCTGACCATCCCGATAGCGGAATCGACGATGCACAAGTGGCAGGCAATGTGTTGACGATGCTGCTGGCTGGGGAAGATACCACTGCCAACACGCTGGCCTGGATGATCCACCTGCTTTGGCGCAACCCACAGTGCCTGACCCTTGCCACCGAGGAAGTCCGTCGCGTGTGTGGAGATGGTTCGGTTCTGACACACGAGCAAATGGCGCAACTGGACTATGTGGAGGCCTGTGCCCACGAGACCATGCGACTCAAGCCGGTGGCCCCTCAGATGCCATTGCAAACCCTGCGTGAAACAGTCATTGGCGATGTACGGTTGGACAAGGGAACGGTCGTTATTGGCCTTATGCGTCGCGACTCGGTCAGCGATGGGCACATGCCCAATGCATCCGCGTTTCTGCCACAACGCTGGCTATCGGAAGGAGATCCGGGACACGCAGCGCAGTCGGCCAAGAGAATCTCTATGCCGTTTGGGGCGGGGCCACGAATCTGTCCAGGCCGTTATCTGGCATTGCTGGAGATGAAAATGGCGATGGCCACCCTGCTAAGTCGTTTCGACATTCAAAGCGTTGATACGCCCGATGGATTGGAAGCAAGAGAGCATCTGTCCTTCACCATGACTCCGGTGGGGCTAAGCATGCGACTCAAACTGCGACCATAGAACGATATAGACATGGCGTTACCACTAGCCGAACGAGCACTACAACCAAACAGAACACATTTTCCTGGACCGAGATACGCCCGATACTAGCCACCGACGCTTAGCGGTTACAGCATTCTGAATTGTGGCCTGTTGCGTTCGTGATGGCACATGAGGATTCACTATCTGATGGAAACCGAATATGACATACCAACGCCTCACTCAATCGGCATCCTGCGGTTGCGGCCAATCAAAATTCGAAGTCGATGGCGTGCCGATTGGTCGCTTTATATGCCATTGCACAATCTGTCAGAGTCTCTACAAAGCGCCTTATGCCGACGTGGTGATGCTTTGGGATGGTGCGATAACTTTACCTGAAGATCAACCATTCACCTTCCGAAAGTATCGGCCTCCGCCAGCACTTCGACGCGCTACCTGCGACGCCTGTGGTGCCCCGGTTATAGGATTTCTTCGCCTGGCTCCGTTTGTTCGACTGGCCTTTTCGGTGGCCACAAATTTCTCCGATCAGAGTCTGCTCCCACAGTCCAGCGTGCATATTTTCTACCACTCCCGCGTTCAAGACGTCGACGACAGCTTGCCAAAGATTTCCGGCTATTGGCCCAGCGAAATCGCAGTGACAAAGCTATTGTTTAGTCACCCACACTGATTGCGACTCGACCATGTCCAGACTCGCAATATTCATCGCATTGGCGATCGCAAGCTTTGCATCAAGTGGAGCGGCCATTGCTGAGGAAAGCAAAGGTTGTGCATTAGTACTCATGCATGGAAAGTGGGGGGACACCCGAAGTTTGGCATCCTTTGCAGGTCGTATTGATTCAACTTGCAAAGTGAAACTGCTTGAAATGCCGTGGTCCGGTCGCAGGCTATATGACCAGTCCTATCAGACTGCGCTGATCGAAGTCGAGGCACAGGTCAAGGCCTTTAGAGGCCAGGGTTACAGAAGCGTCTTGGTAGGAGGACAGAGTTTCGGCGGAAATGCGGCGCTTGCCTACATGGCTGACATCGGCGATGCAGATGGTGTGATGGTTCTTTCTCCGGGACATGCACCAAAGGTCATGTATGAACGTGGCATCGGAAACACTGCAGTCGATCGTGCGCGTGAACTTGTTGCTGCAGGCAAAGGCGATGAGCGGCTTGAAATGGTGGACTTGAATCAGGGCACGCGGCGGGAATTGAAGATGACCGCTTCAGTCTTACTCAGTTACTTCGACCCCATGGGGTTGGGGCACATGCCCGCAACTGCGTCGCGTTTCAAAAAGGCTGTGCCTGTACTTTGGGTCATAGGAACATCTGATCCGTTGTATCCAGTCGGTGAAGGGTATGCATTTGCAAACCTCCCCATCCATCCTAAAAGCAAATATTGGGCGATAGATTCTGCCCATTTCAACACCCCAGATGCGGCTACGACCGGTGCAATCGAATGGCTGCAATCGCTGTAATTATTGGGAAGCGGGTGCAGGGTTTCCCTTCTAAGGTGAGATTGAGCTGGGAACCCGGCTACTGGCGAATCATCTTCTCGAAACCAGCCTTTGGAGACGAAAAAGTCCAAGCAAACGATCATGCTGACCAAGAGGTGGTCGATGCATATCCGCACATCAAGAGGAAGACTCTTGCCTGTGCTAGATTCCCTCACCATGACCCCGGTGGGGCTACGCAGGCGACTCAAACTACGACACTAGGAGCGTAATAATGACGAGCCCAACAAAGCCTCTTGGTCTGCCCATCACCAGCGAGACGGTGATG
>CAIPGC010000260.1 GCA_903864505.1 uncultured beta proteobacterium | reverse complement strand
TGGGATAGACGGGATACTAGGCTATTGCGCTGGGTCGATAACGGTTCAGTCATGTTGCTCACAACTTCCAACAGCGCGCGCTCAGTTGATGCACCGGCGCGGCCGCTTCTTCATTCGACGCGCCAGCACCCGCTGGCACGCCGCCTTGCAGTCCGGTCGCCGCACACGCGGCAACCGGCGCATACGTTCACTTAATCTCAGCGAACTTTTCCTGCCTTCCACGCGCCCAGCAGTGCGTCATAGGCAATGGTCTCACCCTTTGGCTTTTCATTGGCCAGTTTCTTCCAAGGAGCGGCCTTGTCGCTCAAGTACTTGGCGGGGTCACCCTTGGGGTTAAGCTTTGGAGCACAGCGAGCCATTCCTGCGCGCTCCAAACGTGCCATTACCTGATCCATTTCTTCAGCCAAGTTGTCCATCGCTCCCTGCGGGGTCTTCTCGCCAGTAACTGCTTCAGCGACGTTCTTCCACCATAGCTGTGCCAATTTCGGATAGTCAGGAACATTGGTGCCAGTCGGTGTCCAGGCCACCCGCGCAGGGCTTCGATAGAACTCCACCAGACCACCCAGCTTGGGTGCCATGTCAGTCATCGCCTTGCTCTGGATATCGCTTTCACGAATCGGGGTCAGACCCACAATCGTCTTCTTCAGCGAGGTTGTCTTCGCAGTCACAAACTGTGCGTACAACCAGGCCGCCGCAGTTTTGTTGGCATCATGTCCGTCGAAGAATGTCCACGATCCCACGTCCTGATAACCGTTTTGCATGCCCTGCTTCCAATATGGGCCATTCGGTCCGGGGGCCATGCGCCACTTAGGCGTGCCATCGGCATTGACCACGGGTAGACCGGGCTTGATCATATCGGCCGTGAATGCGGTGTACCAAAAGATCTGCTGCGCGATCTGCCCCTGCGCAGGAACGGGCCCAGCTTCACCGAAGGTCATGCCGGTCGCCTCCTTTGGGGCGTATTTCTTCATCCAGTCGATGTATTTGGTAAGCGCATAAACGGCCGCTGGCGAATTGGTGGCACCGCCACGCGAAACCGATGCGCCCAGAGGGTTGCAGCCGTCAGCAGATGCCCTGATACCCCACTCGTCCACGGGCTTCCCGTTCGGAATCCCGATATCAGCAGTACCTGCCATTGAAAGCCATGCATCGGTAAAGCGCCAACCCAAGCTGGGGTCTTTTTTGCCGTAATCCATGTGCCCATAAATTGGCTTGCCGTCAATGGTCTTCACGTCTTCACTGAAGAAGGCGGCAATATCTTCATAGGCTGACCAATTCAATGGCACACCCAGATCGTAGCCATACTTCGCCTTGAACTTGTCTTTCAGGTCCTGCCGCGCAAACAAATCAGCGCGGAACCAGTAAAGATTGGCAAACTGCTGCGTTGGTAACTGATAAAGCTTACCGTCTGGCGCAGTCGTGAAACTCGTGCCAATGAAGTCTTTGATATCCAGACCGGGGTTGGTCCATTCCTTGCCCTTACCAGCCATGTAGTCGGTCAAGTTCATGATCTTGCCGTAGCGGTAGTGGGTGCCGATCAGATCAGAATCGCTGATCCAGCCGTCGTAAATCGACTTGCCAGATTGCATGGAAGTTTGCAGCTTTTCAACCACATCGCCTTCCTGAATCAAGTCATGCTTGACTTTGATTCCGGTGATTTCTTCGAACGCCTTGGCTAGGGTCTTGGATTCGTATTCGTGCGTGGTCAAGGTTTCGGAAACAACCGAAACTTCTTTGACCCCCTTGGCCTGCAGTTTCTGCGCAGCCTCGATGAACCATTTCATCTCGGCAAGCTGCTTGTCTTTGCTCAAGGTAGATGGCTGAAACTCGCTGTCAATCCACTTCTTGGCCTCAGCCTCCCCAGCGTACGCAAATTGTCCGGAAGCCAAAGCCGCCGCTAGCGCTATCGCGGTGTACCGCAATTTCATAAAGAGTCTCCTCAAGTTCACACCCCGGTTGAAGTAAAGGTTGTCCGGCCCCGGGGGTGGGATGAGCCGAATTCCTGCATGGTTGTCACCCTTTGCCCATAATCAGTGCGAGTAAACCGATGGAAAGCACGAAGCTGATCCATACAGAGGGATCAGCCTCCAGATGCAAAAGCGTCGCCAATTGGCCACTCAGCCCGACAAAGGCGAGATTCAAATATGCCGCTGCGAGCAAGCCGACAAAAAGGCGATCCCCGCGGGTTGTCTTCATTGGCAAAAATCCGCGCCGTTCGACGGTGGGAGAGCGGATCTCCCAAATCGTCATGATGACCAGCATCGCCACGATGGAACAAAAGAACACCGCTACGGGCAGGGTCCAGGCCATCCATTCAAACATTGCTTGCTCCTTAAACACGACCCATCGCAAAACCTTTTGCGATGTAGTGGCGAACAAACCAGATCACGATGGCGCCTGGCACAATGGTGAGAACGCCTGCTGCTGCTAACGTTGCCCAATCCATGCCGGATGCGGATACGGTCCGGGTCATAGTAGCCACAATTGGCTTGGCATTGACACTCGTCAGAGTCCGTGCAAGTAGCAACTCGACCCAGCTAAACATGAAGCAGAAGAATGCCGCAACGCCGACCCCTGCCTTTATTAACGGCAGGAAGACCAGCACGAAGAATCGGGAGAAGGAATACCCATCGATATAGGCGGTTTCATCAATCTCCCGAGGGATACCTCCCATGAATCCTTCCAGAATCCAGACCGCCAGTGGCACATTGAACAACAGATGCGCCAATGCAACCGCAATGTGGGTGTCCATCAAGCCGACCGTGGAGTACAACTGAAAAAACGGCAATAAAAACACCGCCGGAGGAGTCATCCGATTGGTCAGCAACCAAAAGAAGACATGCTTGTCGCCTAGAAAGCGGTAACGCGAGAACGCGTACGCAGCGGGCAATGCGACTGACACGGATATGACAGTGTTGATTGCCACATAGATCAACGAGTTGATGTACCCCGAGTACCATGACGGATCGGTAAAAATGGTTCCGTAGTTGCTCCAGGTGAAGTGCTGTGGGAAAAATGAAAAACTCGACAGAATCTCGGCATTGGTCTTGAAGCTCATGTTGACCATCCAGTAGATAGGCAACAGCGCAAACACGAGGTACAGCGCCAGAAAAATGCTCCGTTTATGAAACCTTGCCTCATGCATGATCGCTCTCCTCGCCAGAGTGGGTACCTGCACTTTGCATCCAGTTGTACAGGACAAAACACATCAGCAGGATGATCAGAAAATAAATCAGCGAAAAGGCAGCCGCAGGTCCCAGATCAAACTGCCCGACAGCCTTTTGTGTAAGGTACTGGCTCAGGAAAGTTGTCGCGCTGCCTGGGCCGCCACCGGTCAGAACAAACGGCTCCGTGTAGATCATGAAGCTGTCCATAAATCGCAGCAGCACACCAATGACCAGAACCCCCTGCATCTTGGGCAACTGGATATAGCGGAACACCGCAAACTTGGATGCTCCGTCAATGCGCGCGGCCTGGTAGTAGGCATCCGGTATGCTGCGCAGCCCTGCAAATCCCAGCAGGGCCACCAGCGGTGTCCAATGCCACACGTCCATCAGTAGAACCGTGAACCAGGCGTGCGTCGCATTGCCGGTGTAGCTGTAGTCAAAGCCCATGCGCTGCAGCATGACACCAAACAAACCAATATCGCTGCGCCCAAAGATTTGCCATATAGTCCCCACCACGTTCCACGGAATCAGTAGCGAAAGTGCCACCAGAACCAGGACCGCCGATGACTTCCAGCCCTGCGCCGGCATGGACAGCGCCAGCAGGATGCCCAGCGGGATCTCCACCAGCAACACCGCAAACGAAAACACCAGTTGGCGCAGCAGTGCACTGTGCAACTCCTGATCTCGCATAACAGCCACAAACCATTCAGTGCCCACAAACACCCGACGTTCGGGCGAGATGATGTCTTGCACTGAGTAGTTCACCACCGTCATCAAGGGAACAATGGCTGAAAAAGCCACGCACAATATGACAGGCAACACCAGAAACCAGGCTTTTTGATTGACAGGCTTGCTAACTGCGCTCATGGCACCAGTTCCTCATTCACGTAAAAGCAGCTGTGCTCACCGATGAGCTGCAACCAGACCTGGTCACCCGCCTGCAAACCTGCCACGTCGGACTCCAGACGTGCCTTGACGATGCGATCCTGCACCGTTGTGGTCAGCATCAGATACGTACCGATGTCCTGCAGTCGTGTGACCGTGGCCGGTACAGAACCCGGCACCTGTTCATTGCAAAGCACCACGTACTCGGGTCGTATGCCCAACTGCAGCGCACCTTCTGGCAAATGCAGGTCCGGCGGTATTGCGATGGCGCGGCCTGCCAGACGCAAGACCCCCGCAACCACCTCCACCGGCAGAAAGTTCATGCCGGGTGAGCCAATAAAGTGACCAACAAAGGTGTGTTGCGGACGCTCGAACAGGGCATCTGCCGGCCCGACCTGCACGGCCTTGCCACGCGTCATCACCACGATCTGGTCTGCAAATGTGAGTGCCTCGACCTGGTCATGCGTAACGTAAATCAGAGTGAGCTTGAGTTCATGGTGGATCTGCTTGAGTTTGCGCCGCAACTGCCATTTGAGATGCGGATCAATCACCGTCAGGGGTTCGTCGAACAGCACGGCCGAGACGTCCGAGCGTACCAGGCCGCGTCCGAGCGAGATTTTCTGCTTGGCATCAGCAGCCAGGCCCGCCGCACGCTGGTTGAGCTGTCCGCTCATGTCGAGCATTTCTGCAATTTCCCCAACACGTTTGCGGATCTGGTCTTGCGGCACCTTGCGGTTGCGCAATGGGAACGCCAGATTCTCTGCCACCGTCATCGTGTCGTAGATCACAGGAAACTGGAAGACCTGCGCAATGTTGCGCTCCTGCGGAGTGCGTCGGGTGACATCAGCTCCATCAAAAACGACGCTCCCCCGCGATGGAGTCACCAGACCCGACATGATGTTGAGCATGGTTGTTTTCCCACAGCCGGAGGGCCCCAGCAGCGCGTACGCGCCGCCATCCTCAAACGTCATTTTCAGCGGCAGCAGGGCATAGTCGCTATCCTGCGCCGGATTGGGCCGGTAAGCGTGCGCCAAATCGAGTTCTATGCGTGCCATGGCTATTTTCCTGCAGACCGAGCAGGCGCCAGCCGCAAGGCACCCGAGGCATCAAAGAGATATATGTTCGCCGGGCTGAAATGCAGCGTGACAGGTGCTCCCAGCTCAAAGTAGTGCACTCCAGTCAACTGGGCTACCAGATTTCCCACGACTGAGTGGGTGTGCACAAAAGTGTCAGAGCCGGAAATCTCAGCCAACTCTACCGTGCCCGTCAAAGCAACATCACCAGGTTGCGCATGTACCCGCAATGCGCTGGCGCGCAAGCCCATGGTGACTGGCGTCGCATTGCTCGGGTCACCGTCTGACCACTCTGCCAGCGGAACTTCCAGACCGCCTTGCTTAGCCCGAAGGCAAACGCCCCGAGGGACCCTATCACACAACAACAAATTCATGGGTGGATCACTGAAGGCGCGCGCCACCCGCAGTGAAGCCGGGCGGTGAAACACTTCGGCGGTAGGCCCGTATTGCAGCAATTCCCCCTGGTCCAGCACCGCCGTGTACCCCCCCAGCAGCAGCGCCTCTCCGGGCTCAGTCGTAGCATAAACAACAGTGGATTCGCCGGCGGCAAACAGTGCCGATAGTTCTTCCCGCAATTCTTCACGCAGTTTGTAATCCAGATTGACCAGGGGTTCGTCCAGCAGCATCAAAGGTGCCTTTTTTGCCAGTGCGCGCGCCAGCGCCACGCGCTGTTGCTGCCCGCCCGAAAGTTCCGCGGGCAAGCGATCCAGATACATGTCAATATGCAGGCGCTTGGCAATTTCGAGCACCCGTTGATCCACATTTGACTCTTTACGCAACAACAATGGCGAAGCAATGTTGCGCGCGACAGTCATGGACGGATAGTTGATGAATTGCTGGTACACCATGGCCACATCACGCAGGCGAACCGGCACACCCGTGACATCCCGGTCGTCCACCAGCACCCGCCCTTGCGTCGGTGCGTCGAGTCCGGCCATCACACGCATCAGGCTGGTCTTTCCTGCCTGCGTAGCACCCAGCAACACCGTCACGGCATTGCTCTGCAATACAAGGCTCATCGAATAGAGCCAGGGCTCTGCTCCCACCTTCTTGCTGATGCCTTCCAAAACCATCCGCATCATGCTACCTTTCAAAAATCTGACCAACAACCGACTTTTTCGTTACTTTTCCATTATTACTCCTTTTGTTTCGGTATTGATTATGGTTTTCCCCTAACACTTTCTTTTTGATTCGCTTTAAAGTTGAGCAACCTGAATGCCCATGCCGACACCGTGAACTTCAATCCCCGTCAGAT
>CAIPGC010000259.1 GCA_903864505.1 uncultured beta proteobacterium | reverse complement strand
TCCATATAAGTTCACCTATCTCTTGAAACATTAAGTATCGCGGAGGATCAATAGGGTCAGCTTCAATTGATTACGATCGATTCAAAACAACGCAGAAATCAATCGAATCTGCCCCCATTGATACCTACAAGACCATTCATTTTAATCAGAAAAAATAACTTTAAAATGATTGCTTGAATGAGATATAGTCAAATCTGGTGTATGGCCTGTCTGTAACATAACGAATCAGGCGGCGAGTTTCTGTTGAACCGACTGATCATCTTGCACCGGTTCACCGTCCTTGAAGGGAATCCCCTTTAACAACAGTTCGATTTTGTCTGCGCCGCGTATTTTTTGCCAACTCTTCTCCGCTTCTTCAATCAACTTAAATGCCAACCCTAAAAAGGTGGCCCGAGAGACGCAGTTCCGGGTTCGACTGGTTCGATGACGCACCGTGGCAAACGTCGACTCTATCGGGTTGGTCGTCCGAATATGCTGCCAGTGTTCTGCCGGAAAGCTGTAATACGCCAGCAGACTGTCCCGATCTTTCTCCATCTTTTCAACGGCTTTGGGGTACTTCCCCTTGTAGTGCCCGACAAATTTTGCAAATGCCGCATGTGCCTCGTTTCGAGTGCCAGCCATCCATATCTCCTGCATGTCCGCCTTGGCACGACCTTGCAGTGATTTTGGTAATGCATTGAGGACATTGCCCATTTTGTGAAACCAGCAACGCTGATGTGCCGTTTGCGGAAAGACTTCTTCCATGGCAGCCCAGAACCCCATGGCGCCGTCACCCACTGCCAGCAAAGGACCAGCCTGCAAGCCTCTATCTTTAAGACCGAGCAAAACCTCCTTCCAGGATTCCTTTGACTCACGGTAACCGTCACCAATCGCCACACGTTCTTTTTTGCCATCGGCTGTCACGCCGATAATCACCAGCAGACATTGTCCGTCAGAATTCTCACTACGCAAGCCGGTATGAATCCCGTCAGCCCACCAGTAAACATGGCGGGCAAGTGACATGTCTCGATGATTCCAATCCTCATGTTCAGTAGCCCACTGCGCCTTCAAACGGCTGACCACATTGGCCGACAGTCCTTTAGCATCCTCACCTAGCAACACGCTCAGCGCCTCGCCCATATCTCCGGTAGAGACACCTTTCAGATACAGCCAGGGCAGCGCCGCCGAGACACGTGGTGATTTGCGAATATAGGGCGGCACGATGTTCGAGTTGAACTTAATTCCTGAGCCTGAACGATCCCGAACCTTCGGGACTTTGACAACAATGGGTCCCGCAGCCGTCAGCACCTCCCGTTCAGGCAAAAAACCGTTGCGAACAACGGCTTGCTTGCCTTGTAACGTCAAGACATTGCTACAGCTCGACAATAACTCGGCTAGTTCGGACTCAATTGCTTGCTGTATCACTTGCCTGGCGCCTCTCTTGACCAGTTCGTCCAATGTCAGCCCCATTTCATGCTCTGGACTGACGACCTGTTTTTGCTTATTCTTGCTCATGGTGGATGGTTTCCTTAGTTTCGTTTCTGATTTCGACAACCAGATTCTCTACAGAAATCTCCACCACCTCAACTCATCATGCCAAAACTCCAGGTGTTACAGGCGAAACGCTTTTAAGTTTGCTTGAAAGACGATTGGACAACGTTGTTTATCGTTTAAAGATGGCTATTTCACGTACACAAGCTCGT
>CAIPGC010000258.1 GCA_903864505.1 uncultured beta proteobacterium | reverse complement strand
TGGACACCGGACCGTATCCGTTATTCACCGTTGTCGTGCCAGAGCTTGTCAATGTGCAGGTCACATCCTTGGTACCACCGCTGGTACGATCTACCGTCTTCACGTCTATCGTGCTACCGGTTGGCACGCTGTTTCCGTTCAAGTCACTCACCGTAAAGTCCATGCCGATAGTTGCATTTTGGCTATCCGTGTAAAACGATCCTCGGGTAATGTTGGCGCCACTTGTCGCAAACACAATGATGGCCTGTTTGCGAACATCTGCCCCGCCCCACACATTGTCCCCATTGGCCACAGTCGGTGTCACTTGCGTACCCAGCCAATAATTCGTCGCCGTTTGCGGGCCTGGACAGGTTTGCACTTCAGGGTTTCGCGGCACCGAGAATTCACCCAGATCGGGTATGCCATTTTCATTGATGTCGATATAGGCCAAGCCCAAGTCTGAAAAGGTCTCCCCGCAGTCATACACGTTGTTTCCGTTGGCATCCATAAAATCTTCTTCGCCCGCGACATAGCCAAGAATAGTCACCCGCCCGTTAGCTGGTCGCGGATTTTGTGCGCGGATTTGAACTGAACATCTTGAATCCCCGGAGACCTTCCCTGTGGTGCACACGGCCGGAATCATCACGCCACCTTCGGTGACAAAATTCACTGCGGTTCCGTCCGGAACGGGATTGCCATTGCGATCGGCCAAAGACATCGTCACCGTGGAGAGTTCACCGTCCACACTTGATCCTTCAATCGAAAACTTCTCAAGTGACATGCTCACCCGCGCTTGCGCAGCACGGCCTGAAGCTATGGTCAAAACGGAAGAATCAGTTTGTACCGTCGGGTTGGAAACCAGTTTTGCATTCACTACGACTGGGGTAGGCACTGTCCCAGAGAAAACCGGAACTGTTACTTCACCGAGTGAATTCGTTGGTGTCACCACTGGGTCAATGCTGCCCACCTTACCAATAGACGCCTTGTAAATGCCTGTAATAAGATTCTTCAACGACAGCGACACAGGCTGGTTAGCAAGTGCCTCACCCCGCTCATTGACAAGCTTGAATTTAAGGATGGACTGCGTTGCGCCGCCAGAATCCTTCAAAAAGATAGTCGATGGCGTTGCACTGACGAAACTCAGGTTGGTCGCGGGCGCCGCGTCAATAGTGATGCGTTTGGTCAAAGTTGCATTAGAACCCACCGTAGTAGCTGTGATGTCCGTAGGCAATCCGCTGCACCCCTGCGTGCTCGAGACCACGCCGGGGGCATCCGTCGCGGAATAGGTTACGGACACTACGCCATTGCTGTCGGTAGATTTGGTCGACGGCAAAACCTGCCCGCAGGTTGCAGAGAAACTGACATCTATGGGAGAGGACGACACCGCTGCAGAGCCATTCACATTGACCTGCACCAACACCTGCCGGGTTCCGTATGCGGCCAGCGTTGATACACCAACATCCATGCTGGCAAAGCTTATATCAGCGGCCGCAAGTTGGTAGCCGATGTAACGGGTCAATGTTGCATCTGCGGTCGGCAACGCCGACCCATCGGGATAACTGGCCAGTGATCCAACTTTGTAGGTGTAGGTAACCATGAAGGAACCGGAACCCGTTGCCAACAAAGAGCCTCGTGCCACCTTGATGGAAGCGACACCACTGGCATTGGTCAGACCAGAATTCCCTTCGGGAAAAGTCACTTGGGTCGCATCACCAGCCACCGTAACCAACTGACCCGGCAAGGCATTTCCGGACGGATCAGTAAGTTTCACTGTCACCATGGTGTATCCAGAGGCGGCGATTGCGTTGTTGGTGGAAACCCCCGCTGAATTCTGAAGAACAGGTGCTCCCAGCACTGGAGGCAAGGGCACGACTACGATCACTGGAGGCGTTGACCCACTCGGAAGACCCGGCGATCCGCCACCACCACCACAGGCAGACAACACCACTACAAGCAGCAAATTAACAATTGAGATTAGACGCATATTGAAACTCGTAAGTTAATTTTTCTGTATCAGAATTACCGGGCAGCACCACGGTCAGAAATCATCTTAGGCGTAATGAAAATCAGCATTTCTTGCTTGTTAGAAATGACCGCCTTGCGCCTGAACAAGTTTCCGAATATAGGCAAATCGCCAAAGAACGGAACCTTGTCAACCGCATCGCTGGACTGTTCTTCAAAAATACCACCAATCACCACCGTACCGCCATTCTCGACCAGCACCTGGGTCTTGATGTGCTTGGTGTCAATCACGGGACCGGCCGCAAGATTTTGCGAGTAATCAGGTGCGTCCTTGGTCACATCCAGATCCAAAATAATGTTGCCTTCTGGGGTAATCTGCGGTGTCACTTCCAACTTCAAATTCGCCTTCCTGAACGCGAGGGAAGTAGCTCCACTGGACGACGCTACCTGGTAAGGAATTTCCTTGCCCTGCTCTATCAAGGCTTTCACCTGGTCTGCTGTCACTACACGCGGGCTGGAAACGATTTTCCCCTTGCCGTCTGACTCCAATGCGGAAATTTCCAGGTTCAGGAAACGATTTGCGGCAGCGTTAAAGATGGAAAAGGCGAATGACGCAGCATTGGCATCTATAGCTGGCAAATTTACGAATGAGGCAGAAGTATTTACCGTGCCACCGGCACCGCTTGCGGCAACTGCGTTGGAGTAATTCGCCCCAAATGCAATGCGTTCATTGCCCCCCCCTAATGCATACCCGCCGTCACCGCCCTTGTTCGCCCGCAAGTCCGACCCCCCGAGCTTTACGCCCAAGGACTTGCTAAAGGAGTCGTTTGCTTGCACTATTCGTGCTTCGATCAGTACCTGCCGAACCGCGATGTCCAACTTGGCGATGAGTTGCTGCACTTGCTCCAGTTTGCTGGGTATGTCGGTGACGAAAAGCTGGTTGGTCCGGGGTTCCGCAATCACACTGCCGCGTGAACTCAGCATCCGCGCGCTAGCACCGGCAGCGCCACCACTACCGCCCGCAGTGAGTTGGGCTGCGATCTCAACCGCTTTGGCATAGTTGATTTGAAATGATTGGGTACGCACAGGCTCCAGGCCCTGTACTGAAGCCGCCGACTCCAAGTCGAGTTTCTCCTTAGCCGCTATTTCGTCTTTGGGAGCAACCCAAAGCACGTTACCACTCTTGCGAACCCCAAGCCCCTTGGCCTGAAGGATGATTTCCAGTGCCTGGTCCCACGGAACATCCTGCAGACGCAGCGTGACCGAGCCGGATACAGAGTCCGATGTCACGATGTTGAAATTCGTAAAGTCGGCAATCACCTGCAACAGCGATCTAACCTCAATATTTTGAAAGTTCAAAGAGAGCTTCTGGCCGTTGTACCCCACGCCCTGCGTTAGTTTTTTCGCGTCCTCGCGCACTTCCTTGACTTCAACTACGAACTGCTCATCGCTCTGGTAGGCACTATGCTCCCACTGCCCCTTTGGTTCAATGACCATGCGTACACGATCACCGACCTGGGTGGTGGAGACAGCCTTGACAGGAGTCCCGAAATCGACCACATCCAGTCGCCTGCGCATTCCTTCGGGTAGTGTTGATTTCATGAAATCAACGACCAGCGTCTGTCCCTGCTGGCGAATATCGACACCTACCTGGTTGTTGGGGAGTGTTACGACAATCCGGCCCGAACCGTCTGTACCCCGGCGGAAGTCCAGGTCTTTGAGGGGAGCGGAATTGCGACTGCGGTTTTCTGCAAAGGTGCTGGCGGTGGCTGCAGGTGATGTAGCAGAGGCGACCGCTTCCAGGACAACAAGAAGAGACTTCCCTTGAATCTCTGTTTTGTAGGCCGCTGGTTGCTTCAGGTTCAGCACGACGCGAGTGCGCTCTCCCGCCTGCACCACGCTGACCGACTTCAAATTTCCCTGGTTGACATCCACCGTAGACCGCCCCATGGCATTGGCCACGCCAGGAAAGTCCAGTGCAATCCGAGCCGGAGACTGAATGGCAAACCCTGTTGGCAAAGCTGTCAAGGCCTGCGACAAATCGATGCGCACGACCTCTGTTCCACCCTGGATTGACCCAGAGACTGCCTCAATTGCGGTCTGCGCATACGCCGTGGCCCCCGCCACCAGCACAGCCAATGCAATAACAATTCGATGCCACATGCGCAATACCACCCATTGATTATTCATTTAGACTTCTCCTGCAACTGCAGCGTCGCAACGCGTTCAATCCACTCGCCGACCGCATCTTGCACGATTTCCCGCAGTGACACTTCGGTTTCACTGATCTTGGTGACACGTCCGTAGTTAAGGCCCAGATAGTTGCCCAACTTTACTTGATAAAGCAAGCTGTCCACTTTGACCAAAGCCACGGGCTGCCCCGCCTTCGTGATCGTACCCACAAGACTCATCGCATCCAGCGGAAAGGACTCCATCGGCTCCTTGCGCCGCGCTAACTCTGGGGCCACCAGAGCACCGTTGGATGCCACTTGAGACGCGTCACGTTTTAGCGCCTGCGTAAGCTTTTGGTTACTGAAGGGTTCAATCGCTGACGCATTGGTATAGGCTTCCGGCTTGAACTGCTTGGGAGCGGGAATTGGCGCAACTTTTGGGCGGGTCTGATTGCGCTCTTCGACCATCCACTTCCGAATATCATCCTCGCTGGATGCACCGCACCCTGCCAGCATCACCGTGCTGACAGTAGCCAACAGAAAGTAAGAGGGCTTCATTTTTTGGCCCCCTTCGCACCAGACGCCTTACGCTGCGACGACACCTCATCGGCATCCAAGTATCTGAAAGTTTTTGCTGTTGACTCCAGCGCCAAGGTTCCGTCGGTTTTAGGAAGGATCGTTAAATTGTTCAGCGTGACGATGCGCGAGAGGTTGGCAACATCGGAGGCAAAAGAACCAATGTCGTGATAGCGTCCACTTACCTTGATGGCAATTGGCAGCTCCGCGTAGTACTCTTTGACGGAAACTTGACCCGGACGGAAAAGATCGAACTGCAGACTGCGGCCCAACCCCGCCTGGTTGATGTCGGACAATAGCGCATCCATTTCGGATTTGCTTGGCAACTGCTTTTCCAACTGTGTCACATACTGCTGCACCTGCTCGCGCTGCTTTTTCAACACATCCAGATTTACTGCCTTTGCCAACTTAGTCTTGTAGTCGGCCCGAAGTTTTACTTCTTTGTCTTCTTCCTGCTGCAACACTTCCTGTGATCCATTCAACCAAAGAAACCACAGCGCTACCACCACTACAACGGCGGTAACCAAAAACAGGCCATAGCGAGGCACTGATGGCCAAACTGAGGGATCTTTGGGATCGAGATCCCGAAACTGACTGGCCAACTTCTCTTGAAGTTGGGCAAGATCAATGGACTTCGGAATTTTGGTCGCCATGAAAATTCCTGCTACTTCTTAACGTTCTGTGAAGAAACCGGAGCTGCAGCAGCGCCCGCCCCTGCAGATGCCGTCTCAACCGGCTTAACTGCTTTCTTTTCTGCTTCGCTTGATCGAACCAACTTTACGCGCACCACAAAATTCGATACGCGTTTTTGCTCTCTCGGCGATAGTGCAAGCGTACCTGCCACAATTTCGACCAATTCCGGTTTGGTAAACCACGGCGTGTTGCTGGTCAAATTGCGCAACAAATCAGCAACCCGCTCATTCGACTGAGCCACCCCATTGAGCGTCACGGTCTGATCGACCTGAACCATCTTGCTTATAAAGACTCCATCAGGCAACTGATTTACAACTTCGGTCAAAAGGTGCACGGGTAAATTGCGGTCCGATTGCAAATCCTCCACCGCCTGCTGACGCGCACGCAGCGCAGCGATTTCGGACTCCAGTCCAACGATGTCTGCGATCTGAGCCTCAAGTTTCTTTATCTCGGACTCCAACACCCCATTGGTTCCCTGCTGCGAAGAGATCGCTGCCTGAAACCACAAAAATACCATGCCCGCGATCAGCCCGCCTGCAAGTGCAGATGCACCCAGGGAAAAATTGAAAATATCGCGACGGCGTTTTCGTGCAACCTCGCGGTGCGGAAGCAGGTTGATCAAAATCACTGCGAAAACCTCCGCAAAGCCAAACCACAGGACGTAAGGTACGAAGGCGCTTCACGCGTCATCCGTTTCAAACGCACGCCTTCACCTATTTCCATGCCGTCGAACGGGTTGAGCAAACTGCAGGGGAAAGTGGTGTGCTGCGTAACTGCAGCAGTCAGCCCCGGCAATGCGGCCGAACCGCCCGCCAGCATGACGTAATCCACCTTGTTGTGCGGCGTACTGGTGAAGAAAAACTGCAACGCACGCCCCAACTCCTGCACCATCGTTTCAATAAAGGGTTTCAAGACGGCCGACTCGTAATCTTCTGGGAGCTCGCCACTTCGCTTCTTGTTTTCGGCCTCTTCCTGAGAAAAACCATATTGCCGCACAATCAACTGCGTCAGTTGCGCTCCACCAAAAGCCTGGTCGCGATCGTAGAGCACCTCCTCATCGCGCAACACCTGCATGCTGGTCGTAAGTGCCCCAACTTCAAAGAGCGCGACAATCAAACCAGCGCCCTTCTCCGGCAAATTTTCGATTAGTCGCCCCGCCGCGAGTCGTGACGCATAGGACTCCACATCGACAACCACGGGCGTTAACCCGGCTGCCTCGGCCAAGCCCTGAATATCCTGCACCTTTTCGCGACGCGAAGCAGCGATTAACACCTCAACATCACCGGCGGAAGTAGTACTCGGGCCAATGACACAAAAGTCCAGGCTCACCTCATCCAAAGGAAACGGAATGTATTGGTTGGCCTCGGTTTCAACCTGCTGCTCTAGCTCGAGGTCCGACATCCCTCCTGGCAAGATAATTTTCTTGGTAATTACTGCCGAGGGCGGCAGCGCCATGGCCACATTTTTTGTTTTGCTGCCACTCTTTTTGACCAGGCGCCGCAAGGCCTGCGCCACTTCATCGAATTTTTCGATATTGCCGTCAGTGATCCAACCCCGCTCCAGCGGTTCAATCGCACAACGTTCCAGCACCAGATTGCCAGCCTTGTCTCGCCCAAGTTCGACCAATTTGACACTGGAAGAACTAATGTCCAACCCTAGCATGGGCGCGGGCTGACGACTAAAAAAAGACCCCAATGAGATCAAATCTATCCCCTGAAACAGATCGGAAAAGCTCCGGCATACTTGAGAAATCACTTCAATGCTATCAGTAAGCTCCTTGTCCCGCAAAGGTTTTTTCTCATTCAAGGGATTTCCATCGTTGCCAAAAGCAGACGTTCTAAACGCAAAGCGTGTTTAGTTGCCGGAATGCAGACGCTCACAAATTTAGCGGCAACAATGCGGGTCGGTGGCGTAGTGCTGAGCGAAATGGGTCGTTTTTATAATGATGGCGCGACCTTACGAAGATTTTTATGCCCTCAACCTCTGATCGAAAAGACAAGCCTCCTGTTCAACAACGCCCTACCAGGCACTGGTTGTTTCGCCTGGTTTTGCGGATGGTCGGACTGGTGGCAGCGGGAGCAGTGTCGATAGTCATTGCTATTGGGCTGGCGCTTGCTGTCGCGTTTCCCAACCTTCCTGACATATCGGATCTGTCGGATTACCGACCCAAACTACCGCTGCGCATCTTTTCTGAAGAGGGCGACCTGGTAGGAGAGTTCGGCGAAGAACGCCGCAACCTGACGCCCATCAATGAAATCCCCAAGGTGATGACAAATGCTGTGCTCGCTATTGAGGATGCGCGCTTTTACCAGCACGGCGGCGTGGATTACCTTGGCGTTTTACGCGCTGGTCTTGCCAACGTGGGCAAAATGAAGAGTCAGGGTGCCTCGACCATCACGATGCAAGTGGCACGCAATGTGTACCTGTCTTCGGAGAAAACCTTTACCCGCAAGATCTATGAGATTTTGCTCACATTCAAGCTCGAGCACATGCTGAGCAAGGATCAGATACTGGAAATCTACATGAACCAGATTTTCCTTGGTAACCGCGCCTATGGCTTCGCTGCCGCGTCCGAGACCTACTTTGGCAAACCACTCAAGGACATCACCATTGCTGAGGCCGCCATGCTGGCGGGATTACCCAAGGCACCGTCAGCCTACAACCCGATCAGCAACCCCAAGCGGGCACGGGCGCGCCAGCGCCACATCATCGAACGGATGCTGGAAAACGGATTCATCACGGAAAATGAAGCAGAGACGGCCAAAGATCAGGAACTCAAAATTAAAACCGCCGCCAATCCCCACCAGATCCATGCCGAATACGTTGCTGAAATGGTACGTCAATTGGTTTACGCTCAGTACGGCGACGAAACCTATACTCGCGGACTCGATGTCCACACCACCCTGCGCAGTGGTGACCAAACGGCCGCATACCGTGCCCTGCGGCGCGGCATCATGGATTTCGAACGGCGCCAGATCTACCGAGGACCCGAGAAATTTATCACCTTGCCCAACACTCCCCAGGAAATGGAGGATGCAATATTTGATGTTCTCGATGAGCATCCGGACAATGGGGATGTCATTTCGGCGGTAGTTCTGGAGGCAGACAGCAAAAAGATCAAGGCAGTGCGGCACAGTGGTGAAGCAGTCGACATCACTGGTGATGGACTCAAGCCCGCGCAGTCGGGACTGTCCGAGAAAGCGCCACCAAACATCAGAATCCGCCGCGGGGCGGTGATCCGGGCTACCAAGACACCCAAGGACACCTGGGAGATCACCCAACTTCCGGAAGTGGAAGGCGCCTTTGTCGCCATTGATCCACGTGACGGCTCCATCAAGGCGCTGGTCGGAGGGTTCGATTTTGCAAAGAACAAGTTCAACCACGTCACCCAGGCCTGGCGCCAACCCGGCTCCAGTTTTAAGCCATTCATCTATTCGGCAGCGCTGGAAAAGGGATTCACGCCGTCCACGGTAGTCAATGATGCTCCACTGTTCTTTGATGCCGGCGTAACTGGTGGCCAGCCGTGGGAGCCGAAAAATTATGACGGCACATTCGAAGGCCCCATGACTTTGCGCCGCGGACTTGCCAAATCAAAGAACATGATTTCGATCCAGATTCTTCGGTCCATCGGCACGCAGTACGCGCAGGAATGGATTACGCACTTTGGTTTTGAAGCAGAAAAACATCCTCCCTATCTGACTATGGCGCTCGGTGCCGGGTCGGTCACGCCCATGCAAATGGCGACCGCGTACTCGGTGTTTGCAAACGGCGGCTACCGCGTAAATCCTTGGCTCATTTCGAGGGTGAATGAACAACGCGGCAAGGTTCTTGTCGAAACGACCGCCCCCGTACTCGAGGACGCAGAGCGCGCCATCGAGGCGCGCAACGCATTTCTGATGAGCAGTTTGCTGCAGGAGGTCACCCGCACGGGGACCGCCGCACGAGCGCAAGCCACGCTCAAACGCCCCGACATCTATGGAAAAACCGGCACTACCAACGACTCCATGGACGCGTGGTTTGCCGGCTTCCAGCAAACACTCGCGGCAGTCACCTGGATTGGATACGACACGCCGCGCAAACTCGGAGATCGAGAAACCGGAGGTGGACTAAGTCTTCCGGTGTGGATCAGCTTTATGGAAACTGCCCTCAAGAACGTTCCGGTGATGGAGCCTTCCGCCCCCGAGGGAGTGGTCCACTTGGGAGGCGAATGGTATTACGACGAGTTTGCCAAAGGCGCTGGCATCACCGGTCTGAAACTTGATGATGTGGCCGAGTCCGGTGTTCCCGCACAGCCACCGTCCGAGGAGAAAAGACAAATCCTGGACTTATTTAAGAACTGATCAAGCAAAAAAGCGCAAGGCCTGTCCCGCCTGCAACGTGGCGTTGCGCGAGAGCGTTGCAAAGAATTCGTCTTGTCCCTTGGTGTCCTGCCAATTTCCGTCAACCCATCGGTAATGGTAGCCGCCGGACTTGGCGGCAAGCCAGATTTCATGCAATGGTTTTTGCAGATTGACGACCATCTGACTGCGGTTGGCGAAGGTCAGGGTCACCATGCCACCGACCCTCTGTGCGTCCAAGTCAGCGTCTGTTTCCTCGTTAATGCGGTCACATTGAGCCTCTATCGTCCTCAACAGGGATTCTGCGTGGTCCAAGAATTCAGAGTCGGTCATTACAATTTCACCATGTCCAATGCAAAACAAATTTTAGCCAGTGTGCTTGTCCTTGCGATTTGCGGGCTGAATCTGAGTGCCTGCGGCCAGACCGGCGACCTGTATCTACCTTCAGCTGCGGCCCCGGCAAAACCTGCGCTGGCCGCCTCCTCGCCGGTGGCAATCCCTTAACACCACCGCACCCAACTCCAAGCACAATGACTGCATTCTCACTCCCCGGTGCACCACACGTCCACTACACCCAGCAACAACTGCATGTGGAGGGGTGTAGTCTCGACGCATTGGCCAATGCGCACGGAACGCCGCTTTTTGTGTACTCCAAAGCTTCTATGCTGGAAGCATTGAGCTCCTACCAACGCGGTTTTGCCGGGCGCAACGCACAGATCTGCTATGCCATGAAAGCAAACTCGTCGCTCGCCGTTCTACAGCTGTTTGCCCGTGCCGGCTGCGGATTCGATATCGTCTCCGGGGGTGAACTGGCCCGTGCGTTGACTGCCGGCGCAGAGTCGGGAACGATCATTTTTTCGGGCGTGGGCAAGACCCGCGCCGAAATGCGCGACGCCCTGGCAGCTGGGATTGCTTGCTTCAATGTGGAGAGCGAAGCGGAAATCGATGTGTTAAACGCGGTCGCACTTGCCGCCGGGAAAGTGGCACCCATCAGCATTCGCGTCAACCCGAATGTAGACCCCAAAACCCACCCCTACATATCTACCGGTCTGAAAGGCAATAAGTTTGGCATTGCCCACGAGCGCACCTTGGCCGCCTACCAGCGCGCGGCGACGCTGCCTGGGCTGGGTATCGTCGGTATTGATTGCCATATCGGTTCGCAAATCACCGAAGACGCACCCTATCTGGATGCCATGGACCGCATGCTCGATCTGGTAACAAGCATTGAGGCAGCAGGCATCCCCTTGGGACACATCGACTTTGGCGGCGGTCTGGGCATCAACTACAACGGCGACACTCCGCCCCAGGCCGATGCCCTGTGGACCAAATTGATGGCGAAACTCGACGCGCGCGGCTTTGGCCAGCGCAAACTGCTGATTGAACCGGGCCGGTCTCTGGTCGGTAACGCCGGCGTATGTGTAAGCGAAGTGCTGTACCTCAAGCCAGGTGAGCAGAAAAATTTCTGCGTCATCGATGCTGCCATGAACGACCTGCCGCGGCCAGCCATGTACCAGGCCTACCACGCCATCGTGCCGCTAAGCAAAACTGCGCAAACCGAGTCGCCGGCAGTGGTCTACGACGTGGTGGGTCCGGTTTGCGAGAGTGGCGACTGGATCGGGCACGACCGCGCGCTGTCTGTTCGCGCAGGCGAGCGACTGGCCGTGCTGTCGGCTGGCGCCTATTGCATGAGCATGGCCAGCAACTATAACTCCCGCCCACGTGCTGCGGAGGTGATGGTCGACGGCAACCACGCACACCTCATTCGCAATCGGGAGAGTGTGACCGCTTCCATGGGCGGTGAGCATCTCCTGCAACCCGCCGGGACTTCCAACGGCCCTTGAGACACTATTATTTCTATAGCTGTCTACGCATATTTTGCGCGGCCTAGCGGGATTTTCTGCGTATTTTTTCAACGACGCGCCAACCCAGCAGGCTGCCAAGGATGACAGCGTAAACACCGACTTCGGCAAAGTTATTCTTCGCCGCACGCATCCAGAAGAAATGCAGCACCGCCAACAACGCTACGGCATACACCCATCGGTGCAGCGCCTGCCACCGTTTGCCCCCCAGCGCCCGCACAGCCCGATTGAACGAAGTTGCGGCCAGAAGTGTCAACAGCACAAACGCAGCAAATCCCACCAGAATGAAGGGTCGCTTGGAAATATCCTTGACGATGTCACCCAACTCCCATCCCATATCGAACCAGCCATAGGCCAACAGGTGCAGCGCCGCATAAAAATACACAAACAAACCCAGCATACGCCGAAAGCGTGCCAGCACAGCAAGCCCAAGCATGGTGCGCACCGGAGTTACCGCAAGCACCACACACAGCATGCGCAGCGTCCAGTCGCCGAGGGAGCGTATCAGTGTCTCGGCAGGATTGGCCCCCAAGCGGTTGACAGCGATGCCCCATACCAGCCACGCTAGCGGAAGCAGCGCGAGCAGGAACACCACGGGTTTAGCCCAGGTACCGGACAACTTCCCGGATAGCCACGCCCGGTCAAACGCAACCACTGTCGAGCCCCGTCGTTGCACTCAAAAGAACTTCTTCAAGTCCATTCCTGCGTACAACTGCCCGACCTGGGCCTCGTACCCGTTGAACAGCAGGGTCTTGCGCTTTTTCGTGAACAGGCCATCCTCCCCGATGCGCCGCTCGGTTGCCTGACTCCAGCGCGGGTGGTCCACCCCGGGGTTGACATTGGAGTAGAAACCGTATTCGCTGGCCGCAGCCTTGCTCCATGCGGTTGCAGGCTGCTTTTCAGTGAAGCGTATCTTGACAATGCTCTTGCCGCTCTTGAAGCCATACTTCCAGGGCACCACCAGACGCAGCGGCGCACCGGACTGATTGGGCAGCACTTCGCCGTACATACCGAAGGTGAGCAAAGTCAGGGGATGCATGGCTTCGTCCAATCGAAGCCCTTCGACATACGGCCACTCCAATACACGTGATCCGACAAACGGCATGGTTTTAGGGTCGGCAAGGGTGACAAATTCGACATACTTCGCGCTGCCCAGCGGCTCCACCCGTTTGATCAATTCAGCCAGGGAGTAACCAACCCAGGGGATGACCATGGACCACCCCTCGACGCATCGCATCCGATAGATGCGCTCTTCCATCGGGCTGAGTTTGAGCAAGTCCTCCAGGGTCAGTTTGCTCGGTTTCTTTACCAGTCCTTCGATCTCCACACTCCAGGGACTGGTCTTGAGCGTGTGTGCGTTTGCGGCCGGATCCGCCTTGTCAGTCCCGAACTCGTAGAAATTGTTGTAACTGCTGGCATCTGCATAACTCGTGGGCTTTTCCATGGTCACTGCACCGACCGCCGTCGAGTTTCGTCCAGGCAAAGCAGCAAGCTTTCCCGGACGCTGCGCGCCACCCGCGCTCTGGGCCAGTGCCTGTCGCGAAGCCCACGACGCCATTGCCGTTCCCGCCACCCCGGTTGCCATCCACTTCAGGGCATCACGCCGCTCCGCGTACACCTTGCGTTCGGTTACTTCACTGGCAAGAGTAATGTTGAAACCGTCATCTTGGGTCTTTATCAGCATGAATGGCTTTCCTTTCGGGACATCCATGAAAAATGGGCAGTCCACCCGAAGATGGTACAACCCCGACGGAATACTTGCTGAGGGGTACTAGTGCAGACCTGCCACGTAGTCAGCTACCGCCTTGATCTCACGATCGTTCAATTTGGCAGCCACCTGGGTCATTTGCAGGCTGTTATTCCGGATTCCATCGCGGAATCCAGTTAACTGAATCACGGCGTATTCGGAATTTTGTCCCGCCAGACGAGGGTACTGGGCCGGAATGCCTGAACCGCTAGGTCCATGGCATCCCGCGCAGGCCGGCACCTGACGATCGGCAATGCCGCCACGGTAAATGCGTTCCCCCAGGGACACCAGTTCCTTGTCCTTGGCGGAACCCGGCTTGGATGACTTGGTGGCAACCCAGTACGCAATATTCTTCATGTCCTCATCGGAGAGCATGGAAGAAAAGCCCTTCATGATGGGGTTTGCGCGCTTGTCAGCCTTGAACTCCTGCAACTGTTTGACTAGGTATTCTGGGTGCTGTTGCGACAATTTTGGGTAGATCGGCATAACCGAATTGCCATCCGGGCCGTGACAGGCTGAGCACACTGCGCCAAAACTGGCCTCACCCTTGCCGAGATCAGGTTTGGCGGATTTGGCCGTTTCGTTCGCCAAGGCAAAAAGAGGTGTCGCAGCCACCGCGGCAGCGAAAATCAATTGGGCAATCAACTTCATAGGAGTATCGTGTCTGGTGAGCAAAACAGCGCCATTCTACAATGGCGGCCTGGGTTTTCCCTATAAACAATGACCACCAATACAAACCCACCCCCCGCTTCAAGCGCCCCATCGGACCCCACCAACGGAGCGAAAACTTTGTCCGCCATCGCCCTGGGCTGGCTTCATACCGCCAAATTTCTCACTACCGCGCCGCAGTTGCACTTTTTGCCAGCGCTGGACGTGCCAGAAATCGCGTTTGTGGGTCGCT
>CAIPGC010000257.1 GCA_903864505.1 uncultured beta proteobacterium | reverse complement strand
TCCCTACCGTGGGGCCGGACCGGCGCTAAACGATACGGTGGCCGGGCAAGTGTCCATGACCTTTGACAACATGCCATCAGCGATGCCCTTCATCCAGTCGGGTCGCCTGATACCTATTGTGGTCGCTGCTCCACAGCGACTTGTGCAGTTGCCGAATGTGCCTACCTTCAAGGAGGTCGGTCTGGAGCCCGTGAATCGTATGGCGTTCTATGGTATTTATGGCCCCAAGGGCTTGCCCAAGGAGGTTGTGGACAAGGTCAACGCAGCGGTGCGAAAAGTGCTGGAGGATCCCGCAGTGAGAAAGCGCATTGAAGACACCGGGTCTCTCATTATTGGAAACACTCCAGAGCAGTTTTCGGCCCAGATCAGGTCCGAGTTCGAGGTGTACAAGAAAGTGGTCGATACCGCCAAACTGCGACTGGAATGACCTCTTCCGGCCCATTGCCCGGTCCCGAAGAGAGTCTGGGCATTGATGCCTTCATTGATGCGCTGTGGTTGGAGGAAGGGCTGTCCAAGAATACCCTCTGCGCCTACCGGCAGGATCTCACCCTGTTCGCGCTTTGGCAGGCACGCGCCGGGCGCAGTTTGCGCGGGTCCACCGAAGTCGATTTACAAGGGTATTTTTCCGACCGCCACAGTACAACCAAGGCGACGACGGCAAATCGACGCCTCACCGTTTTCAAGCGTTATTTTCGTTGGGCCCTGCGCGAAGGATTGGCCAGCGCTGACCCCTCGTTGAAACTTGCTTCGGCGCGGCAACCCTTGCGCGTTCCAAAGACAATTACCGAGGCCCAGGTTGAGGCGCTGTTAGACGCTCCGGATACGGCGCACGCACTTGGAGTGCGGGACCGCACCATGCTCGAACTCATGTACGCCAGCGGATTGCGGGTGAGTGAACTGGTGACTCTCAAAACCTTGAATCTCAATATCCATGACAACGTGTTGCGGGTACTGGGAAAAGGCAATAAGGAACGCATGGTGCCATTTGGCGAAGTGGCAGGACTGTGGCTGCGACAGTATCTGGGTTCTGTCCGAGCGGAGTTGCTGGCGGGCCGACAGACGGACGATCTTTTTGTCACGGTTCGGGGATCAACCCCGGGTAGTGCCATGTCGCGTGTCATGTTCTGGATGGTGGTCAGGAAATATGCACTGCAGGCGGGAATCCTGTCGCCCTTGTCGCCCCACACCTTGCGCCACGCTTTTGCCACGCACTTGCTAAACCACGGCGCGGACCTGCGTGCCGTGCAAATGCTGCTGGGTCATGCAGATATATCCACCACCACGATATACACACACGTTGCGCGCGAGCGGTTGGCAGCTGTGCACGCGCTGCACCATCCGCGCGGGTGATTATGAATCGGTGAACGATTCGGCCCAAGCGAGGGCCTGCAAGTGCGCCATGTTGACCTGATTGTTACTCAGTCCCAGAACATTGGCGGTTTGTGCAAACACGGCATCATCGCCCGTTTCGCAAGCCACCGTGAGATCCAGCAATGTTGCCAGCGGGCCCTGTTTTTGCAGCAAGGCATCGGTAACTGAGGCGGGTAGCGCAATGGTTGCCAGCGCAGTCTTGAGCGGGAGTCCCAGCATGGTGTCAAGCAAGGAAAAAATGCCCACGACAAAAGCGTTATCGTGCTCCTCTTCAGGCAATAAATCTGCCGCCAGCAATTCCATGAGTCTGCCTCGCACTGCTGCGGTGGCACCTACTGCAGGTGGCGTGTCTCCAACTCTGGACGTGGTCATGAGCAAAGCCGCCCACTTGAACAGGCGATTCAGACCGAGCAGCATCACTGCGTGCTTGAACGAAGTAACTTCGGACCTTGCGCCAAATCCGGCAGAGTTAATGAAGCGAAGCAGATTAAACGACAGGGTGGGATCGCGTTTGAGCACCTCTTCTATTTCCCCGGTGCTTGCCTGTTTGCGTACCAGGTTGATGAGTTGCAGGATGTTGGCCTGTGCGGGGCGTACGGTTTGTCCCTGTATTAGAGTGGGTTTGGCAAACCAGTAGCCCTGGAATAACTTGACCCCTAGCCGTGCCACCAGAGAATATTGCTCGGATGTCTCCACCTTCTCGGCGATCAAATGCGCGTGCGATTTTTGCTGCGCCAGTTTGATGAATGCTTCCATCGCATCAGGTTTGAGAGCAGTCAAGTCAAACTTGATGAACGAAGCCAGCGGCAGCCAGGATTTGTACGACCGGGTCAAAACCGAATAGTCAAAAGCCAGACGAAAACCGCGTTGCCGGACCTCCTGCAGACTCGTCAGCCGTGTTTCGATCTGGTCTAGTTGCGAGATGGGTAGTGGCGGTATCTCCAATACCACGCGCTCGGGCGCGATCAAGTCCAGGTGTCCACCAGCAAGGCTGTTGAGGGTGCAGTTGATGAAAACATCCTTCTTGCCGACCAGCGATTCCCCTTCCGAGAATGACAAAAAGTTGAAAAGCATCTGTGCATCGCTGGCGGCTGTATGTTCGCTGCTGCTAACAGAGCGGTCAAACAATTCGTAGCCAAACACTGCACGGTTGCTGTCCAAAATCGCCTGCCGCGCAATGACCAGCGAGAGGGTTGGTCCGCCGGTGGGTGAGGGTGCGACAGGGTCCAGCATGCCGATGGTGACCAGGTTGATGTTCAAAGAACCTTGGCAATAGAGGCGCAGACGTGGTCAATGTTCTTGCTGTTCAGCGCAGCCACGCACATTCGGCCCGAGTCGGTACCGTACACGCCAAACTCATTGCGCAAACGCACCATTTGGTCCTTGGTAAGCCCAGAATAGCTGAACATGCCGATCTGTGTGGTGATAAAACTCATGTCTTGCTTGATTCCGGCGGCCTTGAGGCCGTCTACCAATTTTTGGCGCATGGCTTTGATTCGTACCCGCATTTCACCCAGTTCAGTCT
This sequence comes from uncultured beta proteobacterium, assembly GCA_903864505.1. GTDB lineage: Bacteria > Pseudomonadota > Gammaproteobacteria > Burkholderiales > Burkholderiaceae_C > Allorhodoferax. The sequence goes on along the minus strand of CAIPGC010000257.1, from coordinate 2,067 downwards.
CCCACAGCGCGCGCCATTCAGGGTTGTTCAACACGGCCGCAACGACTGCACCGCCATGAGTGGGAGGGTTGGAGTAGTTGGTACGGATAACGATTTTGAGTTGGCTCAGGACGCGGCTGGCTTCTTCTTTGTCGGCGCACAATACGCTCAAGGCTCCGACCCTCTCGCCGTACAGGCTGAAGCTCTTGGAGAACGAGGTGGACACCAGGAATGTGATGCCTGCCGCGACAAACTTTCCTATGACCGCACCGTCTTCCAGAATTCCGTGGCCGAAGCCTTGGTATGCCATGTCAAGGAAGGGGGTCAGATTTTTGGCTTTGCATACGGTGATCACCTCGTCCCACTGCGCTGCGGTGATGTCGTAGCCGGTCGGGTTGTGGCAACACGCGTGCAGCACGATGATGGTTTCAGCTGCAGCAGCGTTCAGGGCGGCGAGCATGCTTTCGAAGTTGACGCCGCGCTTGGCAGCATCGTAGTAGGCATAGGTCTCTACCGTAAAGCCTGCATTGGTGAACAGCGCGCGGTGATTTTCCCAGCTGGGATCCGAGATCAATACCGTGGCATTGGGACTGATTCTTTTGAGAAAGTCGGCACCCACCTTGAGGCCACCGGTGCCTCCAAGTGCCTGGATGGTTGCGATGCGGCCGGACTTGACGGGTTCGCCGTCCGCACCAAAAACCAGTGACTTTACGGCTGCATCGTATGCAGCAATGCCGTCAATGGGCAAGTAACCGCGGGCACTGGGCTTTTCCATCATGGCCTTTTCAGCGGTTTGCACACATTGAAGCAAGGGCAATTTTCCGTTGTCATCGTAATAGACACCAACACCGAGGTTGACTTTGTTGGGGTTGGTGTCGGCGTTGAATTGCTCATTCAGACCCAGAATCGGGTCACGTGGGGCCATTTCGACAGCGGAGAACATGGACATGGGGGTTCCTCTTGCAGTAAAAAATTAACGTATTCTTAAGGGTTTCCCCTCATTTTACCGGGCCTACGCGAAACCCCCCATGCAAAAACATTCTGAAGTGCTTCCAGCCCCCGGTGTTGTGCCCGCTGAAGCTGCCGCGCAAGGTGTATTTCTGCGCTTTCCTAATTCGCCCTTTGACCTGTACCAGCCCTATCCCCCTGCAGGTGATCAGCCTGAGGCAATCGACCAGTTGGTCGAGGGTGTGACTGATGGCGAAGTGTTTCAAACGCTGTTGGGTGTGACCGGCTCTGGCAAGACTTTCACCATGGCCAATGTCATTGCGCGACTGGGTCGCCCGGCCATTGTTTTTGCACCGAACAAGACACTGGCGGCGCAGTTGTATAGCGAGTTTCGCGAATTTTTTCCGAAGAACGCAGTCGAATACTTTGTCAGTTATTACGACTACTACCAGCCAGAAGCCTATGTGCCTCAGCGCGACCTGTTTATTGAAAAAGATTCCGCCATAAACGAGCACATCGAGCAAATGCGACTTTCTTGCACCAAGAGCGTGCTGGAGCGGCGCGATGTAGTGATCGTTGCCACTGTATCGGCCATTTACGGCATTGGCCAGCCCGAGGCCTATCACAAGATGGTGATGACCTTGCGCGTTGGGGACAAGATCGGCCAGCGCGATCTGATTGCACAACTGGTGCGAATGCAGTATCTACGCAACGACATGGATTTTTCGCGGGGTACCTTCAGGGTTCGGGGCGACACCATTGATATCTTTCCGGCAGAGCACAGCGAAATGGCCGTCAGGTTGGAATTGTTTGACGAAGAAATCGAGTCGCTGCAACTGTTTGATCCCTTGACCGGTCGCATCCGGCAGAAGATTCCGCGCTTCACGGTCTACCCCAGTAGTCACTATGTGACCCCACGCGAACAGGTGCTGGCGGCTGTAGAGACCATCAAGGTGGAGTTGGCAGGACGGCTGAAAGATTTCGTCGGCCAGGGTAAGCTGGTGGAGGCACAGCGTCTGGAGCAGCGTACGCGATTCGATCTGGAAATGCTCAGCGAAGTCGGTCATTGCAAGGGCATCGAAAATTACAGTCGCCATCTCAGCGGCTCGGCACCTGGAGAACCACCAGCTACGCTGACCG
>CAIPGC010000256.1 GCA_903864505.1 uncultured beta proteobacterium | reverse complement strand
GCTTGGGACGTGGGAGCTCGCTCCCGGTGCGCCTGAGGGCGGCATCACCACAATCTTGCTCACGCCATAGAAGCTCGCCCCCGTGATGCTCGGGCCGTGGCATACGTCGCACCCGCTGGTAATGCCGCTGTGGCTGAACGCAGAGTTGCTGAACTTGGCGGTGTTCTGTACCGGCAGCGTCAGGCTGGAGTTCGAACCTACGTGGCAGGTCTCGCACGCTGTACTTCCAAAGGGGATGTGGTTCGACGGGGGGGCAACAATCGCGAAACCGCTGGCAGGTATTGCAAATCCAGTTGCTGCCGCAGTGCTATGGCACTGTGCACAATTGGCACTGGTCGATGGTGCATTGGCATGAATTGCCGCTATGGTTGGCATCGCCCGGAAATCAGAACTGGTATGGCAGGACGTGCAGCTAGAGGTAGACGATACCGGTATGTGATTGGCGGGCTTTGCCCCTGCAACAAAGTCTACAAAGTTCGCATGGCAACTGGAGCAATCATCCCCCGCAGGATGCGACGCGTCGGCCACACTGAACTGGGTTGCGACAGCCTGCGGGCGTGTCTGGAAACCCTTGAATGGTGCGCTTGTGGAGATTGGATACTGCGATACCCCCATCCAGACAGCATTTGCCTCATGGCAACTCGAGCAGTTGCCGGTCATCCCCGCGTGAATCATCGACGCTGTAGGTGCCGGGTTCAGGAACCCACTGCCCGGAGCGCCCTTCGCCGCGACAGCGGGGACCAGATCAGCGGGCATCGAACCAAGGTGGCAGTTCTCACATTTGGTTGACGTTGGCATGTGCGACAGTGGCCCCGGAGCGCCTGAGGGCGGCATCGTCACAATCTTGTTGATGCCAACAAAAGTGCTCCCCGTCACATCGGGTCCATGGCAGGTTTCACAACCAGACCGGATGCCACTATGGCTGAACTTCGCACCGGCAAATGAAACAAAATTACCGGCCCTGGATGCCTGGTGGCAGTTATCGCAGGCAAGGCTGGAAGGGTTCGGCACGTGGTTTGAGGGAAGACCCTTGGCGCGTACACCATCGTGGCAAGAGGCGCAAGCTCGACCTGCGAGATTGGTGGCGTTGTGCTCAAACTTCAGCGCAGGTACAAAACTGGTTGTATTGTGGCAAGCGCCGCAGGTCAAAGTGGTCGGGATGTGCTCAGTTGGCTTACCCTTGACGTTAAATCCGTTGTGGCAATTCTGGCAACTTATGGCATCAGCCGTCACGTGATTGAACACCACGCCCGAGAAGCTCGAATGTGTGGGAGAGTGGCAAACATCGCATGCGGCTGCCGAGGGAATATGCTTTACCGACTTGAAAGTTGCCCCGCGAGGGTTGTTCTGGACGTGGCAAACCGCGCATTCGCGAGGCGTTCCCTTGAAAACACCATTGATGTGGCAGGACTCGCAGCGGACCAGCTTGTGTGGACCCGTCAGCATGAACCCTGTGCTGCTATGGTCAAACTCAATACCAGCGGACTGCGCATACACGACTTGGCTTCCCGCCAAAGCCCAGAGCAAAAAGACAGCAATACCCACTGTCACAGCATTGGGCAGGCCGGTACACTTACTCTTGCAGAACCGCATGAACTGGCTCAACGCCGCGAGAGGGCTGAATCGCATCTATAAAACCTCAGGTGAGAATTGTCGGTTGCTGCATCACCGACCGTGACAGTATTCTGCCAAGACTTATGATTTGTTTGAACATTTTCGCTCCCTATGCATGGCATCCTATGTTCAATTAGCAACAATTTGTAACCAATCGCTCAGAATGCAGTGGTGGCAAGCCAATGCGTAAGCTTGGCGACCATGGGAAAGCAACATAATTCAGCGAGTACATTACTGGACTCACCTAGACGAGCCGAGCCATGAGACCGTATTTGATTAACGCACTGCAAGTGTTTGGTATCGGCATCATTGCCATGCTTATCGGCGCACTGTGGACACGCCTGAACGTCACGAATATAAAAAACGTCAAGCAGCACGCCCTTTTTGTAGCCACTGCAATGGCTATGCTCGGCATGACAGCTGTTGTTTCGTCGCGACTATATGTGGGACGCAGCATGCTGGACAACGTCACCTGGTATGGTGCCCTGTGGTTTTTTTATTTTTTCCTGTTCTGGTGCGGTTTTAGAGTCTCCGTCAACCATGTCGATCATCAGGACTTTGGTGAGAGTTCGATCCTGTCAATGCAGCATCTTGATGAAACCCGATTTCACACCAAATTCAGAGGCGCTTTGTCGGCCGTACCAGCACCAGAGAAGTCCCCTGAGGAATCGTACATTGACAGTCGCGGAACCGTTGTTCAAGGAAAACGTCCGAGGTCGTGAAATCGACCCACACGACCCAGGTTCAACCTCGCTTCCCAGGTCAGTCAATTATTCAAATCGGGTGATGCGCAACGGCCTAAAGCCCAGGTCTGCCGCCTTACCTTTGCGACCGCGCGCTGCCCGGGCGTTGTTCAGGCTACGGATCTCCAATGACTCTTCCCGCTCCTTGCCACCGCGGCCAATGCCTTCAATGCGAACACTGCGCGTATACGCAGCAGCACCTGCCAAGGTGTCCTTGGCATCCAGGTCGAGCAGCATCAGACCGCGTCCGCCATTGGACATGAATTTGAGTTCGGCAATCTCGAACGTCAGAATCCGTCCACCCGTTGAAGCGCAGGCCACATGGGTGGCTTGCTGCACCACAGCTGCGGGCGTACCCGCGACCACCACCCTGCCCTGCGCGCCACCCACCAGAGATGGGTAGCACATGGTCTCGCCCTCATTGCAGGTCACAAAAGCCTTGCCCGCCTTCTGTCGCGACACCATGTTCTCCAACGATGCGATAAAGCCATACCCTCCCGAACTGCTAAGCAGCAGCGTCGCCGATGTCGGACCGGCGAAATAGTAGAGTACCTGCGTACCTGCTTCCAGTTCGATCAGCGTGGTCACGGGTTGCCCGTCGCCGCGGCCTCCGGGAAGCAACGAAACGGCCACTGAGTAGACACGACCGTTAGAGCCAAACACCAGTAATGCATCCACACTGCGGCATTCGAACGTTCCGTAGAGGCCATCGCCCGCCTTGAATGCGAACCCGGACGCTTCGTGTCCGTGCCCGGTACGTGTGCGAACCCACCCCCTCTGGCTGACGACAACCGTTACCGGTTCGTCGACCACCTTCACCTCAAGGACGGCTTTCTTTTCGGCCTGGATCAGCGTGCGACGCGGGTCAGAAAATGTTTTTGCGTCGACCTCTATCTCTTTCATCATCAAGCGGCGCAATGCGGCAGGACTACCCAGAATTTCTTCGAGCCTGCCCTGCTCGGCACGAAGCTCCGACAACTCCTGCTCGATCTTGATGGCTTCCAGCCGCGCCAGTTGGCGCAGACGAATTTCGAGGATATCCTCGGCCTGTCGCTCCGACAGTCCGAAACTCGTTTTCAGTGCGGATTTCGGCTCATCCGACTGGCGAATGATCGCAATCACTTTGTCGATGTTCAGAAGGACGAGTTGACGTCCTTCAAGGATGTGAATACGGTCCAGCACTTTGGCCATACGATGGCGCGAACGCTTTTCGATGGTGCTCTGGCGAAACGCTATCCACTCCTGCAACATCTGACGGAAAGACTTTTGTGTGGGCCGCCCGTCCAACCCGATCATGGTCAGATTGATGGGCGAAGAGGTTTCCAGACTGGTGTGGGCCAGCAAAGCGGTGATCAGTTCCTGCTGTTCTGTGCGGCTGGTTTTGGGCTCAAACACCAGTCGCACGGCTGCGTCCTTGTTGGATTCATCACGCACCAAGTCCAGCACGGAGAGCACGCTGGCCTTGAGTTGGGTCTGTTCCTGCGACAGGGTTTTCTTGCCTGCTCTGACCTTGGGATTGGTCAGTTCTTCAATCTCTTCCAGCACACGCTGATTGCTGACTCCTGGTGGCAATTCAGTCACCACTAGCTGCCACTGTCCGCGCGCCAGGTCCTCAATCTTCCAGCGAGCACGTACCTTGAGGGATCCACGCCCTGTACGGTAGGCATCTGCAATGTCGGCTGTGCTGCTGATAATCTGCCCGCCACCGGGGTAGTCGGGGCCAGGCACCAGCCCAGCCAACGCCTCATCGTCAATCGTGGGGGCCTTGATCATGGCCACGCAGGCATCGGCAATTTCGCGCAGGTTGTGACTGGGGATCTCTGTGGCCAGGCCCACTGCAATGCCGCTGGCACCATTGAGCAAGCTAAATGGCAGACGTGCGGGCAACTGCCGCGGCTCCTCGGTGGAACCATCGTAGTTGGGCTGAAAGTCGACAGTACCCTGGTCGATCTCATCGAGCAGCAGACTGGTAATCTTCGCCAGCCGAGCTTCGGTGTAGCGCATGGCAGCGGCGCCGTCCCCATCACGCGACCCAAAGTTGCCCTGACCGTCAATCAAGGGATAGCGCTGTGAAAAATCCTGCGCCATGCGTACCAGCGCGTCGTACGCAGCCTGGTCGCCATGCGGGTGGAAGCGGCCCAGCACATCCCCCACCACGCGCGCACTCTTGACCGGACGCGCACCGGTATTGCCGTTGGGTCCACCGAAGCCCAAGCCCATACGGGACATCGAATACAGGATGCGTCGCTGCACCGGCTTCTGGCCATCGCACACGTCGGGCAAGGCGCGACCCTTGACCACGCTCAGGGCGTACTCGAGGTAGGCGCGCTGCGCATAGGTAGCCAGGTTGAGTTGGTCGTCATCTCCGCCGTCGGATATGGCGAAGTCGAAAATGGGTTGGTCAATCATCTTTGATGGAAAAGTCCTGTAGACCCCGTAAATATTGCGTGAGCAGCTCTCATATTTATAGCTAGACGTCGATATCGACCGAATCGCCGTGCAATTCCATCAGTTCCCGCCGTGCCGCCGCTTCCCCTTTTCCCATAAGCTTGGTGATCAACGACTCCGTTTCAATGAAGTTGATCGCACCCAGGGTTACCGGAAGCAGTCGGCGGGTGTCCGGGTTCAGCGTCGTGTCCCACAACTGCTCAGCATTCATTTCGCCCAGCCCCTTGAATCGGCTAATGCTCCAGGCACCTTCGCGTACGCCCTCCTTGCGCAACTTGTCAAGAATCGCGGTGAGTTCACCTTCGTCGAGCGCGTACGCCTTGGATGCCGGCTTCTTGCCTCGCGCAGGGGCATCGACCCGGAACAGCGGCGGGCGGGCCACGTACACATGACCAGTTTCAATGAGCTTTGGAAAATGTCGGAAGAACAGCGTCAGCAGAAGCACCTGAATGTGCGAACCATCCACGTCAGCATCGCTCAAGATGCAGACCTTGCCATAGCGCAGGCCGCTCAGGTCAGGCACGTCATCGGGGCCATGCGGGTCGATCCCGATGGCGACCGAAATGTCGTGAATTTCGGTATTGGCGAACAAGCGGTCACGGTCCACTTCCCAAGTATTGAGCACTTTCCCGCGCAGCGGCAATATGGCCTGATTTTCCTTGTTGCGCCCCATCTTGGCACTGCCTCCGGCAGAATCGCCCTCCACCAGAAAGACTTCGTTGTGTGCGATGTCACGGCTTTCACAATCGGTCAGTTTTCCGGGCAGTACGGCCACACCCGAACTCTTGCGCTTCTCCACCTTTTGACCCGCCTTCTGTCGGGTCTGCGCCGCCTTGATCGCGAGTTCGGCCAGCTTCTTGCCGTATTCAACATGCTGGTTGAGCCACAGTTCCAGCGCTGGGCGCACAAAGCTCGATACCAATCGCACAGCATCTCGAGAGTTCAGCCGCTCTTTGATCTGGCCCTGAAATTGCGGGTCTAGCACCTTGGTCGACAAAACGTAACTAGCACGGGCAAAAACGTCTTCAGGCATGAGCTTCACACCCTTGGGTAACAGGGAATGAAACTCGATAAAACCTTTTACGGCGGTAAACAAGCCGTCGCGCAGGCCACTCTCATGCGTACCCCCGGCGCTGGTAGGAATCAGGTTGACATAACTTTCTCGCACGGGTTGGCCATCTTCGGTAAAGCCGACACACCATGCCGCGCCCTCGCCCTCTGCGAAGCTGTCGCTTTGCGCATCGGCAAAGCCTTCACCATCAAACAGCGGAATGACGGTCTCCCCATTGAGGGTCTGCATCAAATAGTCGCGCAGGCCGCCCTTGTACGTCCAAATCTGCAACTCTTTGGTTTTTTCCACCAGCAAAGTCACGCTCACGCCGGGCATCAACACAGCTTTGCTGCGTAGCAAGTGCGTCAGGTCAGCCATCGGCACGACCGACGACTCAAAATATTTGGCATCTGGCCACACTCGAACGGTAGTACCGGTCTTACGGTCACCCTCGCCCAACTTGCGCACATGCAAAGGTTCGGTGACATCACCGCCCTCGAACACAATACGCGCTACTGAACCTTCGCGGTAACTCGTTGCTTCGAGCCGCTTACCCAGCGCATTGGTCACGGAAACACCTACGCCATGCAAGCCACCCGAGAAGCTATAGGCACCGCCTTTGCCCTTGTCGAACTTGCCGCCCGCGTGCAATCGTGTAAATACGAGTTCGATCACTGGTGCGTTCTCTTCAGGGTGCATTCCAAAGGGGATGCCCCGACCGTCATCCTCAATCGTCACTGACCCGTCGATATGGACCGTCACTTTGATTTTTTTGCCGTAACCGCCCAGAGATTCGTCTGCTGCGTTGTCCAGCACTTCTTGAATCACGTGCAACGGATTGTCGGTGCGGGTGTACATGCCCGGACGCTGCTTGACCGGCTCCAGTCCCTTGAGGACGCGTATCGAACCTTCGGAATAATCAGAGTTGGGTTTGGTGGACATAGGGCGCGATTGTAGGGCATTGGCCTGTATACAAACACAGCCACACATCATTTCAATGTACAGTTTTCAGCAAGCACTAATCTGATTGACGACAATCAACCCCATGTCACCAAGCTTCAAACCCTTATCCACCCTGCAAGTGCTGGCCTGTGGCGCCACCATCGTGACACTCTCTATGGGAGTGCGCCATGGCTTTGGCTTATGGCTACAACCCATGACACAGGCTCAGGGATGGACCCGTGAAACCTTTGCGTTGGGATTGGCCATCCAGAACATCGCATGGGGTGTTGCAGGTATTTTTGCCGGCATGATGGCGGACCGATTCGGTGCGTTCCGGGTCATCGTTGTCGGATCGATCCTGTACGCTCTGGGGCTGGCAGGCATGGCAAACGCGAGCACCCCGATGCTGTTTTGGCTGAGTACCGGTATATTGATCGGCACCGCGCAGGCAGGCACCACCTATCCGGTGATTTACGGCGTCATTGGCCGAAACATCAGCGCCGACAGGCGCTCTTGGGCCATGGGGGTTGCGGCGGCGGCCGGCTCCTTTGGCCAGTTCTTGATGGTACCCACTGAAGGCTTTTTGATAAGTCAGTTTGGTTGGAAGGAAGCGCTGGAGTTGCTGGGTGTGGCATCGCTTCTGATGGTTCCCCTTGCATGGGGGCTGAGAGAGCCAGGCTTGGGGGGAAGTTCTGCACCACGACGCGAACAAACCATTGCCCATGCTTTGCACGAGGCCTTCAAGTACCCCAGCTTTCAGTTGTTAATGGCTGGCTACTTTGTCTGCGGCTTCCAGGTCGTGTTCATTGGCGTCCATATGCCCAGTTATCTGAAGGACAAAGGCCTGTCGCCCCAGGTAGCCAGCTACTCGCTCGCGCTCATTGGCTTGTTCAATGTGTTTGGGACCTATGCGGCGGGCGTGCTGGGCCAGCGCATGCAAAAGAAAAACATTCTTGCTGTGATCTACTTCGCGCGCTCGGTTGCCATCAGCCTGTTCTTGCTGACTCCGTTGTCGCCTCCCAGCGTCTATGTCTTCTCCGCAGTGATTGGCTTGCTGTGGCTCTCCACCGTCCCTCCTACCAACGCCACGATCGCTCAAATATTTGGTGTAGCCCATCTTTCGATGCTAGGAGGTTTTGTGTTTTTCAGCCACCAGATTGGCTCGTTCATGGGGGTCTGGCTGGGTGGCTTTCTTTACGACAAAACCGGCAGCTATGACATCGTCTGGTACATCGCCATTGCCCTGGGAGTCGCGGCAGCCCTGATCAATCTACCGGTCAAGGAATCGGCTATTGTGCGCAACCTGCCCAATGGCGCCATTGCACCATGAATGCACTTGTTCGAGCGCTGTTCACCGCTGTCGCTTTAGCTTTACTGGCTGGCGCGTTTTTCCTCTACACGCGTCCGGACTTCATGGTGCAGATGGTCAACCAGCTGTGGTCATGTTTTTGAAACCCACGGCCGATTTCGCCACCAATCGTGTACCTGCATCCGCCTGGATCGCCCGTTGGACGCATTTGGTGGCGCCGAATGCACACGTGCTCGATGTCGCGTGCGGCGCAGGGCGGCACCTTGCCTGGTTCGCAGAACGGGGGCACCTGGTTACCGGCATCGATCGGGAGTTTGCAGCTACACCGGACCTTTTAGACCGTTTCACATTGGTGTGTTCCGACCTGGAATCAGAACCCTGGCCCTTGCTGTCAGATGGAGTTCCCGACCAATTTGGTGCAGTGGTGGTAACCAACTACCTGTGGCGCCCGCTCATGCCAACCTTGGTTCGCAGCCTGCTACCAGGAGGTATTTTTCTTTACGAGACCTTTGCCTCAGGCAACGAAACCGTGGGACGACCGACGCGACCTGAATACTTGCTGCGCCCGGGTGAACTGCTGCAGGTTTGCCAGGAACTTCACGTCATTGCCTATGAACATGGTTATCTGGAGAATCCGTCCCGGTTTGTTCAGCGAATCGCAGCCATTCGGACCACCGAAAAAGATCCTTCGCAGTTGCACACCGCACGCCACCTACTCTAGGTAAAATGCCGCACCTCCTAAGGAACTCTCGACATGAAATCATCTCAACGTCAAATCAGGGGCAGCATCGTGGCCCTCATCACCCCGATGCTCGACGATGGGTCTGTGGACTACCCGGCCCTGCGCGATCTGATTGATTGGCATATCGCAGAGGGTACCGACTGCATCTGCGTGGTTGGTACCACCGGTGAGTCGCCCACAGTCACCGTTGCGGAGCATTGCGAAATCATCCGCGTATCGGTGGAGCAGGCCAAGGGGCTCGTCCCCATCATGGCAGGGTGCGGTGCCAATTCCACGGCCGAGGCGATTGAACTGGCGCGGTTTGCAAAAACTGTGGGTGCGGATTGCCAGTTGCAGGTCGTACCCTATTACAACAAGCCGACGCAAGAGGGGCTTTACCGGCATTTCAGGGCCATCGCAGAGGCTGTAGATCTGCCGGTTGTTTTGTACAACGTGCCGGGTCGCTCGGTGGCCGATTTGGCGCACGATACCGTCATGCGTCTCGCTGAAGTTCCTGGCATTGTTGGAATCAAAGAGGCCACCGGCAATATCGAACGCGCGCAATGGCTCATTCGCGAAGCGCCACAAGGTTTCGCCATTTACTCGGGTGACGACCCCACAGCCATCGCCCTTATGCTGTGCGGTGGTCACGGTAATGTCAGTGTCACGGCCAATGTAGCCCCGAGGCTAATGCACGAACTGTGCATGTCCGCGATTGCCGGGCAGGTCAGAGAAGCCAATGATATTCAACGCAAGCTCTTGCCGCTGCACAAAGCGCTGTTTGTCGAGGCCAACCCGATTCCGGTGAAGTGGGCCGCCGCGCGTATGGGAAAATGCCAAGGTGCCCTGCGGCTTCCACTTACGTCGCTTGCCGAAGGCAACCAGCCTGACCTTGAACGCACTCTGCGTGAGACCGGTCTACTGTGAAACCACTTCCATTTTCAAGGACCCTTGTGAACCAATTTCCAAAAGCAGCGCTGCTATTGACGGCAATCACGCTCTCTGCGTGCTCCATGCTCCAGTCGGAGAAAGTGGACTATCGCACCGCCAATGTGGTCAAGACTCCGTCGCTGGATGTGCCACCAGACCTTACCCAACTGGCCAAGGACACGCGTTACGTAGTCATCGATGGGGCTGTTTCTGCGGCATCAATGCGGCAACCGGGCGCTGGCGGCCAGACAACCACAGCTGCAACGTCCGTGGCTGCGCTTTCCATTGGTGATGTTCGCGTCGAACGTGCAGGCAACCAGCGCTGGCTGGTGGTGCGACGGCCAGCAGAAAAACTCTGGGACTCAGTCAAGGATTTTTGGCTCGAAAGCGGATTTGAGCTGGTAAAAGACCAGCGAGATCTGGGTATTTTGGAAACTGACTGGAAGGAAAACCGGGACAAGATTCCCATGGACTTTATTCGCCGCACGATCGGAAAGGTTTTTGACTCACTGTATTCATCTGGCGAGCGCGACAAATACCGCACGCGTTTGGAACGCAACGCTAGCGGCGACACCGAAATTTTCATTAGCCACCGCGGAACTTCGGAGAACTACGTTAGTGGCTCCAAAGAGCAAACGGCATGGCAGTCCAGTCCTGCAGACCCGGAACTTGAAGCAGAATTTTTAGGTCGTTTAATGGTCAAGCTGGGCACCGGTCAGGAGCAGTCGAAAGCACTTCTTGCCTCAGGACGGACCTCGTCCGTTGCGACAATCTCCACTGAAAATGGCCAGCCTACAGTACGAATCGAAGAAGGTTTTGACCGTGCCTGGCGGCGCGTCGGTTTGGCGCTCGACCGAACCGGCTTTACGGTAGAGGACAGAGATCGCAACAAGGGGCTCTATTTCGTGCGTTATGCAGCACCCAACGCAGAGAAAACAGAAACCGGCTTCTTCGCCAAACTTTTCAGCAGCAGCGTCAAGGAGCCTGACGTTGCAACCAAACTTCGCATCTCGGTTCGAAGCCTTGTCGACGTAACGACGGTTTCCGTGTTGAATGATCAGGGAATACCGGAGACTTCGGCTGTGGCACAACGCATTGTCAAAGTACTCGCAGAAGACATCAAGTAACCAAAAAAAAGCCACCTGCAAGGTGGCTTTTTCAAAACCGTAATAAATTACTTTTTGGCTGGCTCGGAAGCAGCAGGTGCGGCGGCAGGAGCAGGAGCCGAAGCGTCGGCAGCAGGTGCTGGCGCAGCAGGAGCCGCTGCGGCCGGGGCAGCGGCTGGCGCAGCCACGGGTGCAGGAGCTTCTTCTTTCTTGCCACAAGCGGCCAAAGCGGCAGCAGCGATTACGGCTGCCAGAACGAGAGTTTTGTTCATTTGAGTAAACCAATAAGAGTTGACGAAACAATTTCCGGAAATTGCCTTGGCAAGAAACTGCCCAAGCTTCGGCAAAAAGCATTCGAGCTCTTTTTGCTTAGCCTCACATTGTACTAGAAAATTCAGTAATGACTCGGGAAAACCCTCGCTTCAGCGCTACAAACCCAGTGTAGTGACTGCAAAACCCGGAGCGCTTTGACGCCGGCATTCGTCCAGTTCCTCCTTGAGCAATACCCGGCGCTGTGGCTCATCCCCCGCATAACCCGTACTTCGAACGAGGTCCATGCGGCGCATCACCCACTGTGGACTCCACAACGCACTGGGCAACTCGCCGGCGTCCAATCCTCTACAGACCCGACATTCAACGAGGTGATCCCACTTGGTACGCCATGCCACAAACCGCGGGTGCATTCGTCTGATGTCGTCATATTGGCTGGAGATCATCACCAGTGTCCTGCCACGACCCGCCCAAGCGTGCAACGAATCGACCACTACCTTTTCTCGCAATGGCCAATCCTGAAAACCAGGATCACTCCAAACCATGCCCGACCAACCCTCAGAAGCGGCATGGGCCAGAGCATTGCGAATCAGTTCGGCAAATACCTCCACTCCAGTGAAATGCCCCACCATTAATCCGCCGGAAACTTCATCATTCGACATACAACCACCCCGCTGCAACCCATTCAAACACCAGAGCTCTTGCGTCGGCACCGAGTTGGCGAACTTGCGCTGCCGCCAGCACGCGTTCATCGGCCAAAGCACGCATGTGGCGTGCATCACGTCCCACCGCCAAGAAGCTCTCTCCATTAATGAAAACGAACCTATCGTCATACATCATGCGGCTACGCCGGTCCAACCGAAGCATTCCGTCGCCTATTGGCCCGCATTTAGCGTCAAAGCACACCGATGCTTTCGGCTCTGTCAAATACTCCCCCAAGGCGCACTGAATAGATGTGGGGGCAAGCAACACCTGCGCCAACGCGCTCTGAGCAAAATCGAACAGGCCCAGTGGTATGGCACCACTGTGTTCCACCGCTTCTTGCTTGGGGTCTCGGTACAAGTCAGCACTGCCCTCGTCCAGCGTCTGGTCGGAAATGCGCTGCAGCAATTCAGTAGTCAACTCGCTACGACTCGGTGACCGAAAGCCGATCGAATAGGTCATGCAGTCCCCCAATGCAACACCTTCGTGGGCGTAGCGTGGTGGCAGGTACAACATGTCTCCTGGATCAAGAATGAACTCCATCTCAGGCTCAAAATTGGCAAGAATTTTCAATGGCATATTCGACTGAAGGCGCAAATCTCTCTGGCGACCAACGCGCCACCGACGTCGCCCCTGGGCCTGCAACAGAAAAACGTCGTAGCTATCGAAATGCGGGCCAACCCCGCCCTGATCCGAGGCATAACTGACCATCACGTCATCCAACCGCGCATTCGGCACAAACCGGAACAGGTTCATCAGAGCATGCACGCGCTCGTCATGCAGATCGACCCCCTGCACCAGCAGCGTCCAACCCGGTTGCTTAAATGGGGGCAGTGCCCGGCGCGCAAAAGGTCCGTGCCGGAGTCGCCATTGCCCACATGCGCGTGAGTCGACTCGTACGATCAAACGCGACTCCACCTCGGAATTCCCAGCCAGTTCAACCAGATCTGCTCGATTGAGCGAAGGTAGAAACCCTGCGATGGCCTGGCGAATGAGCAAAGGTTTGCGCTGCCAATGGCGCGCCATAAATGATTTGGGAGCGAGCCCGCCCAGCAATGGCAGAGGTTCATTGACATTCATGTTCACATTTTCAACCCAGTTGAGTCACAAACGCAAATCAAACTGCGACAATTCCTGGATGAAAATCACTCAACCATGCGTCGCTGCCCTCACCTGGACGCTGAAAGACACGATGGGCGAAACACTGGATGTGCTGGATGATCCAGTCGAATTCTTGGTGGGAGGCAACGACCTTCTACCTTCCCTTGAAGAAGCCCTGCTGGGTCATTCGACGGGTTCAACCCTTGAACTTCAAATTGAGCCTGAGCAGGCCTTTGGCGATTTCAACGACAAGTTGCTCTTTCTTGAGCCCCGCAAGCTGTTCCCACAGGAATTGCAGGAGGGACTAACCATGGAGGGCTTCGCACTACCTGCCGGCTGCAACCCTGATGCACCGAAAGACGTGCTGTACACCGTAACCGACATCTATCCGGAGCATGTGGTGCTGGACGGCAACCACCCTTTGGCGGGCATTGCGATTCGCATCCGCATTCAGGTTGCGGCCGTACGTGAAGCAACCGAAGATGAGATTGTCCGCGGCAGTTGTGGCAGCGGGTTCTTCAAAGTCCAGGTAGGCCTGGCGGACGCACCATCAGACCGCACTTTGCATTGAGCGCTCATCGCTTGCCGGTGGACCCATAGCCGCCTTCGCCGCGCTCGCTTGCTTCAAATGCAGTCACCACATTGAATTTGGCCTGCACCACGGGAACGATGACCAGTTGTGCAATGCGTTCCATCGGCTCGATGGTGAAAGCCACATCACTGCGGTTCCAGGCGCTGACCATGAGTTGCCCCTGGTAGTCGCTGTCAATCAAACCGACCAGATTGCCGAGCACGATGCCATGTTTGTGACCCAAGCCTGAACGCGGCAAGATCAGCGCGGCGTAGGACGGGTCTGCCAGATAAATGGCCATTCCGGTAGGCACCAACTGCCAGGCATTGGGAGCCAGGGTCAAAGGACCATCCAGGCATGCACGGAGATCAAGCCCGGCGCTGCCAGGTGTTGCATAGGCAGGGAGCTGATCCGCCAGACGCGGATCGAGAATTCTGATGTCAATTTTCATGCTGCAATTTCAGTGTTCAATGCGCCGTGCTATCTCGGCAACCAGCTGGCGCGCCAACGCCAATTTGGAGTTTCTGGGGATTTCCGTGGCACCGGTGGTATCCACCAGCAGTAAGGCATTGTCATCCTGCCCAAAGGTGGCAGGGCCAATGTTCCCGACCAACAGCGGCACGCCCTTGCGAATACGTTTGGCGGTGGCATTGTCCAGCAGATCCTGACTCTCTGCCGCGAACCCGACGCAATACAGGTCGCCGCTCTGCGCGCGCGGTGACTGGGCCAGCGTCGCCAGGATGTCGGGGTTCTCCACAAACTCCAATGCAGGTGTTCGTCCGGAGCCATCCTTTTTCAGCTTATGCTCTGCCGGTGCAGCCGGTCGCCAATCTGCCACGGCCGCTGCTGCTACAAATATGCTAGCTGCCCGCGCATATTCCACGCAGGCTGCGAGCATATTTGATGCGGATTTCACGTCCACCCGGCGCACACCGCGCGGCGTGGACAATGCCACAGGCCCGGCCACCAGCGTCACCTCGGCCCCCGCCTCCTGCGCGGCGCGGGCAATGGCAAAGCCCATCTTGCCGCTGGACAGGTTGGTGATGCCGCGCACCGGGTCGATCGCTTCGTAGGTTGGTCCCGCCGTGATCAGGACATGCTGACTCGAAAGTACTTTGGGCTGGAAAAACGCCACCACGTCCTGAATCAACTCTTGCGCCTCCAGCATGCGGCCGTCACCGGTTTCTCCGCAAGCCTGCTCGCCACTCCCGACCTCAAACACCGTGCAACCATCCGCCTGGAGCTGCGCCACATTGCGCCGGGTTGCCGGGTGCGCCCACATTTCCCGGTTCATCGCAGGTGCAATCAGCAGAGGCACTTTGTCCATGGGCCGCGCCAGGCACATCAGGCTAAGCAGTTCGTCTGCACCCCCGTGCAAGAGCTTTGCCATGAAGTCTGCACTACAAGGTGCAATGAGGATGGCATCAGCCTCGCGGCTTAGGTTGATGTGCGCCATGTTGTTGGCTTCCCGTCCATCCCATTGCGAGGTATAGACTGGCCGGTTGCTCAGGGCCTGCATGGTCACCGGTGTGATGAACTGGGCCGCCGCCTCAGTCATCACCACCTGCACCGTCGCGCCCTCCTTCACCAGCGCCCGGCATAACTCCGCAGCCTTGTAACAGGCAATGCCACCGGTGAGCCCCAATACGATGTGTTTTCCTGCGAGGTCGTTCATGGGTGGCAATGTAGCAGAGCCAATCGGTAGAACCACCACCCCGCACCATCTATCGCAGCTCCCAAGCCCTCCAACCGTTAGCGCCTAGTACCGATGAATCGTGGCCAGCCGTAGGTATCGGAGGTGTTCTTGATCTCTGCCCAGGCAGGTTCAAATCGGCCCTCCTGCAGCGTCCTGAGGTTCTTCTGAACGCAGTTCTGAAGCGTAGCGACCGCCTTGCCATTGGTCCCGCTTGTTGAGAACGGCCGAGTTGCCAGCAAATTGGGCGCTGCCAGAAATGCATGATTAAACCGGTCCAAATTTTCATAATTTTTGCGCACCAATTGGTACGGCGGCTGCACTGCCATGTCAAACTGCAAGAGGGTTGCATTGGACTCGCGTTTCAGTCGTTGGATCGGCCCGCTGGGCCATCCGCTGGTACTCAGCATACCGGCCACCTCACCTGATTTGAGCTTTGCAAGTGCTTGCTCATCGGTTTCAACGTCAACAAACTGCATATTCATCGCGTATCTCCGATCCAGTACCCTTCCCAAAGCGCGCGCTGAGCCAACTACCGCAACCGGAAGTCCTTTTAGGTCCGAAAACTTGGCCAATGGAATGTTGATCACTTCGCTGGTAAGTGGCCAAATTCGCTTTGGCCCCTGGTAGGTATATCCATCGGTACGTGCGACGATGTGCAGAAGATTGGTATTCAGCGGCATCAGCGCGAGCAATGCGCCAATGTTTTCGTCAGATGCCTTCATGTCCTGCAACGTGTCAAGCTGGACGAAGCCCAGATCTGCCTGGTTGGCCGCCAAAGTGGTCAGGTTCTGCAACCCGCCTTCGGTCTCGACCTCGGTCATTGCGACCTGCG
>CAIPGC010000255.1 GCA_903864505.1 uncultured beta proteobacterium | reverse complement strand
TGTTGCCGCCGACCGAAA
Source organism: uncultured beta proteobacterium (assembly GCA_903864505.1). Lineage (GTDB taxonomy): Bacteria > Pseudomonadota > Gammaproteobacteria > Burkholderiales > Burkholderiaceae_C > Allorhodoferax. The sequence continues at coordinate 4,304 of CAIPGC010000255.1, read as the reverse complement.
ACTGACCAGCTAAAGGCATAAGTGCCGATCCAAAATTGACCAGGGTGTTCCACTGGCCTGCTGAATATTTCAGCAGGTAGCAAAAGGTGATCACCATGGAAATGATAGGCAAGGTCAGGCGCATGAAACTGCGCGACAAACTCTCCAACAGCGCAATTGCGAAACTTACCGGGTTATCGCGCAATACGGTCAAGAAATGGCTCAAGGCACCGGGCGCGGTTATTCCGAAATACAGCCGGGAGAGCCCAGCGGGCAAACTCACTGCTTTTGAGGCGACGCTGGACCAGTCGCTCAAAGCCGACTCCCACCGACCGAAGCACGCCAGACGCACGGCCAAAGCACTGTTGACGCAAATCCAGGCGCAGGGTTATCTGGGTGGGTACAGCGCAGTGACCGACTTCGTTCGTGCCTGGCGTGAGAAGACGGCCACATCACCCGCCAAAGCATTTGTGCCATTGAACTTCGAACTCGGTGAGGCGTTCCAGTTTGACTGGAGCGATGAGGGCTTGATGGTGGGAGGCGTGTTCTACAAGGTGCAGGTCGCGCACCTGAAGCTGTGTGCCAGTCGTGCCTTCTGGCTGGTGGCCTACCCCAGCCAAGGTCACGAAATGCTGTTTGATGCCCACACCCGATCCTTCCAGGCGCTCGGTGGTGTCACACGACGAGGCATCTACGACAACATGAAGACGGCGGTGGACAAGGTCAAGAAGGGCAAAGGCCGCATCGTCAACGCCCGTTTTGCTGCGATGTGCAGCCACTATTTGTTCGACCCGGACTTCTGCAACGTGGCATCAGGCTGGGAGAAAGGCGTTGTCGAGAAGAACGTGCAGGACAGCCGCAGGCGCATCTGGATCGAAGCTGGCACGCGCCGCTTTGGCTCGTTCATTGAGCTCAACGCCTGGCTCGGTGAACGCTGTCGTTCCATTTGGTCGGACACCGAGCACCCCGTACACAAACAGTTTACGGTGGCCGAGATGCTGGAGTTGGAGAAAGAACATCTCATGTCGATGCCAGCGCCCTTTGACGGCTACGTGGAGAGGGCGGCGCGCGTGAGTAGTACCTGCTTGGTAGCGGTGGCACGTAACCGTTACTCCGTACCTTGCGAGTGGGCCGGGCAGATGGTCAGCACCCGGCTGTATCCCAACTGCGTTGCGGTAGCGGCAGAGGACTCACTGGTGGCCAGCCACTCCAGGATAGCTGGCAGTGGACAAACCAACTACGACTGGCAGCACTACATCGAGTTGGTACAGCGCAAGCCTGGTGCCTTGAGAAACGGCGCACCGTTTCTGGACATGCCGGCACCACTGCTGCGTCTACGTCAGGCCCTGTTGCGCCACGCAGGCGGCGACCGTGTCATGGCTGAGGTTCTTGCCGTGGTGCCACAAGCCGGCCTTGAAGCGGTACTGGTTGCGGTGGAGCTGGTGCTCGAAGGTGCAGCGCCGAGCGGCAGCATCAGCGCTGAACATGTACGTAACGTGCTGGGGCGACTCAATGCACCGGCGACGCCCGAACAAGCCGAAACGGCGTTGCAACTGACCCATGTGCCCAGGGCTGACACGGCACGCTATGACCGACTGCGTCCCACGCATCAAGACACTGTGGAGGTGAGCCATGCGTAATTCCAACCGTGATGTCCATGCTGAACTCAAAGCGCTGCGCCTGAATGGCATGGCCAGCGCCTGGAGTGAATTGATGGAGCAAGGCGGTGGCGCAACCATCGATTCTTCTCGCTGGCTGATTGAGCACTTGTTGCAGGCAGAAGACGTTGACCGCCATATGCGCTCAATTGCCCATCAAATGAAAGCTGCGCGCTTTCCGGTGCACCGTGACTTGGCAGGGTTTGACTTCGAGGTGTCACAGGTGGACAAAGTCTTGATTCAGAAACTGTCCGATCTGTCGTTCACGGAGGACGCCCAAAACGCCGTCCTGATTGGTGGTCCGGGTACCGGCAAAACCCATCTGGCCACTGCTTTGGGGATTTCGGGGTTGACGCGTCACGGCAAGCGAGTGCGGTTTTACTCAACAGTCGATTTGGTCAACGCCCTGGAGCAGGAGAAGTCCCAAGGCAAGGCGGGGCGCATTGCCTTAAGCCTTATGCGACTGGACCTGATCATTCTGGATGAGTTGGGTTACTTGCCGTTCAGCCAAGCCGGTGGCGCCCTGCTGTTTCATCTGCTGTCCAAGTTATATGAGCACACCAGTGTGTTGATCACGACCAACCTAACATTTGCAGAGTGGTCCAGCGTGTTTGGCGACGCCAAGATGACCACGGCTCTGTTGGATCGGCTCACCCACCATTGCCACATCGTGGAGACTGGTAACGAGTCTTACCGATTCCGCCACAGCAGCAAAGAAGCCAAGGGGCGCATCAAGTCGAGGGAGCAATCCAGGAAGGCCGCCGCCAAAGAACAGCTGCCACAAATCGAAGACGAACCGTTCTGAATCAGGGACGCGCCAGTGCAAATCCGCTTCGGGCTACGCCCTTCGCGTCTTTGCACTGGCAAGGAATTACCAAAACATGAAACAGCAAGGAGACATGAAAACCAGCAATGCGCTTATAGTTATCAACAGCTAAGCTTCAAAAAACTCAGCTAAAGCCCCTGGTCAAAATTCAATCGGCACAGGTGGTCAATATTGAATCGGCGCCGACAGACTCGGCTTCTACCAGTTTGAATGTCAGCTTGGTGTGCCTGTAATCAAGCCGGGTCGTTCGCACTTCCGGGCTGTAGGCCAGGGCAACCGATATTTGCCGATGACGTTTGCCTCGCCCCCACAATTCTTCCGGTAAGGGCAGCTCAAAGAATTGTGTGCGGTTGTTTTCAATCCGGTCTACTGCATACAGCGTGACGACATTGGCGGTGGACCGAAAAACCGCATCATTGGCAATGCGCCCATAGCCGACCAGCTTCATCAGCTTGTCCCGCCCTGTGGCGTTGTCTGTGGGGTTCAATAGCTTCACAGAGGCATCGGGCCAAGCAGCATGGCAGGCCAGGATGGCGCGGACCAGGTTGACAGAATCATCAGGAAATTGATGCACAAGACGCGCAGCCATATGCGCAACTCTTGGTGCTGCAAAGCTCGTGCCGTGATCTTGACGAAATGGTCGACCCGTCGCAAAACCCGCATTCATGGAGACAAGCCCCAAGCCCTGCCTTCTGATGCCTCTGCCGGGCAGAAACGCCGCATTGCCGGCTTCTTCCACGAAATCGGGTTTAACCGCGTCGCCCACTGACATTCCACAGCGTGTGAATGGTGATGGCTGTAGCGGCTTCGCAATCGGTACATCTTCTATGGTGTGTTCGGTGCGGCGTGCTTCAAATGTGGCATCGAGGATAGCCAGACCACCAACCGTAATGACATTCAAAGCAGGGGCTGGGTCAAGCATGCGCGACACCGGCTCAAGCAGGTAGTCTGGATAGGCAGCAATCGGGTCAGCGGGAAGCTGATCGTCGCGGAGGTTGCCGGTGGGTACTACAAACAGTACACCCAGCTCGCGGCTGAGCCTGTCCAGTGTGTAGGCCAAACCCCGGACATGGCGCCCGTCATACACCTTGTTTAGATCACCGTAGCTAAGGTTGAACACGCGGCAATGGTAGTTTTGCGAGAAGTAGCGGACGGCCTCTTCAACAGTGTTCTCCACCAAAGTGGTTTGATCATGGCCATCGTCATTGAACACCCGTCCTGAAAAGAGCTGTAGCTGAGGTATGAATTGCCCAGATCGAATTTGCGCTGCCACGTCGCCATACAAGGCAAGACCAGAGACAAAAGTGCCATGCCCGCCCGCATCAGTTGCCTCACGGTCTGGTGCTACGAACCCCTGTGAATCACCAATGGCGGCAGATAAAAATGGATGCCCAGCGTTGATGCCGCTGTCAAGTACGGTGACGCGAGGGCAATTTTCGGGTGGCGCAGGGACTTCAGGAAACTGATTCACATCGGCAGTTAGCAAGTCGAAGGCAAGCCCCATGCGTGGGGGCAGGTCAACGGTGCGAATATCCCGGTGATTCAACAGCAAGCCCGCATTGGTGGCGTTGGCTCGCAACCGAACCAGAATCAAGGACGGTTGAGACAGTTGGTCAGAAAAGATAAATCCTTGCGCTTGTGCCCAGTCGATGAAGCCGGCCAGAATTTGGGTGCGTTCACGGGGGTTTTCCATCGGCCAGAGTTCAACATCCAGAAAGAACTCGGGTCGATTCGGAAAGCCACGCTCCAACAGCGCTGCGCCTTTTCTGTTCTCAGCCGTCCAACGATCAAAGCCTTGAATGGCAAACAGGATGGCCTCACGAGTGGCTTTGCCTGATTGG
>CAIPGC010000254.1 GCA_903864505.1 uncultured beta proteobacterium | reverse complement strand
CATGAGTTTCACCAGTATTTTCTGGTTCATGATCAAGGCCGCAGTGGCAGCGGTGCCTGCCGTCATTATTCTCTACACCGCAACCATCGTGTTTCAAGGCGTGGTATCGCCCTTCCTGAACCACTAGCACGGGAGTGGGTTCGCCCGGCGGGCCTTGGTGCGCATGGTGTCAGGCGACGCAGTCGTTTGATCCATGTCATATCCAGGGCAGTCTGTGCCAGATTCCGGGCGGCTGCCGTTTAAACTTGCGCAACTTTTTCCGGAGGTCTTTTTGATGCGACTCGCGCGACCGGCCCTGTGGGCCACACTGATCTGCCTGGCCAGTGCAATGCTGGCACTCCCGGCAACAGCAGAACCAACCCTGGACAATGCGACCTGCCTGACTTGCCACGATGGCAAGAAGGGGAAGTTGACAGCCCATGCGGCCGACGGCAAGGTGCGCGATCTGCGCGCTGTCCCAGGGGACAAGTTTGGTCAGAGCGTGCATGCCACCATGCCCTGCGTCTCCTGCCACAGTGATATTGCCGACAACGCTGAAAAGGGCAATGCCCACGTCAAGAACACCGCTGAGCCGCTCAAGAAGGTCGACTGCGCAGGTTGCCATGAAGAACTGTGGGAACAAACCGTCAAGCGCGGCAAGACCGAGGAACGGCCTCGCCTGGGACTGGTGGCCAAGAACATCGAAGCGTACAAGAAGTCGTTCCATGCCAAGCCAAGCGCTGAAGATGCAACCAAGCCCCTGGCCGCTTGCGACAACTGCCACGACACGCACTTTTTCAATGTTCCCGCCGACAAGAAGTCGGGCCAGAACACGCAGTGGCGCCTGAACATTCCAACGCTGTGCGGAGCAAGTTGCCACACGGACCAGCTTGAGGCCTACAAGGAGTCCGTGCACGGGCAGGAGAACGCCAAGAAGATGCTGGCGCAGGCTGCTGTGTGCTCCGACTGCCACACCGCCCACGGCATCTCCAACACGTCCGGCGATGCGTTCAAGTTGACTGTGTCCTCCAATTGCGGCAACTGCCACACCGAGAAGCTGGAGACCTACAAGGACACCTTCCACGGTCAGGTCAGTAGCCTGGGCTACGCCTATACCGCCAAGTGCTACAACTGCCACGGCAGCCACGACATCGCCCGCGTCGATGATCCGAACTCCAAGATGCATCCGGACAACCGGCTCAAGACCTGCGCGAGCTGCCATAACGCCAAGAAGGGTCTTGCCGAAGTGCCGCCCGGCTTTGCAACCTTCCAGCCGCACGGAAATGCGCACGATTTTGCCAAGTACCCGCAGATCTGGGTGGCCTGGCAGATCATGGTGCAACTGTTGGTGGGTACCTTCGGCTTCTTCTGGCTGCACACGTTGCTGTGGTTCTACCGCGAGTACCAGGAGCGCAAAAAGCTCAACGGGCAGTCCCACATCAAGGCCGATTCGATTCCCGCAAAATGGGCGGGCAAGCATATCCAGCGCTTCAGCAGGACCTGGCGTATTGCCCACCTGACGTTTGCCAGCAGCCTGATGCTGTTGACGCTGACCGGCATGCCGCTGTTCTACTCGGGAACCAAGTGGGCTCCTGCCATCATGAAGGCTCTGGGTGGCCCGCACACGGCGGGCCTCATTCATCGCGTTGCGGCGGTGGTGTTTGCCGGCGTGTTCTTCTGGCATCTGGCCTACATGATCTTCAGGCTTTCCAAGAACTGGAAGAACTTCAAGATCTTTGGCCCGGACTCAATGGTCCCCGGCATTCAGGACGGCAAGGACATGCTGGCCATGTTCCAGTGGTTCTTTGGCCAGGGTCCGCGTCCCAAGTTCGACCGCTGGACGTACTGGGAGAAGTTCGACTACTGGGCTCCGTTCTGGGGGGTGACCATCATTGGTGTGAGCGGACTGGTGATGTGGATGCCGAGCTTCTTTGGCTCGTTCCTGCCGGGCTGGGTGTTTAACGTGGCAGCGATCTTCCACGGCGAAGAGGCGTTCCTTGCGGTGGTGTTCCTGTTCACGGTGCACTTCTTCAACAATCATTTCCGTCCGGACAAGTTCCCGCTGGAAGTGGTGATGTTTACCGGGACCTTCTCGCTCGAAGAGTTCAAGCATGACCACGCAGTGGAATACCAGCGCCTGCTCGATAGCGGCGAACTGGAGGGCCGTCTGGTGAACGCTCCTTCGGCGCGCAAGCTGGCTCTGTCCAAGGTGCTCGGGTTTACCTTGATCACGATTGGTTTGACCCTGCTGACCTTTGTGGCGATTGGATTCTTTACGAAGTAATTCGCTGAGAATTCAGGACACTTTTCAAATAGGACGCGCTCTTGGTGTAGAGTGCGTCCTTTTGTATTTTTGAACTCTGTAAGGTTTATTTGTGAGCCCCAACGAAACTTCGGCCATCGCCCAGGCAGAGACACTGCATGCCCTTGCCCCCGTGCAGGTGCCAGAGTACTTGCAGACGACCTACTGGTGGGCTTACCTGCATCCGCGCGCCGTTCATATTTTTGAGCGCCAGTGGCTGGTGAATCTGATTCTGTGGGGTAACTTTGCGCGTCTGCGCGATGCGGCCCTGCAGGAAATGGGTGATGTCATCAACGGCAAGGTGCTGCAGGTTGCCTGCGTGTACGGTGACTTTACCGAGCATCTGGTGCGGCGCCTGGGCCCTGCCGGCACGCTGGACGTGGTGGATGTGGCACCCATTCAAATCAAAAATTTGCAGGCCAAGCTGAGCAAGCCCGAGCATGTGACGGCGTCGCTGCAGGACTCGAGCGCACTGCAGTTTGCCGATGGCAGCCGGGATGCGGTGGTGGTGTTTTTCCTGTTGCACGAGCAGCCTGCCGATGTGCGCCGGAAAACCAT
>CAIPGC010000253.1 GCA_903864505.1 uncultured beta proteobacterium | reverse complement strand
TCGGCGTAGCGCGGGTGTGGGCTGCGCGCATAAGGCAGACCAAACACAAAATCCATCTCGGCCGTGGTCAACGGAATTGGCGGCGGGTTGATCCAGACATCGCGTGCCGTGCTGCCCTCGCCATGCGTCTGCACCAGCGCACGCGCGTTGCCCGGGTTGGTTTCAAGGTGCAGTACCCGGCTGGCATGGGCGTACAGCACCGGGTCACCCCTGACTGCCTCAAAGCTGGGAAGGCGGATGACCGAGCGCTCGCGCGGGGGCACCTTGTACGATACCAGGCCGCGCAACCCCGAACTGGCTACAAAATTTATGGGTTTTAGTGCTGTAGCTCCCGTGGATGCTGCGCAGGAAGCTCCTTCTTTTATAGCGCCCTGGTTGGCCGTCTGCTCGCTGATAGTTAAGTAAGGGTTGACGTGGGACTCAACGCGGCCAGGTGTATCCACGCTGGTCGAGTCAATTTCGAGCCAGCCCTGACCCGAAACGTCATCGGCGCGACGCACAAAGGCCGTGCCCCGCAGATCTGTGATGGACTGCACGGTTTCCTTGGCTGCCAGGCGGTGCGCCAGGTCGACCAGCGCGCGCTCGGCGTTGCCGTACAGCAGCAGGTCGCATTTGGAATCCACCACAATGCTGCGGCGAACCTTGTCGCTCCAGTAGTCGTAATGTGCAATCCGACGCAGACTGCCTTCAATGCCGCCAAGAATGATTGGCACATCCTTGAATGCTTCGCGGCAGCGCTGGCTGTACACAATGGCGGCGCGGTCCGGGCGCTTGCCGCCCACGTCCCCAGGTGTATACGCATCATCGGTTCGGATTTTGCGGTCGGCGGTGTAGCGGTTGATCATGGAGTCCATGTTTCCGGCAGTTACGCCCCAGAACAGATTAGGTTTACCCAGCGCCTTGAAGTCCTCAGCGCTGCTCCAGTCGGGTTGGGCAATGATTCCGACCCGAAACCCCTGCGCTTCGAGCACGCGACCGACCACGGCCATGCCAAAGCTCGGGTGGTCCACATAGGCGTCGCCCGTGACCAGCACAATATCGCAACTGTCCCAACCCAGATCTTCCATTTCAGTGCGGCTCATTGGCAAAAACTGGGCCGTGCCAAAACGCGCCGCCCAATACTTGCGGTAACTGGTCAGCGGCTTGGCGCAGCGCGCGAAAAAGGAGACGTCAACCGGGGCTTTCATGGTATTTTCCTGGTGGCCGGTGCCAGAGTTTAAGGTGTTGCACCATTCCCCTCCTGGGACCTTTGGCATTACACTGAAACGCTGTCGCACGAAAAGGAACACCGGTTTGCCTCTGAAGGACATATCCACTCTGTTTAACTTGCTTCCGATCGGGGCTTACCGTTCCAACCCGGACGGGAAAATTTTGCGGATGAATGCGGCCCTTCTGAAGATGAACGGGTATGCAACCGAAGTGGAGTGCTTTTCCGATAACAAGGAAATCGCCCGCGACTCATACGTAGAACCGGGTCGCCGCGATACTTTTAGGGCCATTCTGGAGGCTGAAGGTCACATTTCCGACTTTGTGTCCGAGACCTACCGACTCAAGACCGGCGAGCGCATCTGGGTACGCGAACACGCCCACCTGGTGCGGGACGAAAGTGGCCAAACGCTCTATTACGAGGGCACGATTGAGGACATTTCTCAAGAGCGTGCACGGACCTTTGCCCTGCAACGCAGCGAGAACCTGCTACACAACGTGCTCCATACCATTCCTGATCGTGTATGGGTGAAAGACGTTCAGGGCGTATACCTGACCTGCAACGAAGCTTTCGCAGCGAGTTTTCACGCCCGGGCATCCGAAATGGCTGGCACCCGTGACAGCGACTGGGTGGAGGAAGCGTTTGCCAAACATATCCTGGCCGGTGACCGAATGGTCATTCAGACCGGCAAACCTATGACCGTAGAGGAGACGATGGGAAACCCCATCCATGGTTCCGATAGCCTGTACGAAATCATCAAGACACCGATGCGCAACGATGCCGGCCGAATTGTTGGCGTCGTCGGGGTTGCACGCGATATCCATCACCGCAAATTGACCGAGGCCAAGCTGCGCGACACCTCCGAGCAACTGGAACTGGCCATCATGGGCGCCGATCTGGGCCGCTGGGACCATGACCTCACACACGACAAGGGCTACCACATGGATGAGCGCGCCTGCCGTATGCTGGGGCGCGATCCGCTGGAGAGCCGCAAGGGCCGTGCCTGGGGCCACCTGATCCATCCGGACGATCTGCCGCGCACTCTCCAGGCAATGCGAGCGCACCTTGCAGGTGAAGTCGATTCCTACGAAGCAGAGTACCGTGCACGCCATTCCGACGGACGCTGGGTCTGGTTGAGCAGCCGCGGCAAAGTGGTGAAGACTGCGAGGGATGGCAAGCCAGCGCGCATGGTGGGAACCCTGATGGATGTTTCGGTGCGCAAACTCGCCGAAGACCGGTTGCGAGCCATTCAGGCGGAACTCCAGGCCACCCTCAATGCACTGCCCGATCTGGTGATCGAATACAGTGTCGACGGTCACTACCGGTCCCTGCATAGCCATGACCCAACCGACTTGGTCATGCCCATCGAGTTGCAGATCAATCGTCATATTGGCGACGTTTTGCCGAAGGAGGCCGCAGACATCAATTTGGCTGCCGTGCTGGAGGCCAGCGAAACGGGTCGGTCCGTTGGTAAACAGTACAGCCTGGAACTCCCCAAAGGAAAGCAGTGGTTTGAACTTTCGCTCGTGCGCAAACCCACCGAAGCAACAGAGGAAGGGCGTTTGATTGCCATTTCCCACAACATTACGCAGCGCAAGGCTGCGGAAGAGGCCATCAAGCATCTGGCGTTCCATGATGCGCTCACCGGGCTTCCCAATCGTCGCATGCTGGCAGACCGACTACAAACTGCGGTGGCTGCAAGCAACCGCCACAAACAGAAGGGTGCGCTGCTGTTTCTGGATCTTGACAACTTCAAGGAACTCAACGATGGATTTGGGCATGATGTGGGCGACCTTCTGCTGCAGGAAGTAGCGCACCGCCTTATGCAAAGTGTGCGTGGCATCGACACAGTGGCGCGACTCGGTGGCGACGAGTTTGTGGTACTGATTCAGGAACTCAGCGAGAACGAGGAAGAGGCACGCATGCATGCCGCCACGGTCGGGCACAAGATACTTGCCGCCCTCAATGAGCCCTACGTACTCAAGGAAGAGAGTCATGTGGTCACACCCAGCATTGGCGCGAAACTCTTCGACGGCAGCACCGATTCGCCCAGCGACATCATGAAACACGCCGACATGGCCATGTACGATGCCAAAGAGCGAGGTCGCAATACCCTGTGTTTTTTTGAAAACCATGCTTAATTTCTTGCCCCCTGCGCTGGTGTTTCTGATTGCATCGTTTCTCATGGTGTGCAATGCCCTGTTCTGGGTGCCTGTACTGCTGCTGTTTGCCTCATTCAAGTTCGTGCTGCCCTTTAAATCGGTACGGCTGCTGATCGACCCGGTGCTGCTGTTCATTGCTGAAACCTGGATCTCGGGCAACAGCGGCTGGATGAAGCTGACCCAGCGCATCACCTGGGACGTGCAAGGCATAGCAGGGCTGGAACCGCACAGCTGGTACCTGGTCAACAGCAACCACCAGTCGTGGGTGGACATTCTGGTGTTGCAGCACTTGCTAAACCGCAAAATTCCTCTGCTCAAGTTTTTCATCAAGCAGCAACTGATCTGGGTCCCTGTGATGGGCCTAGCCTGGTGGGCGCTGGACTTTCCCTTCATGCGCCGCCACAGCGAGGAGTTCCTTAAAAAGCATCCAGAAATGCGTGGACGGGACCAGCAGACCACGCGCAAGGCCTGCGAGAAATTTGCCCTGATTCCCACCAGTGTCATGAGCTTTCTGGAAGGCACACGCTTCACGAAGGCAAAGCACGCCAGGCAGCAGTCACCCTACCGTCACCTGCTCAAACCGAAGGCCGGTGGGATGGCACTGGCCCTCAATGCCATGGGGGACAAATTTCAAGCGATTCTGGATGTCACCATCGTGTACCCGGACGGCGCCCCCACCTTCACTGATTTTTTGTTGGGGAAACTCAAGCGCGTGGTGGTACGAGTACGGATGCTTCCCGTTCCCGCCCACCTGCTGCGAGGCGACTATGCGCAGGACCCCGGTTTCCGGGAAGCTTTTTCTCACTGGGTGCAGCAACTCTGGCGCGACAAGGATGCACAGATCAGGGCCCTGCTGGACGCCCCAGGGGCAAACGTTTCTACCGAAAACCCCCCGTAGCCCTCGAGCAGAAAGCGTGAGGAGCTACGTATTTTGTAGCAAGTTGAGACCATCCAACCCACCCCGCACAAAGGCCTCCAACTGCGGGGCAGCAACTGGCTTGCTGAAATAATAGCCCTGCACTTCGTCGCAACCCTGCTGCCGCAGGAATTCGAGTTGGGCACCGGTTTCGACACCTTCTGCGATGGTCTGCATACCCATGCTGTGGGCCATGCTGATGATGGCCGTGACAATGGCCCGGTCTTCGGGGTCGTCTAAAAGATCGCGCACAAACGACTGGTCAATCTTGAGTTTGTAGACCTTGAACCGCTTCAGGTAGCTCAGCGACGAATAGCCGGTACCAAAGTCGTCAATCGACATGCGGATGCCGCGTTCGTGCAACTGATCCATCAACGCAACAGCCGCCGCCGGGTCACGCATGGCGACCGCTTCGGTCAACTCAAGCTCGAGAAAGCTGGCCGGCAAGTCGGCTTCGCTCAGAATGGCGGAAACCATCGCCAGCAGGTTGGCTTGGCGGAACTGCAGCGCCGACAGGTTGACTGCCATCAGCATCGGCGGCAAACCTGCGTCGAGCCAGGCCTTCATTTGCCTGACAGCCGTTCGCAGAACCCATTCGCCGATGGCCACAATTTGCCCAGTGTCTTCGGCCAACGGAATGAATTCGCCCGGCGAGACCGTGCCAAGTTCGGGATGTTGCCAACGTAACAACGCTTCGACCCCAACGATGCGGCCCTCGCGCAGCGAAATTTGAGGTTGGTAATGCAGCGTCAGTTGATTGCGCGCAACCGCGTGCCTCAGCGCACTGCCGAGTTGCAGATTGCGTGCAATATCAGCCTGCATGGTCTGTGCAAAAAACAGGTAGTCGCCGTGGCCTTCCTGCTTGACGCGGTACATCGCTGCATCGGCGTTCTTTGACAACGTCTCCATGTCAACACCATCATTTGGATAGATTGAAATGCCGATCGAGGTGGTCGTCGAGAGTTCATGCTCGTCGATCGGGCAGGGCAGCGCCACCACTTCGAGCAATGTCTGCGCAACGTGTGCCGCACCGATGGCATCGGTTCCCGGGAGAATCACGACAAATTCATCCCCTCCCAACCGCGCCAGCGTGTCGATTTCGCGCAGAGCCTGTTTGAGCCTGCGTGCCATTTCCATCAGCAGACGGTCCCCCACATGGTGCCCAAGCGCATCGTTGATTCCCTTGAAATTGTCCAGATCCAGAAACAGCACGGACAGGTAGTCGCGGTTGCGTTCTGCAAGGTTCAGGGCAAAGTGAAAATGGTCCTTCAGCAGAAGGCGGTTGGGAAGTCCGGTGAGCTGATCAAAATGGACCAGGTTCTGAACGCGTTCTTCCACCTTCTTTTGCTCGGTGATGTCGTCCTTGATGGCCAGATAGTTGGTTACATGGCCCCGGTCGTCACGCACCGGGGAAATCAGCGCGGATTCAATGTATTCGCTGCCGTCCTTGCGGGCGTTGATCAGTTCGCCCTTCCAGACTTCCCCGGCACGCAGATGTGCCCACAAGTCGTCGTAGGTGGTCCGGGGTGTCTTGCCAGATTGAAGGATGCGGGGATTTTTTCCGAGAATTTCGTCCTGCTGGTAACCCGTCTGGACGGTAAAGGCCGCATTGGCATAAATGACATGGGCTGCCAGGTCGGTGATCATGATCGAATTGGGGCTTTGCTCCACGGCGACCGACAGCTTGCGCAGCTGGGTGGCCATGGTGCGGTTGCGCGATGCAGACGACAGTGCGGCCAGCAACAAGGTCATAAGTACCGTCGCAGTCACAACGGCAATCGCCAAAAGGTCAGGCGAGATCAAATTTTCAGAGCCCTGGACACCATTCCCTGGCACATAGTGGGCCGAGGCCATGGCCGTGTAGTGCACACCCGATACCGCGCAGCCCATGATGCCAGCCACCAGCGCGCGCTGAACCCGGCTCGTCAGGTCTCGCCTTGTCTTGGCAAACAATGCTGCAAACGAGAGTAGCAGTGCAATTGCAATGGATAGCACCAATAGCTTAGGTTCGTACTGCACCAGACCATCAAAGCGCATTGCAGTCATGCCAACATAATGCAAAGTGCCGATGCCAATGCCCAGTATCAGGCTTGCCAGCAACAAGCGCCCAAAGCTGCATTGTTTGTCCGCAGCCAGGTGCAGGGCAACGCCGCTGCACAAGACGCCCGGAAGAATCGAAAAGAAAGTGATTGCCGGGCTGTAGGTGACTGCGCACGGCAGGTTTAACGCCAGCATGCCGATAAAGTGCATTGCCCAAATTCCCGAGCCTAGGGTCAAGGCGTTTACACCAGACCAAATCCATTGGTCCTGGCGCGATGCAGTGGGAGCGGCGCGGGAAATTGACAACGCCACATACGATGAAAAAATCGCGATGGCCACCGAGGCGAAAATCAGCGCAGGGGTGTAACTTGCCTGGTACAGCAGCGCATCATCATGAACGGTCGGAATGAACGAAATCATTTCCCAAAGGATACCCCACTGAACACTACTTTGCGCCCAGTCCCATCGACCGGGTTATCACTTCTTTCATGATCTCGTTGGTTCCACCATAGATGCGGGCCACACGGGCATCGGCGAAACCTCGGGTGACGGGGTATTCCCACATATAGCCGTAGCCGCCAAAGAGCTGCACGCACTCGTCCATCACTTTGCAGTGCAGGTCGGTAGTCCAGTACTTGGCCATGCTCGCAGTGGCCGTGTCGAGTTGGTTCTTGCAGATCAGCTCGCAGCACTTGTCGACAAACACCTGCGCCACCTGCACCTCGGTTTGCAGTTCGGCCAGCGTAAAGCGGGTGTTCTGGAACGCTGCCACAGGCTGACCGAACACCTTGCGCTCCTTCACGTAGGCCACTGTCCAATCAATGGCCGCCTGTGCCCCTGCCACAGCGCTGACGGCGATCTGCAGTCGCTCCCACGGTAACTGTTCCATCAGGCAAATGAAGCCCCTGTTCTCATGCGCTTTCCCACCAAGCAACTGATCCGGACCCAACCGCACGTTGTCGAAAAAAAGCTCCGCCGTGTCCTGCGCTTTCATCCCCAATTTCTTGAGCCGTTTGCCGACTGAGAAACCTGGCATGCCACGCTCCACCAGCATCAAACTGGTGCCCTTGCCTCCGGCGGCCGGGTTGGTCTTGGCCACCACGATCACCAGGTCCGCATGCCAGCCGTTGGTGATAAAGGTCTTACTGCCGTTGAGCAGGTAACTGCCATCGGCTTGCCCGATCGCGGTGGATTTGATGCCCTGCAGGTCCGAACCCGCGGCGGGCTCGCTCATGGCAATGGCACCAATCATTTCGCCGCTGGCAAGCTTGGGCAGGTACCTTGCCTTCTGCTCGGCCGTGCCGTAGTGCAGGATGTAGGGCGCAACAATTTCGCTGTGAAGGCTAAACCCAACGCCTGAGCAGCCGGCGCGCGCAATCTCCTCAAACTGAATCACCGAGAACAGTTTGTCCGCTTCGGAGCCACCGAATTCCTGCGGCATGGACATGCACAAAAATCCGTTCTCGCCCGCCTTGTTCCAGACTTCGCGCGCCACAAAGCCCTGCTCTTCCCAATCGGCGTGAAAAGGGGCTATCTCCCGGTCAATAAAGCGGCGAAAGCTGTCTCGAAATAGGACGTGGTCGGGCGAGAAAAGGGTGCGTTCAATCATGATGGAGCTGGAGAAAATTGTTTATTTTTACAAAGCAATTGCTTGGTGAAAAGCAATATACTCGAAAACTAAAGCAATTCCACTGTTTGAACCCACTTCTCCGGAGCCTCCCTATGACCGAAGCATTTGTATTTGACGCCATCCGCACGCCACGCGGTAAGGGCAAGAAGGACGGCAGCCTGTACGAGGTCAAGCCGGTCAATCTTCTGGCAGGGCTGCTCACCGATTTGCAGCAACGTCACCAGTTCGACACCGCCCGGGTGGACGATATCGTGATGGGAGTGGTGTCCCCGGTCGGGGACCAGGGCGCGGTGCTGCCGAAGGTGGCCGCACTCAAGGCGGGGTGGGACTTTCAGTGCGCAGGGGTGCAGATCAACCGCTTCTGCGCCTCTGGACTGGAGGCTGTCAATTTGGCGGCGCAAAAAGTGCGATCGGGCTGGGAAGATCTGGTGGTCGCTGGCGGCGTGGAGAGTATGAGCCGGGTGCCGATTGGATCGGATGGGGGTGCCTGGGCGATGGACCCCGAGACCAATTCGCAAACCGCCTTTGTACCCCAGGGCATTGGTGCCGACCTGATCGCCACGCTGGAAGGCTTCTCACGTCAGGATGTGGATGCCTTTGCGCTGGCCTCACAGCAGCGTGCGGCGGCGGCGCAGGCCGCAGGCCACTTTGACCGCTCGGTCATGCAGGTACGCGATGCCATTGGCCTGACGATTCTGGGCAAGGACGAATTCATCAAGCCCCACACCACGCTGGAGGGTTTGGCCTCGCTCAAGCCGGCGTTCGAGCAGATGGGTGCCATGGGCTTCGATCAGGTGGCGTTGACCCGCTACCCGCAGGTGGAACGCATTCTCCATGTGCACCATGCAGGCAACTCCTCGGGGATCGTGGACGGTGCCGCCGCCGTGCTGGTGGGCAACGAGGCCGCCGCAAAGGCGCATGGCCTCACCCCCCGTGCGCGCATTGTGGCCACGGCGCTCAGCGGTGCCGACCCCACCATCATGCTCACCGGCCCGATGCCCGCCGCGCGCAAGGCCCTGGCAAAAGCCGGGCTCACCATTGACCAAATCGACCTGTTTGAGGTGAACGAAGCCTTCGCTGCCGTGGTGATGCGCTTCATGAAAGAAATGAAGGTGCCGCACGACAAGGTCAACGTCAACGGTGGTGCGATCGCCATGGGACACCCGCTGGGTGCAACGGGTGCCATGATTCTGGGCATGCTGATTGACGAGTTGGAACGGCGCAAACTGCGCTACGGCCTGGCCACGCTGTGCGTTGGCGGGGGCATGGGCATTGCCACCATTGTTGAGCGTATCTAGCCTGTAGCCCACGTATTTATTGCGTAGGCAGCTCCTAATTTTGTAGTAAATCGTATGAAAACCATTCAATACTCCCTGGCCGACGGCATTGCCACCATCACCTTTGACGAGCCCGACTCTCCCGTCAACACCATGTGCCTGCAGTGGCAGCAGGATATGAGCGTGCTCGCCGCGCAGGTGCTGCAGGACAAGGACGCCATCAAGGGGGTCCTGCTCGCCTCCGCCAAATCGACCTTTTTTGCCGGTGCCGACCTCAAGGGCACGATGCGGCTCAAACCCGCCGATGCAGGCGCGGCTTTCGCCGAAATCGAGATTCTGAAGAAGAACTTTCGCACCTTGGAAATGCTGGGCAAGCCGGTGGTCAGCCTGCTGGGCGGCACGGCGCTGGGCGGCGGCTGGGAAGTGGCACTGGTGGGACACCACCGCATCGCCATCGATTCACCCAAGATCCAGTTCGGTTTGCCTGAAGTCACGCTGGGCCTGTTGCCCGGTGCCAGTGGTGTGACCAAGATGACGCGCCATCTGGGGCTGATGGGCGCGCAGCCCTACCTGGTTGAAGGCAAATTGTTCTCGCCCTCCGAGGCAAAGGGTCTGGGCCTGGTGCACGATCTGGTTGCGCCCGGCGACAACGCTGCAGCCGAGATGCGCAACCGGGCGCTGGCCTGGATCGCCGCCAACCCCGGTGCCCAGCACCCCTGGGAAGCCAAGGGCTACAAGGTGCCAGGCGGCCTGCCCTCCTCGCCCGCCGTGGCACAGATGCTGGTGGTGGCACCGGCCATGATCAAGAAGCAGACGCGCGGCCTGTACCCGGCGCCCGAAGCCATCATGGCCTGCATGGTCGAGGGCTTGCAGGTGGACTTCGAGACCGCGCTGCGTATTGAGAGTCGTTACCTCGCCAGGCTCATGACCGGCAGCAACGCCCGCGCCATGATCAACACCTTCTTTTTCAACCTCAACGCGATCAAGAGCGGTCAGGCGCGCCCCGGTACCTCGCCACGTTTCAAACCAGCCAAGGTCGGTCTGCTGGGTGCCGGCATGATGGGTGCCGGCATTGCCTACTGTCAGGCGGCCAAGGGCATTGCCACGGTGCTGAAAGACGTGAGCCTGGAGAAGGCCGAACTGGGCAAGAGTTACAGTGCCAAGCTGACGCAAAACCGCGTCGACAAGGGCCGCATGAGCGCAGATGAACAGAAGAAAATTCTGGACCGCATTGCAGCCACCGGCGACCTGGCCGACTTGCAAGGCTGCGATCTGATCATTGAAGCGGTGTTTGAAAACCGGGAACTCAAAGCCAGGGTGACGAAAGAGTCCGAACCGATGCTCGCACCCGGCGGCTTCTTCGCCAGCAACACCTCTACGCTGCCCATCACCGGGCTGGCCACGGCCAGTGCCGCGGCGAACAAGTTCATCGGCATCCATTTCTTCAGTCCGGTCGACAAGATGAAACTGGTGGAGATCATTCGCGGCAGGGAAACCGACGACGAGACCGTGGCGCGCGCCTACGACTACGTGCAGGCTATTGGCAAGATGCCCATCGTGGTGAACGACTCGCGGGGGTTTTTCACCAGCCGCGTGTTCGGTACCTTTGTGATGGAAGGCGCTGCCATGCTCGGGGAAGGCATCCCGGCTGCGGCGATCGAAAACGCAGGCATCCAGTGCGGCATGCCGGTAGGGCCACTGGCGGTGCTGGACGAAACCGCATTGACCCTGAGCCTGCATGTGATGGAACAGACCCGTGCCGACTTCGCAGCCGAAGGCAAGACCTACGTGGCAACGCCGGGCGAGCTGTTGGTGGCCGACCTGGTACGCAAGCACAACCGCCCCGGGCGCGCAGGTGGAGCCGGCTTTTACGAATACCCGACCGAGAAGGGCGTCAAGAAGTTCCTCTGGCCGCAACTCAAACCGCTGTTCGAAAAGTCCCAGACAAGCTGGAGCATCACCGATCTGAAAGACCGCCTGCTCTACCGCCAGGCGGTTGAAACCGCACGCTGTCTGAGTGAAAACGTGCTGACCACGGTGCACGAGGCCAACATCGGCTCGATCTTCGGCATCGGCTTTCCGGCCTGGACCGGAGGTGCCATGCAGTTCATTTACGGCATGGGAATCGAAGCCTTTGAAGCGCGCGCGGCCGAGCTTGCACAGAAGTTCGGATCAGGCTTTACACTGACGGACGAAGTCAAGGCGGCGATTCGCACGTACCAACCGCAGTACTAAGGCATTGCTCTAAAGGTCGGTACCGGCGTCCAAATGGGGCGTGCAAGAAAGTCTATCCATGCTGGCAATTCTGCTGAGAACCGTGCTGCTGTCCCAGGCTATCCTGGGCGCAGGCTTGGGCTATTGGCTGGCAAACCGGTGGGGCATCCCGCTGTGGACGCCGGTGCTGCTGGCGTTGGCGCTGCCCTTTGTTTCGATGGCGCTGATCGCACTGGTGTCGGCAATCAAGTCGCGTTCAGGCGAAGGGGCAGCGCTGTGGTGGCGTTCGCTGATCGGAGAATTTGTTGCGGGCGTCAAGGTATTTGTGATGCGCCAGCCCTGGTCGGTTCGGAATTCCGGCATTCTGCCCGCCACCGGTTTGCCCGGCAGGATTCCCGTGGTGTTGGTGCATGGGTTCCTGTGCAACCACCGCATCTGGGACGATATGGCTCAGGCGCTGCGCGCCCGCGGGCACGCAGTGCTTGCGCTCGATCTGGAGCCGCTGTTTGTCTCCATAGACCGTTATGCACCGGTGGTGGAGCAAGCAGTCAATGCAATGTGCCGCCACGCCAACGCCAGGCAGGTCGCACTGGTGGGTCACAGCATGGGTGGGCTTGCCATTCGGGCCTGGATGCGCGCGCACGGGGTGCAGCGCGCAGTGCGCGTGATCACCCTGGGCACGCCGCATGCCGGCACCCGTGTCGATCCGCACACCCGCATCCCCAACGGCCGGCAAATGCGCTGGCAAAGTGACTGGTTGACCGCACTGGCTGCAGCGGAAACCGCCGACACGCGCTCGCTGCTGCGCATTGCCATTACGGCACAGGACAATGTCGTGTACCCCCAGCGGGCACAAACTCTCGCGGGTCTCACACCCACCGTGTTCGAAGGCATTGGCCATGTCGAAATGTGCCTGCACCCGCCGGTAGTTGAATGGGTGGTGCAGCAACTCGAATCCATCCCCCTGATCCCGGAGCAGCCACCATGCGAGCCTTAAGCCCCACCGACTCTGCCTTTTTGTGGATGGAGACCCGCAACCAGCCCATGCACGTGGCGGGGCTGAACATTCACACGCCACCGCCCGGAGCCGGGCCCGACTACATCCACCAGTTGCTGCACGCCTGGCACCAGTACCCACAGGCGGTGGCCCCGTTCAACCTGCGCCCGGTGTTGCGCATGGGCCTGTGGTACTGGGAGGAAGACACCGAGTTTGAACTCGACTACCACCTGCGCCATGTGGCCTTGCCGCAGCCCGGACGCATCCGCGAATTGCTGGCCATGGTGTCGCGCCTGCACGGCAACCTGATGGACCGTAACCGCCCGCTGTGGGAAACCTACGTGATTGAAGGCCTGCCCGGCGGACGCTTTGCGACCTACAACAAGATTCATCATGCGCTGGTTGATGGTGTGACGGGGGCCAAGATGACCGCCAAGGGTCTGTCGCGTACCGCGGATGAAATCAAACCGCCCCTGTGGGCGCAGACCTTTAGCCACCACCCCACGGCGCGCGCCAAGTCTGCTCCGCCTGGACTACTGCAGCAATTGAAGAACGCAGCACGGGCCGGCAAGGAAATACTGCCGGGCGTTGGCAGCGGTCTGTGGGACGTAGTGCGCGCCTCGTTTGCCGAAAGCGCAGCGGCCCTGCCCTTTCAGGCGCCCCCTACCCCGTTCAATGTGGAGATTTCGGGCTCGCGGCGGTTCGCTTCCCAGTCGTATTCACTCGCGCGCTTCAAGCGCATCGGCGAGGCCAGCGGTGCCACCGTCAACGATGTCACGCTCGCCATTTGCGCCGGGGCATTGCGGGAATACTTGCTGGCGCAACACAAGTTGCCAAAAAAGCCCCTGGTGGCCATGGTGCCGGTTTCTCTGCACGGAGAAACCGACCAGGGCGGCAATCAGGTCTCGCTGCTGCTGGCCAACCTTGCGACAAACATTGGCGACCCGCTCAAGCGCCTGCAACGCATTGTGGCGTCGACGACGCAGGCCAAAGAACGGCTCACCAGGATGCCGCGCTTGCAGAAGTGGGCGCACGGTGTAAGCTCGATTTCGCCGTTTGGAGCCGGAATGGTCATGGGCACGGCCGAAAAGCATCCCCTGTTTAACCTGGTGATCTCCAATGTCCCCGGTCCGCGCGACACGCTGTACCTTAACGGCGCGCGCCTGGACGAGTTGTACCCGGTCTCCATTGCCACACACTACCTCGCGTTGAACATTACCATCAGCGGTTATGGCGACAATCTGGGGTTTGGCTACATCGCCTGCCGCCGCTCGGTGCCTGCGCTGCAGCGCATGCTGGACTACACCAACAATGCCATCAATGACCTGGAGCAGGCTTTAGGCCTTGCGGTAATTCCGAGCAAGGTGACCAGGAAACGCAGCAGCAAAAAGACCACTTGATGCAAGCCCCTGCACCGCGCCCTGCCTCACTCACCGATCTCTTTGCATCCTTTTCGATGCTTGCGCTGCAGGGCTTTGGCGGCGTGCTGGCGGTAGTGCAGCGCGAATTGGTGGAAAAGAAGAAGTGGCTGACTATTGAAGAGTTTGTCGAGGACTGGGCGGTGGCGCAAATTTTGCCCGGCCCCAATGTGGTCAACCTCTCACTCATGATCGGTGACCGTTACTTTGGGGTGCGCGGCGCATTGGTGGCGCTGGCGGGCATGCTGACTTTTCCACTGGTGATTGTGCTGGCGCTGGCGGCCCTGCTGGCCGGCGTGGCAGAACTGGCGCAGGTACAGGGTGCCCTGCGCGGCATGGGGGCAGTGGCGGCCGGGCTGATTACGGCCACGGGCCTGAAACTGGTACCGGCATTGAAGCAAAATCCAATGGGAGTGCCCGTCTGCTTTGCGCTGGCAGCTATGACATTTGTAGCGGTTGCGCTTCTGCGGGTGCCTCTGGTGTGGGTTCTGACGGGGATTGGCAGCCTGGCCTGCGGTTGGACCTACCGGCAGCTTGGCATGCTTGCGCCTGCGAGGGCCAGGCGATGAACATCGCGTTGACCGCGTCCGACTGGGTCGCGTTGCTGGTCCACTTCATGTCGCTCTCACTGCTGGCAGTGGGTGGTGCCATCACCACGGCGCCGGACATGCACCGTTATCTGGTACAGCAGCAGCATTGGCTTACCGACAGCCAGTTCACCTCGTCCATTGCGCTGGCACAGGCGGCGCCGGGTCCAAACGTACTGTTTGTGGCGCTGATGGGCTGGAACGTGGGCATGAATGCAGCCACCGGCCTGCCCTCGGGCGCAGCGCCCTGGACCTATGGCTTGCTGGGGGTGTTGGTCAGCATGGTGGGCATCCTTGTGCCGAGCACCACACTCACCTTCGCCGCCGCCCGTTGGGGCCACCAGAACCGGGAAATGCGTGCGGTGCGCGCATTCAAGCAGGGCATGGCACCTATCGTGATTGCCCTGCTGATCGCCACTGGCTGGATTCTGGCCACTGGGCAGGATGGAAATTTTTCGGATTGGCGCATCTGGCTGTTGACCGCCGTAACGGCACTGCTGGTGTGGCGCACGCGGATTCACATGCTGTGGTTGCTCGGGGCGGGGGCGGGACTGGGTGCGATGGGGCTGGTTTAACTCACCGAGCGCTGTCGCACAGCCTCATACAAACACACCCCACTGGCCACCGACACATTCAGACTCTCTACCGCACCCCGCATGGGAATGCTCACCAGCGCATCACAGGTCTTGGCGGTCAACTGCCGAATGCCGTCGCCTTCTGCCCCCAGTACCAGCGCTACCGGGCCTCGCAGGTCGGCCTGGTACAGGGTCTGGGCCGCCTGGTCGCTGGTGCCAATGATCCAGATGTTGCGCTCTTTGAGTTCGTTGAGGGTGCGCGCCAGATTGGTGACCATGAAATACGGCACCGTTTCCGCTGCCCCGCTGGCCACCTTGGCCACGGTGGCGTTGATGCCCGCCGCATGGTCCTTGGGAGCAATCACGCAATGGGCACCTGCGCCATCGGCCACGCGCAGACAGGCTCCCAGGTTGTGGGGGTCGGTCACCCCATCGAGCACCAATATCAAGGGCTGGCTGCGTTGCTCCGGGGGAAGGTCTGCATTGGCGGCCTCCAGGTCTTCCAGCAACTCGTCCAGAGAATGCACTTGCGCGATCGGCTGTACCCGCGCCGCCACCCCCTGATGGCCGTGGCTGCCACACATTTTGGACAGGCGTGCACCATCGGACTCGACCAGCTTCACCCGGGCCTCAGTCGCACGCTCGAGAAACTGGCGCATACGGGCATCGCGCCGGGCCGGTTCGAAATAGAGCTCAATGATGGACTGCGGTGCGGTCTTGAGCCGAACACCCAGCGCATGAAAGCCAAACAGAATTTTGGGGGAAGACATGGCCCGATTATCGACGCTCAGACCACCTGCCCGGCTTCGATGGTGATACGCCGGTCACAGCGCGCGGCAATGGCCGGGTCATGCGTCACCAGCACCAGCGTTGTTCCCTGCTCACGGTTGAGATCGAACATCAGTTCCATCACTTTTTCACCCGTGGCAAAGTCCAGGCTACCCGTGGGTTCGTCGGCCAGCAACACCGCCGGGTGTACGACGAAAGCACGCGCCAGCGCCACCCGCTGCTGTTCGCCACCACTGAGCACCCGGGGGTAATGCCCGAGCCGTTGCGACAGTCCGACACGGGTCAGCATATCGGTGGCGAGTTTGCGGGCATCCTTGCGTGCGGCCAGTTCCAGCGGCAGCATGACGTTTTCCAGGGCGGTGAGGTTGCCCATGAGTTGAAAACTCTGGAACACAAAGCCTACTTTCTGCGCCCGTAAAGCGGCCCGGTCATCTTCATCCAGAGAAAAAAGATCGGTCCCGGCAAGGCGCACGGTACCGCTGGTGGGGGTATCGAGTCCGGCGATGATCGAGAGCAAGGTGCTCTTTCCTGAACCGGATGCGCCAACGATGGCGGCGGTTTCCCGTGCTTTGAGTGCAAAATCGATGTCGCGCAGGATCTGCAGCGTTCCGGTGGAATCGGTCACCGACTTGCATATGCGCTCAACAGAAACAATGGAATCAGTCATGGGGTTTTCGTGGGTTCGACGGTACTGTATCGCGCTTGGCGTGCTGCTGGGTTGGGCGGGGCTTTACGGCCCGGCCTTGGCAGCAGCGCCCGGCGCTCGCGCAGCGACGATACTGGTGGTGGGAGATTCGTTGAGTGCCGAGTATGGACTCAAACGCGGCAGCGGCTGGGTTGCCCTGCTGAAGCAACGCTTGCGGAAGGAAGGGATACCGGCCACGGTTGTCAACGCAAGTATCAGTGGTGACACCACGTCGGGCGGGCGCTCGCGCCTGGGCGACCTGCTTACCGTCCATCAGCCCACGCTGGTGGTCATTGAACTCGGTGGCAACGATGCACTGCGCGGTCTGCCTTTGCAAATGACGCAGGACAATCTGCAGGCCATGACACGGGCCGCGCAAGCCAGCGGGGCCAGAGTGCTATTGCTGGGCATGCAAATGCCGCCCAATTACGGGCAGGACTACGCCGAAAAGTTTGCCAACACCTATGTTGCCGTGGCCAAGGCCACCAAGGCTGGGCTGGTGCCCTTCCTGCTCAAGGGTGTTGCTGATGGACCCGATGCGGCTCGACTGTTTCAAAGCGACCGCATTCATCCCACCGAAGCGGCGCATCCCCTGATCCTCAACACCGTTTGGCCGACTCTAAAGAAAATGATTGCATGAGCCTGACCCTCCTGGCCGCCACCGACGTGCTGCAGCAACTCGCTGAGTTCGACACCATCATCGATGCCCGCAGCGAAGCCGAGTTTGCGCTTGACCACCTGCCCGGTGCGGTGAACTGGCCGACCCTTTACAACGACGAGCGCAAGATGATTGGCACCATGTACGTGCAGGTCAACCAGTTCGAAGCAAAAAAACGCGGCGCGGCCATCGCCGCACGCAACATTTCAAACCACATCGAGCGCGAGGTACTCGATAAGCCGCGCGACTGGAGGCCACTGGCCTATTGCTGGCGCGGTGGCAAGCGCAGCGGCTCCTTGTCCCTGATCCTGGACCAGATTGGTTTTCGGGTCACGCTGGTCGAAGGGGGCTACAAGGCATTCCGTGCAGCGTTGGTGGAGGACCTGAGGCAACGCGTCGCATCGCTCGATTTCCGGGTGGTGTGCGGTACTACCGGTTCGGGCAAGACGCGGTTGCTGCACGCATTGGCAGCATCAGGTGCACAGGTCCTGGATCTGGAGGCGCTGGCCAACCACCGCAGTTCAGTGCTCGGTGCCATCCCCGGCCTGCCCCAGCCGAGCCAGAAGCGGTTTGACACTCTGGTGTGGGACGCGTTGCGCCGTTTCGACCCGCTTCGTCCCGTGTATGTCGAAAGCGAGAGCAAGAAGGTGGGCAATGTATCGATTGCATCGCCCTTGGTCGAGCGCATGCGCACCAGCGCGTGCCTGAATCTGACGCTGCCCCATGCGCAGCGTGTCGCGCTGCTGATGGAGGATTACGACTTCTTTGTCAAAGATACCACCCATTTCTGCGAGCGGCTGGATGTGCTGGCGCAATTTCGTGGCAAAGCGGTGGTCGATGCCTGGAAGCAGCAAGTGCTCAGTGGTAACGTGGAGAAGGTGGTGAGCGATCTGCTAACCGAACATTACGACCCGGTGTATCTGCAGTCAATAGCGCGCAATTTTGTGCAATATCCCCTGGCCCAGGCCGTTACCGCTGAGGATCGCGACGCTGAGTCCATGCAACAACTCGCAACATCGCTGCTGGCTGGTGGTTCGAGGTAGCGCGCTCTGCTGTGCTCGGGTCAGGCCAGCGGGTCAGGCTGGCTACCGGAGGGCGATGTAGCGTCCTGGTCGGGTGTGTCGCTGGTTTCGGACGTGCCCTGGGACTTGCGCTCGTTCTTTTCCTTGAGCTTGTCTTCCTTCTTGCGCTTCTTGGCCAGTTCCTTCTGGCGCTTCTCGTATCCGTAGTTGGGTGTTGCCAAAGTATGCTTTCTGTAGTTGCCGACACTGTACCACCACGAAGCCCATCAAATCAGGGCCATTGGACGGCTGCGCGGTAAGCGTGCCAGCTTGCGTGTCCCATCAGAGGCCCCACCAGCACCAGCCCCGCACTGAAGGGAAGTGCCAGCGCAAACCCGACCAGCAACGTGATGGTTGCACCCCAGATCAACATGACAGGCGTGTTCCGAAGTACCACTTCGAGGCTGGTGATTGCAGCAGAGATGGCATCGGTGTCGCGGTCCAGAATCATGGGGATGGACACCACCGACAGAGCGAAGACCAGCGCGGCAAAAAAGCCACCTACAAGCGTATAAGCCACCACAAACTCCCAATTCTCAGGGTTGAAGACTGCCTGGATGACACCGGTGGTGGAGGGCATGCCGGTGTTGAAAAACACTGCGAACACAATCAGCGATGCCCGCCCCCACAGCAGTTCGAGCACGATCAGCACCAGAACGAGCATTCCCATGCTGCGGATATGTGAATGCCAGCAGATCACCGAAGCGGTCAACTCCGCGGGAAGTCCCTGCTCCCGGCGGCGACTTACCTCGTACAGTCCCAGCGCCAGGAACGGTCCAAGCAACAGGCACCCGGAGGCAATCGACATGGTGTACTCAGGGCGGGTCCTGAATACGCTACCCAGTACGAAAGCCATCGCCCAGAACGACACGCCGTAAAAGGCAGCGATGCCCGGATACGCCTGTATGTCACGTGCACCCTTCGCAAGCCACCGCACAATGGCACGTGCAGGCAGTACCGCCACCGTTTTGACGGGCATCTCCGAAGCCGGAGGAATATAGGGTGATGACGTCGGTTCAGGCGATGACGGAAGCATGGAAATAGTCTATTGCAGTCGCCCGATGCTTCGTACTCAGGAAAGCGCGGGGGAGCGCAATACCTGCAATGCTTGCGCGAGGTCTTCGCGGAGATCTTCAAAGGCTTCCAGTCCCACCGCAAATCGAACCACGCAACCTTGGGCAAGATGTTTTGGCCAGTCCGTGCGCATCGATGCCAGGTCGTACGGAACTACGAGGCTGATAGGCCCTCCCCAGCTATAGCCCAGGCGAAAAAGTTTTAGCGCGTCGCAAAAGGCATCCACCTTCGACTGAGTAAAGCCTGCATCAAAGACCACGCTCAGCAGCCCCGCCGCGCCGCCCACTCCGTTGATGCACAAACGCTTCCATTGGGCATGGCCAGGTGATTCCGGGAGAGCCGGATGCAGTACCTGGGCAAACTCGGGTTGCATTTGGCACCACTGGGCCAACTCACGGGTGGTCAGGTCGTGGGCGCGGTAGCGCAAAGCCACGCTGGGCAGGGCGCGCAGCACGGCTTCGGCATCGTTGGCACCGACCCCCAGACCCAGACGCATGTGGGTCAGTTTGAGGCGCAAATGAAGTCCGGCATCACGGGTCATGACGCTGCCCATCAGTACGTCGCCACCACCGCTGGGATATTTGGTGAGTGCATGGGCTGAAATGTCCACGCCAAGCCCCGGCTCATCGTGCGGCAACAAATCAAAGGGCTTGAAAGCAAGACCGCAACCCCAGGTATTGTCCAGTGCAACCGTCACGCCCCGGCGCTTGCAAATGCGAACCAGTGCAATCAGGTCCGGAAATTCCAGGGTGACTGAACCGGCGGCCTCGACCCAGACCAACCTGGTTGCAGGACCAATCTTGCTGTCGAGATCGTCGGCATCCATCGGGTCATAGACCCGGTGGGTGATTCCCCAGGCCTTGAGTTCACCTTCAGCGAACGCCTTGTTGGGGCCATACACGTTGTCGGGAATCAGCAACTCGTCACCGGTCTTGAGCACGGACATTGCAACGGTTGCCACGGCAGCCAGGCCACTGGGAACGAGAACGCACTGCAGGCCGCCCTCAAGCGTACACAGACGCTCCTCGAGGGCATAGGTGGTTGGCGTTCCATGCAGCCCGTAGGTATAGGCAGATTTATCCTTCCACTCCCGACTGCGCATCGCCGCCACAGTGGGAAAAAATACGGTGGAAGCCTTATAGACACCCGGTTGCGGCGCTTCAAAGCCCTGAGGAGGAACGTATGGGTGGTGAATGAGTTCGGTAATTTGCTGAGCCATGGTGGTCGCCGCGCGTCAAACGCTCCACTTTTGTATCAGTTGCTCGGGTCGCAACGCGTCGTAGCTTTCAAAAGGCTGGTGAATCCAGGGGTTGGTGGATAGAAATTCGACCGAATAGTCCGGCGCGAAAGTGGACATGGCCTTGGTCCAGATGACCGCGCTACGCAACTCGGTAATGGGTTTGTAGTTGTTTTTGAGCTGGTGGATTACTGCCTTGAGTGTGTGGCCCGAGTCGGCCAGGTCATCGACCAACAGGACTCGCCCGGCAATCTCGCCCTTGGGCGTGGTGATGTAGTGGGCAATATCGAGATGTCCCTGAATCGTACCGGCGTCAGAGCGATAGGAACTGGTCGACATGATTGCAAGCGGCTTATCAAAAATCCGCGACAAGATATCGCCAGGGCGCATGCCCCCGCGCGCCAGGCACAAAATGGTGTCGAACTTCCAGTCAGACTGATGAACCTTTATAGCCAGCTTTTCAATCAGGTTGTGGTACTCGTCGTAACTCACGTAGAGGTGTTTACCATCTTCTGTCAACATCGTATTGCTCCTGTATTTATAGCTGCCTGCGCAGTATTGACGGGGGCTAAAGGCCCTATTGGCTAAACGAAACGCCCTAGTCGGGCAGATACGGATGGCGCATCATGATGGTGTGGTCACGATCCGGTCCGGTCGAGACCATGTGAATCGGCACACCAGTCGCCTGTTCAATGCGCTGCAGGTACAAGCGTGCATTTACCGGCAAGCGATCGTATTGGGTGACACCCACTGTGCTGTCGCTCCAACCGTCCAGCACCTCATAGACAGGCTTGCAACGTGCAATTTCGTCGGCACCCATAGGCAGGATATCGATCGCCTCACCGTCCACTTCATAACCCGTGCACAGCATCAGCTCCTTCAAGCCATCGAGCACGTCGAGCTTGGTAATGCAAAGCCCGGACAGGCCATTGACCTGGGCAGAGCGCTTGAGCAAAGCGGCATCAAACCAGCCACAGCGCCGTGAACGCCCTGTGGTCACGCCCTTTTCTGCGCCCACTGTGCTCATGTGGTATCCCGGAGTGCCAGGCTCCTCCCACTCGAGTTCGGTGGGAAAGGGTCCGCCACCCACACGGGTGCAATAAGCCTTGGTAATACCCAGAATATAGTGCAGCATGCCCGGTCCAACCCCTGCACCGGCCGCCGCGTTGCCAGCAACACAGTTGCTGGAGGTCACGTAAGGGTAAGTGCCGTGGTCAATGTCGAGCAACGTGCCTTGGGCACCCTCGAACAACAAGTTGGCCCCCTTGGCATGGGCATCGTTAAGTTCGCGAGATACATCGGCAATCATCGGTTTGATCAGTTCTGCATGGCGCATGGCCTGGCTGAAAACCGGCTCGAACTCTACGCGCCCGTCTTTCATGAACGGGTGCAACGTCTCACCAAAATCAAAATCAACCGACCCCAGATACGTCGTCAGAACGTGGTTGTGGAGGTCCAGCAGTTCGCGCAGCTTGGCCGCAAAGCGCTCGGGATACTTGAGATCCTGAACGCGCAGCGCACGGCGGGCAATCTTGTCTTCGTACGCAGGGCCAATGCCGCGCCCGGTGGTGCCTATTTTTGCACTACCGCCCTTCTCACGCGCAACTTCCCTGGCAACATCCAGCGCAGCATGGAACGGCAGAATCAACGGGCAGGCCTCGCTGATGCGCAACCGGGTGCGCACCTCGACCCCCATTTTCTCCAGACCTTCAATCTCTTCGAACAGTTTGCCTGTGGACAGGACAACGCCATTGCCGATATAGCACTTCACGCCGGGACGCATGATGCCGCTGGGAATCAGGTGCAATGCCGTCTTGACACCATTGATGACCAGAGTATGCCCTGCATTGTGACCGCCCTGAAAGCGCACAACCCCCTGGGAACTCTCAGTCAGCCAGTCGACCAGTTTGCCCTTTCCTTCGTCACCCCACTGGGTGCCCACGACCACTACATTACGCCCTTTGGTTGTTTTCATTTCAAGGTTTCTCAGATAGTTTTCACGACCCACTGACCGGCCACCTGGCTAAGCTCGCGGTCACACTGGAACTCATCAACTTCACTTTCGTGGCCTGGTAATACGCAGACGACGGTCTCACCGCCCTGGCGCAGCGCCCCAATCGCGGTGCGCAACGCACTACCTTCGCCCCAAGGAGCGCGGATCGCAGCCCGAAGAGGACGTTCGGCGGCAACTGCCGCCACCGATTTCACATCCAGACTGAACCCAACTGCCGGGCGCTTGCGCCCAAACACCAAACCCACTTCGTCGTAACGCCCGCCACGGGCCAGCGCATCGCTGGCACCCGGGGCATAAAGCGAAAACATCGCGCCGCTGTAGTAGGCGTAGCCACGCAGATCGGCCAGATCAAACGACACGCTGGGATGCTCCAGATGGCGTGACAACCATTTCAACTGAACAAGTGCATCCTGAATCTCCGGTAACGCAGGCAACGCACGCTGGGCGTCCTGCAGCATGTGTTCATCACCGTAGAGTGTCACCAGACTCTGCAATGCGTCGCTGACATGAGTTGGCGCGTTGCGGCACAAAGATTTAAGTTCACTGGCATCCTTGGCGGCTAATGCGGCGTGTACTTGCGCCAGGGTGGCAGGGTCGAGCCAAGCGCCTCGAAGCAGGGCATGCACGATGCGTGCATCGGCCATATCAACACGTACTGCACTGACATTGGCCGCCTTGGCGCAATCGAGCGCCAGCGTCAACACTTCCAGATCGGCCTCCAAGCCTGAATGTCCATAGATTTCAGCACCAAACTGCAAGGGCTCGCGGGTCGCATGCGGACCGCTTGGGCGGGTATGGAGTACTGGCCCGCAGTAGCAAAGGCGGGTCACCCCTACCCGGTTAAGCAAATGAGCATCAATGCGTGCCACCTGTGGCGTACTGTCAGCGCGCAGGCCCATCATGCGACCAGACAACTGGTCTACTAGTTTGAAGGTTTGCAGGTCCAGCGCTTTACCGGTACCCGACAGCAGAGACTCCAGATGCTCCAGCAACGGCGGAATGACCAACTCATAGCCATAGCAGCGCGCCATGTCCAGCAGGTCTCTTCGTATTTCCTCGATGTGCCGCGCCTCGGAGGGCAGTACATCGGCAATATGATCCGGCAGGACCCAAGCAGACATGTCGTATAGGAAGCTATTAAAACTGCGATTTTACCGGGCTTACAGAAGCCTTTTCAGGGAGCGAGCCACCAAATCATCACCAGACCACTCAAAATACTTATCAGGGCAAAAGAGCGAATCTGGCCATCACTAAGTTGCAGCAGCTGTACAAACATCTTTCGCCACCCGCCGGGAGAGGTAAAAGGAAACAGCCCTTCGATAATCAGGACCAGAGCCAGGGCCAGCCAAAACGTATCGGTGTCCAAAGACTATTTCTTCGGACTGGGGGCAACGAGGCTGCCACCGGCGCGAAAGACCTTGAAGAACTCTGACGAGGAAGGGTCCAGTACCATCACATCGGTTCGGTTGCTGAACGATGCCTTGTAGGCATCCAGGCTCCGATAAAACTGCGCGAACTGGGGATCCCGACCAAAAGACTCTGCGTAAATTCGGGCCGCTTCGGCATCGCCTTCGCCTTTGATCTTCTGCGCATCCCGGTACGCATTGGCAACCGTGACCTCGCGCTGACGATCAGCATCGGCACGAATTTTCTCACCCTCGGCAGCGCCGGTGGAACGCAACTCATTGGCTACCCGCTTGCGTTCAGCTTCCATACGTCGGTACACCGACTCCGTAATCGCTTCCACGTAGTCCACGCGGGTGATACGGACGTCCACTACATCGACACCCCAGGGCTTGGCGCCGCGCACCTTGTCCAACACCTCCGTCTTCACGTCGGTCATCAAATCTTCGCGCTTTAGGGACAACAGTTCCTTGACCGTGCGCTTATTTATCTCTTCTTGAAACGCGTTGCGAACCACGCGGTTGAGCTGGTTTGCACCTGCGGTTTCATTCAGTCCCACATTGCGGATGTATTCGCTCGGCTCAGAAATACGCCAGCGCACGTACCAGTCAATCACCACTCGCTGTTTCTCCGCTGTCAGCATGGGTTCGGTATCGGTGCTATCCAGAGTCAACAGGCGCTTATCAATGTAGGAAACGTTCTGGAACGGAGGCGGCAGCTTGAAGTTCAACCCCGGCTCCGTGATCACTTCCTTGATCTGTCCCAACGCGTAGACCACACCGAACTGGCGTTGATCAACCACGAACAGAGTTGAACTTGCAAGTGCGAGCAGCACCAACACCGATGAAACTACTAATCCAATCCGATTCATCAAAAACTCCTACCGAGAATCACGTTCGCGGGTTCGGGCGGCTTCCCGGCTACGCGCATCGCTGGATAAAGTATTGGCTGGCGGAACTGGAGCCGCAGGCGTCGTGCCGTTTGCACTTGAGCCCACCTCAGACCCGCCGCCCATTTGCAGCACCTTGTCCAATGGCAGGTACAGCAAGTTCGAACCCTGCTTGGACTCCACCAGCACCTTGGTCACATTGCTGTAGATTTGCTGCATCGCATCGAGGTACATGCGGTCCCGGGTCACCTGCGGGGCCTTTTGGTATTCGTTAAACACGGAACGAAACCGCTGCGCATCACCCTGTGCCTGAGCAACCACGCGAGACTTGTAGGCCTCCGCCTCTTCCTTCAGACGCGACGCAGATCCGACAGCACGTGGAATAACATCGTTGGCGTAGGCTTGCGCTTCATTTTTCGCACGTTCGCGCTCCTGTCCGGCTTTGAGCACATCGTCAAACGATGCCTGTACCTGTTCGGGTGGGCGTACTCCGCCCTGCTGCAGGTTGATCGCAACCACTTCCACACCTACTTTGTAACGATCCAGAATACTCTGCATCAACGCCCTCACCCGTGGTGCGATCTGATCACGCTCCTCGGACAGTGCGGCATCCATTTTCATCTTTCCCAACACCTCTCGCACGGAAGTCTCCGCGGCCTGCACAACCGCTTCCGCAGGGTTCTTGCTCTCAAACAAAAAGGCTCGGGCATCACTCAACCGGTATTGCACCGCGAATTTGATATCCAAAATGTTTTCGTCCTGGGTCAACATGGCCGACTCGCGCAGCCCGGTGGCCTTGAGCACGGTATCTCGCCCCACATCCACCGACCGAATCTGCGTCACAAATACTAGTTCATGGCGCTGGATCGGATACGGAAGCCGCCAGTTAAACCCTGCATAGACCGTGCTTTTGTATTTCCCGAATTGGGTAATAACTGCCTGCTGACCCTCTTGCACAATGAAGAATCCGGTACCAAGCCAGATAAGGACCAGCACGCCCACAATCAGCCCAACCCCAATACCGGCGTTCTTCATGTCTGGTTGAAATCCACCGCCACCAGAGCCACCATTTTCGCCTTTTTGCGGATTCTTATTCTTGCCAAAAAGCGAACCTAGCTTGCGGTTGAAATCCTTCCACAGTTCGTCCAGATCCGGAGGTCCGGATTGCGTAGTTTTCCCTGGCTTTACTGGATCTTCCTTGCCACGTCCCCATTGCGGATCGTTCAAATTGAACATACGCCTCCACCAGCGCGGAAGCGACACCCTTGGAAAGCCCTGTAATCGATCGTGAAATTTCATTTCGTCATCTCGTGAACATCTAGACCCGATTGTGCCCAATCCCGCAGCTGTTCTGCACTCAGAGGACAATTCACACCATTTTCCTGCGCTTCCTTGCTCAAACCGGATATCGCAGACAACCTCTCTCGGAGTGCAGGTACACCGGAAAGGGTTCGTGCGCTCACAAAGATCCGCGGAGTCTGAATACCATCGATCTCGTACTCATCCTCCAGCCGTATTGGCTGCAGTTCGGGCGCAAGGGCATCCACCTTGTTAAAAACCAATATCTGCGCAATATGGTCCGCACCTATTTCTGCCAGCACCTTCTGTACCTGCTCAATCTGGTTGGCAAAGTTCGGATTGGATGCATCTACAACATGCAGCAGCAAATCTGCATCTACTGCCTCTTGCAAAGTAGCCTTGAATGCATCCACCAACCCGTGCGGAAGATCGCGAATAAAGCCAACCGTATCGGACAATGAGACCGTTCGAGAAGCATCGCCCAGATAGAGTTTTCGGGTCGTCGTATCCAAAGTCGCAAAAAGCTGATCTGCGGCATAGGCGCGCGCCTTTACCAGGGCATTGAAGAGCGTCGATTTACCTGCATTGGTGTAACCAATGATGGAAATGTTAAACGCATCACGTCGTTCGCGCTGGCGTCGCTGGGTTTGGCGCTGGCGTTGCACCTTAACCAAACGCTCCTTGGTTCGCTTGATATTTTCACCAATCATGCGGCGGTCGAGTTCGATCTGCGTTTCGCCAGGACCTCCGCGTGTACCGATGCCACCGCGCTGGCGCTCCAGATGCGACCACCTGCGAACCAGGCGTGTACTGAGGTACTGCAACCGTGCTAGTTCCACCTGCAGCTTGCCTTCGTGGCTGCGAGCCCGTTGTGCAAAAATCTCCAGAATCAGAAAAGTCCGGTCATTGACCGGCATTTCTAAATGTCGCTCAAGGTTGCGTTGCTGACCCGGACTCAAGCTCTGATCAAACAACACCTCCTGCGCACCCACTTGCGTCGCCAGCAACTTGATTTCGTCGGCTTTTCCAGAACCGATGAACAAGGCGGCATCGGGTGCCTTGCGCTTGCAGGTAATGCGCTCCACAGGCTTAAGTCCTGCGGTTTCGGCAAGCATGCCCAACTCTTCCAATTCATGGTCGAAATTGGGTTCACCGAAGTCCACGCCCACCAATATAGCAGGCACAAATTCAGATGGAGGCGATGCTGTCAAATGGATGGAAAATTCAGCGCGTCAGTACAACAGTTGTGGGACGGCACAGAGTTTCAAGCAGGGGTGGTTGGATCCAAGTCGGCCGGCGTTAAATTAACCGCACGTCCAGGAACGATTGTCGAAATTGCATGCTTGTAAACCATTTGGGTAACCGTATTGCGCAACAGCACAACGTACTGGTCGAATGATTCCACTTGCCCTTGTAACTTGATTCCATTGACCAGATAAATGGATACCGGGACGTGTTCTCTTCGCAAAGCGTTGAGAAAGGGGTCTTGCAGTAATTGGCCTTTGTTGCTCACGATATTCTCCGTGTTCAGAAAATTGAATAGGGCCAGACGATACCACACCCCAGAAAAGGATGTCGGTCAATTGGTAAAAACCTCAGTCGCTACCTTTCCTAGCGTATGGATTTTGTGCGGATTTCATTTCAATGCGCAATGGTGTGCCGACCAAGTCAAACTCCTTGCGAAATCTACCTTCGAGAAAACGTTTGTAGGAATCGGTAACGTGTTCCAGCGAATTTCCGTGAATCACGATGATAGGCGGGTTCATTCCCCCCTGATGGGCATAGCGAAGCTTTGGACGGTACATGCCCGATTTCTTCGGATTTTGAAATTGCACCGCTTCCAGCAGCAGCCGCGTGAGCACTGGTGTTGACATTTTGCAATTGGCGGCCCGGTATGCTTGCGCAATGGAGTCCCACAAAGGCCCCAGCCCCTGTCTTTTTTGGGCGGAGATGAGATGCAATGCTGCAAACTTCAAAAATCCCAATCGGGTCTCCAGGGAACGCTTGACCAGTTCGCGCTGGTATTCATCTACGGCATCCCATTTATTGACGGCCACCACCACCGCCCTGCCAGACTCAAGAACGTAGCCTGCAATATGTGCATCCTGGTCTGTAACACCCTGGGTAGCATCAATCAACAGCAGAACAACGCTGGCAGATTCAATCGCCTGCAAGGTCTTGACGACGGAAAATTTTTCGATGGCTTCGAAAACCTGCCCTCGTCGACGCAGGCCCGCCGTATCAATCAGCTCAAATTTCTGACCGTGGCGCTCAAATGGAACAGAAATTGCATCCCGCGTGGTCCCTGGCAGGTCAAATGCCACCAAACGCTCTTCACCAAGCCAAGTATTGATCAAGGTTGACTTGCCCACATTGGGCCGTCCCGCCACGGCCAATTTGATCGCTCCGGACGATGCCTCTGCAGGTTCGTCATCAACTGACGCCAAAGGATCCAAAGCAATATCGACGAGTTGACGGATTCCCTGCCCATGCGCTGCCGAAACCGGGAACACTTCCCCTAGGCCAAGTTCAAAAAATTCGACCAGTTGCAGCCCTTCCGCCATGCCTTCTGACTTATTCGCGACCAACACACAGCGCTTGCCCAGCTTTCGCAGGTATTTGGCAATATCGTGGTCCTGCGCCGACAATCCGGCTCGGGCATCCAGCACAAAAAGTACAACATCGGCT
>CAIPGC010000252.1 GCA_903864505.1 uncultured beta proteobacterium | reverse complement strand
GGTGGGAGTGAGTTTATGGGCCAAATTGAGCGTTAGCCCTTTTGGGATGTGCGCAAGCAGCTATAAAAAGCGTAGCAAATACATTTCAATCCCGCCCTGGCGCCTTAAACACTTCCTTCGCATGCCAATCCAGATACGCCTTCTGCGGCCGGATGATGCCGGCCCGTGGTACGACAGCAGGTTTGAGCGAGCTTATGTGTTGCTATTGAATGTATTTTATTGACAAATACATATAAATTGCAACATACTTGCATCATGAATCTACGCTCCCATTCCACATATGAGCAGGCTGTCCTGGAACTTGCCAGGACAAAACCGCTGTTGCGTGCTCGGGATCTGGCGCATCAGGAACTGCCAACCATTGTCCTCAGTCGACTGGTTGCCGCTGGAAAGCTAGAAAGAGTTGCTCGAGGGGTGTATGGCCTGCCAGGTCTTGCCATCAGCGAACACCGGTCACTGGCGGAAGTGGCGCTGCGCGTGCCGCAGGGAGTGGTGTGTCTGCTTTCCGCATTGCGTGTGCATGGCATCGGAACCCAGGCACCGTTTGAGGTATGGCTTGCCATCGAGAATCGCGCACCCATTCCACGGCTTGACCAACCCAAAATTCGTCCTGTTCGAATGTCAGGGGCTGCATTCACCGATGGCATTGAGCATCTGCCGGTAGATGGCGTGAAAGTGCCTGTGTTTAACGCTGCCAAGACCGTGGCTGATTGCTTCAAATACCGCAACAAGATCGGGCTGGATGTTGCCCTGGAAGCCCTGCGCGATGGCTGGGCGCAACGAAAATTCACAATGGACGATATCTGGCATTTCGCTACCGTTGACCGCGTGGCCAATGTCATGCGCCCATACCTGGAAAGCGTGACAACATGAGTCGGAATCTGGCCGCATCGGTCCGGGCACGTTTGAAGCAACACGCCGATGCGACCAAGCAAGACTTCAATTTGACGCTCACACATTACGGTCTGGAACGTCTGCTGTACCGATTGTCCGTTTCCGACCACGCGTCTAATTTCCTGCTCAAGGGGGCGCTGCTGTTCACGCTTTGGTATGACGTTGCGCACCGGCCCACCCGTGATGCCGACCTTTTGGGCTTTGGCCCTGATGATGTCGACACCGCGGTCAAGACTTTTAGGGAAATTTGCCTGACCCAAGCGGAAGACGGGGTGGTGTTTGACCCCGATTCAGTCAAGGGGGCCGTTATCCGCAAGGAGGCAGGCTATGGAGGTGTGCGGATCGATATTCAAGCCAAGCTCGATGGTGCGCGCGTTGCTCTGCAAGTTGATATCGGGTTCGGTGACGCGGTGACTCCGGCACCACAGGCTATCAGCTACCCGGTACTGCTGGAGGATTTTCCAGCACCGCAACTGCGGGCTTATCCGAAATACACGGTCATCGCTGAGAAATTCCATGCTGTGTGCCTGCTGGGGCTGGCCAACACACGAATGAAGGATTACTTCGATTTGTCGGTGCTACTGGATGACACCGTACTTGACCCATCCGAAGTGCGCCGCGCCATTGAAGCAACCTTTGAGCGCCGC
>CAIPGC010000251.1 GCA_903864505.1 uncultured beta proteobacterium | reverse complement strand
TTTCATGACGGATGCCGGCGGTGAGCCGGTTCGTGAATGGCTGAAGGACCTCCCTGTCGTTGACCGTAAGTCAATCGGTGAAGACATCAAGACCGTTCAATTCGGGTGGCCCCTCGGCATGCCGTTGGTCGCTCATTTAGATAGTGGCATTTGGGAAGTCCGCACGCGGTTGAGTACACGCATTGCCCGGGTGTTATTCGTGCTCGATGGCGACACGATGGTGCTCCTCCACGGATTTATCAAGAAGGAGCAGAAGACTCCCAAACCGGAATTGGACTTGGCCAAAGAGCGGCTCAAACTTTTGAAGAGGCAAAAATGAAAAAGCAAAATATTGGAAGCGATTTTGATGATTTCCTCGCAGAGGAGGGCATGCTCGAAGAGGTAACCGCGGTGGCGGTAAAGCGGGTGATTGCCTGGCAAATCGAGCAGGAAATGTCGGCTCAAAAGTTGACCAAGACCGCGATGGCGAAGAAGATGCGAACCAGTCGCGCCTCCCTCAACCGCTTACTCGATGAGAACGACACCAGTCTGACTTTGACCACTTTGGCCGGTGCGGCGGCGGCACTCGGCCGTCGTATCAAACTGGAGCTAGCACCTGCCTGAGTTCCAACAGGTGACTCGAACGACCTCAGCAACGCCAGGAAAAGTTCATGAGTTTCCCTGCAATGTGCTCTGCAATTCCCTGTTAGGTTGGCAAAAATTCCCTGTTAATTTTCGGTGCGAACTTCGACGAACTGCTTCAAACCCGCGCCAATATTGGCAATGCGGTGGGTTGGCATACGCCTGGCCAGCTAGAACATTCAAAAATCCCTGTTAATTTCCCTGTTAACGGGAATTTTCACCAGAGACGGGTTAGGTCCAGACTGCGCCCACCGCCAGTTGTCAAGAACCCCGCCCCGTGCGGGTTTTTTGTTTTTGGGCTCC
Source organism: uncultured beta proteobacterium (assembly GCA_903864505.1). GTDB lineage: Bacteria > Pseudomonadota > Gammaproteobacteria > Burkholderiales > Burkholderiaceae_C > Allorhodoferax. The sequence continues at coordinate 1,219 of CAIPGC010000251.1, read as the reverse complement.
TGAGTGCGTGTTCCATTTGGAATGACACCATTTGGAACGCCGCTTGTCAGGACGTTGTCCGGACGTTATGATGGGATACTTTTTCAGGAAAGTAGCCACCATGACCGCAGTTGTTCATTCCAAATCCGAGCGCATCGATGTGCGTGCCAGCACTCCTGTGAAGCAGTTGCTACAGGAGGCGGCGCGTGTGGCGCATAAGAATGTCAGCGAGTTTTTGCTGGATGCTGGCATCGTTGCCGCGAATCAAACTCTGGCAGATCGAACACGTTTTGAACTGAGTGCCGAGCAATGGCTGGCGTTTCAGAGTGCGCTAGACCAGCCCGTTGGTGCCAAGCCCAGACTCAAGAAGCTTTTGGCTGAGCCGGGGTTACTTGGTTGAGTTCGCTTAATTACGAGTCAGTTCGTAAGCTGGCCGCCTCAGACGCTGTTGACTCATTCGAATGCGGTCAGCCCGCATTGAACCAGTTTTTGCAGCGCTTCGCGCTGGTCAATCAAAAGTCCAACAGTTCGCAGACCTATGTGAGTTGCTGTTCAGGTGCGGTCGTTGGTTTCTACAGCCTGACTGTGGGCAGCGTTGAACCAGCGACGGCGGCTCCGCGCGTGATCAAAGGCATTGCACAGCATCCTGTGCCCGTGATGATTTTGGCCAGGCTTGCCGTGGATCTGCAGCACCAAGGAGCAGGACTTGGCAAAGCGCTGCTCAAGGACGCCTTGCTGCGCACAGCGCAGGCGGCTGATATTGCAGGCATCCGCGCGTTGCTCGTCCACGCCAAGGATGAAACAGCCCGGCAGTGGTACCTCAACTGGGAGTTCGAACCTAGCCCGTCCGATCCATTTCACCTGTTTCTCCTGATGAAGGACATCAAGGCAATGGTCGGTACATGATTCGAATCCCACGTAGCAGGCAGAAGACTGCCGCCAGAGATTGCAGCGGTTTGTTTGTGTGATTCGTTCTGCGCCCGATACCCGCATTCTCTGTTTTATGATCTTTTGCCTTTTGGACGCAGGATTGGCCCCTTTATGAATGCCATTCTCTAAAGGCCATTTCGGTGGTACCCCCGCTTTGCCGTGGCTGTCAATAGCGATCTTTGCACGTCGTTGCAGCGCAAGTGACCAATTTACCAATGAAAAAGGCCTCTGAGTATCGCTACTTAGAGGCCTTTAAACTAACCAATGGTGCCGCTTGACGGAATCGAACTGTCGACCTCATCCTTACGAA